>JBIRBF010000042.1:0-16226 GCA_044326505.1 Candidatus Nanopelagicales bacterium | reverse complement strand
CGCCACCGGCGACGATGCCCTCCTCGACGGCCGCCTTGGCGTTGCGCACGGCGTCCTCGATGCGGTGCTTGCGCTCCTTGAGCTCGACCTCGGTGGCCGCGCCGACCTTGATGACTGCAACGCCACCGGCCAGCTTGGCCAGTCGCTCCTGCAGCTTCTCGCGGTCGTAGTCGGAGTCCGAGTTCTCGATCTCGGCCTTGATCTGGTTGACCCGGCCTGCGATCTGCTCCGCGTCTCCGGAACCCTCGACGATGGTCGTCTCGTCCTTGGTCACGACCACCTTGCGGGCGTGGCCGAGTTGGGACAGCTCAGTCGTCTCGAGCTTGAGCCCGATCTCCTCGCTGATGACCTCGCCGCCGGTCAGGATGGCGATGTCCTGCAGCATGGCCTTACGGCGATCGCCAAAGCCCGGAGCCTTGACCGCCACAGAGCGGAAGGTGCCGCGGATCTTGTTCACGACGAGCGTCGCGAGGGCCTCGCCCTCGACGTCCTCGGCCAGGATCAGCAGCGGCTTGCCCGACTGCATGACCTTCTCGAGGATCGGCAGCACGTCCTTGACCGCGGAGATCTTCTGGTTTGCGATCAGGATGTACGGGTCCTCGAGCTCTGCTTCCATCCGCTCGGGGTCGGTCACGAAGTAGGGCGAGATATAGCCCTTGTCGAAGCGCATACCCTCGGTGAGCTCGAGCTCCAGGCCGAAGGTGTTGCTCTCCTCGACGGTGATGACGCCTTCCTTGCCGACCTTCTCCATGGCCTGGGCGATGATCTCGCCCACGTTCTTGTCGCCGGCGGAGATCGAAGCGGTCGCAGCGACCTCTTCGTTGGAGTCGACGTCCTTGGCCATGGCCAGGAGCTCCGCGGACACGGCCGCGACGGCTGCCTCGATACCGCGCTTGAGGGCCATCGGGTTGGTGCCGGCTGCCACGTTGCGCAGGCCCTCGCGGACCAGCGCCTGGGCCAGCACGGTCGCGGTGGTGGTGCCGTCACCGGCGACGTCGTCGGTCTTCTTGGCGACCTCCTTGACCAGTTCGGCCCCGATCTTCTCGAACGGGTCCTCGAGCTCGATCTCCTTGGCGATCGAGACGCCGTCGTTGGTGATAGTGGGGGCGCCCCACTTCTTCTCGAGGACAACGTTGCGGCCCTTGGGGCCGAGCGTGACCTTGACGGCGTCGGCGAGGGTGTTCATGCCCCGCTCCAGCGACCGTCGGGCCTCCTCGTCAAAAGCGATAATCTTCGCCATTGAGTGTGTCTTCCTTCCGGAATTCCGGTGGTGGGTGATCCCGCAGAGCCGTCCGCGACGAACGGCGGCGCCGGTGCCGGTCCTTTCCCGGCCCGCGCCCCGCCTCGGCTGAGCGGGGGTGACCCGGCGAGGAGTTGTCACTCCTGGCCGCCGAGTGCTAACACACATGTTGGCACTCTCCGGCCGAGAGTGCAAGCAGGGGGGTGGAGATGTGAACGGCGCCACAGATGCGTCAAGGGGCCCCGCAGTTGCCTGCGGGGCCCCTTGACGTTGGTCTGGGAGACGAGACTCAGATGAGGTGAACTGCCTCCGCCTGCGGACCCTTCGGGCCACTGACGATGCGGAACTCCACGCGCTGCTCCTCGTCGAGGGACTTGTAGCCGTCCATGTCGATGGCACTGTAGTGCACGAAGACGTCACGGTCCTGGCCGTCTACCGAGAGGAAGCCGTAGCCCTTCTCGGAGTTAAACCACTTGACTACACCCTGGACGGGGTCATTGCTCATTGCGATAGTGCCTTTGCTGTGAGGTGATGTGTCCGGCGAACGCCGAGCACTGGAGTCAACTGTACGGCACTCAGCCCAGGAGGGCCAGGACAGCCTCGGGGTCGGGCGGGATAATCGCCGTCGGACCGACGCGATCCACCACAGCGTCGAGCGTTTTCAGCCCGTCACCGGTGTTGAGGATCACAGTTTCGGCATCTGGGTCGAGCTGGCCCTCGGCCAGCAACTTGCGCAGCGTCGCCACCACGACCCCGCCAGCCGTCTCGCCGAACACGCCCTCCGTGCGAGCGAGCAACTCGATCCCCTCGACGATCTCGTCGTCGCTGACGTCCGCCACGGCACCGCCGGTGCGACGCACAGCGTCCAGCGCGTACGGACCATCCGCGGGGTTTCCGATGGCAAGCGACTTGGCGATCGTGTCTGGACGGACCGGACGCACAACGTCCCAGCCAGCTTCGAAGGCCTTCGAGACGGGCGCACAGCCACTGGCCTGAGCGCCGAACACCCGGTAGTCGGAGTCCTCAACGAACCCAAGGTCGGCAAGTTCGCGCCAGGCTTTGTCGACCTTCGTGAGCAGCGAGCCGGACGCAACCGGGGCCACGACCTGTTGCGGCAGCCGCCAACCGAGCTGCTCGGCGATCTCGTAGCCGACCGTCTTGGACCCCTCCGCGTAGTACGGCCGCAGGTTCACGTTGACGAATCCCCACCCGGCGGTGAGCGGCTCGCCGATGAGCTCCGAGCACAGCCGGTTGACGTCGTCGTAGCAGCCTTCGACGGCGAGCAGCACGCCGCCGTAGGCCGCAGTGGTGACCGTCTTGCCGGCCTCGAGGTTGCTCGGGATGATGACCGCCGAGCCCATTCCGCCGCGGGCAGCGGCAGCGGCGACTGCGTGCGCGAGGTTGCCGGTGCTGGCGCACGCGAGGGTGGTCAGCCCCAGCGATCGAGCCGCGCCCTGGGCGACGGCGACCACGCGGTCCTTGAAGGAGTGGGTGGGGTTACCGGAATCGTCCTTGATCCAGAGCTTGCGCAGCCCCAGATCGGCGGCCAGCCGGTCGGCAGAGTGCAGCCGGGTCCAGCCGGGGTTGAGGTTGGCGGCGTGTGGAGCTCCTGTCGGCACAGGCAACAGGCCCGCGTAGCGCCAGATGCTGGCCGGACCCGCCTCGATCGCATCTCGGGTGACGCTGCTGAAGTCGTAGGCGACCTCGAGCGGTCCGAAGCACTCGGTGCAGGCGTACGCCGCGCCGAGTTCGAACACCGCACCGCACTCACGGCAGGTCAAACCGGTGGCGTTGCCGAAATCACCCGAAACGATTGCGGGGGCGGCTGATTGGGGGGAACACGAAACAGAAATGCTCATGGTTGAAGAGGCCTCTCCTCATCTATGCCCGACGAGCATCGTCAGGCCGGAATTGGCACCTTCCCTGGCCGGCCTCGCGCATGAGCGTGAGCAGTCTCAGGTGGTTGCCGGGGCTTCGTCGGGCCGTTCCCTCTGCCCCTCTGGATGAGCGGTATTCGATTATCCGTCGAAGACGTTGGCAAGCAACGATTCGCGGGCCGCAGCAAGCTCGCGAAGATGGAGCCTGTGTGCAGGTGGCGATAGCGTAGCGGAATAATCAACGGCGGGGAAGACTCCCCCTGTCACCCAGCTCGGGCCTGATCGGGCCGGTGAACACGGCGAAGGGCGGTCGAAATGCTCGAAGCGTCGTCCCAATGGCTTTCGTCGCACTCCTGGACTGCTTCTGAATGGTCAGGCGGGCGCGCCGCCGAAGCGGTCCGGGCTGCCGGCCTGTCAGTGGCGGTCGTGCTCCCTGCGCTCAACGAGGCCGCAACCGTGGGTCCCATTGTTGCGAGCATCCGCGCAGCACTCCAGATCGGCCAACGCGGATCGCTGGGAATCGTGGACGAACTCGTGGTGGTGGACTCGGGCTCGACCGACGGCACCGCCGCGATCGCCGTGGCGGCCGGGGCCCGGGTGGTCCGCCGCGAGGAGGTCCTGCCTGAGCTACCACCGGTGCCGGGCAAGGGCGAGGCGATGTGGCGAGGGCTAGCGGCGACCCGCTCCGACATCGTGGTGTTCATCGACGCCGACCTGCAGTCCTTCACCCCGGACTACGTCACGGCGCTCATTGGTCCGCTGGCCGCCGACCCTTCCCTCTCGCTGGTCAAGGCGCTTTACGAGCGGCCGCTGGTCGCAGGCGAGCAAGTCGTGCCTGCCGGCGGCGGCCGCGTCACAGAGCTCGTCGCCCGACCGCTGCTCAACCGGTTCTGGCCAGAACTCGCCGCCGTAGTCCAGCCGCTTGCCGGCGAGTACGCCGGACGCCGCTCGCTGCTGCAGACCCTGCCCTTCCCGTGCGGCTACGGAGTGGAACTCGCGCTCATGGTCGACACCTACGCCCGCCATGGGCTGGCTGCACTCGGCCAGGTCGACCTGGGAGTCCGCGTGCACCGGCACCACGATGAACACGGCCTGGGAGTCATGGCGGCGGAGATCCTGGACACCGCTTTGCGCCGCGTTCCCGGGGTCCCGCCAAGCACCACTGGCACGCTTACCCAATTCGAGCGGGTCGATACGGAGTTCCGGCCCCGCGTGCGTCCCCTGGCCACGATGGAGCGCCCGCCACTGGCAAACGTCCTCAGGGGTTGACGAAGTCGCCCGGCCCGCCGGCCCGCAGCCGCCGGCTCCGCTCGCGCCGCCGGATCAGCGACCACACGAACGACGGCTCGGCCCGCAGCGCCGCCGGGTCATCCAGAATTGCGTTGAGCCGTTGGTAGTACCGCCCGAGGCTCCAGCCCAACTGATCGTGGATGGCCTGCTCCTTGGCACCCCGCAGCTCCCAGTCGCGCCGCTCGAGAGCCAGTACCGCGCGATCGACGTCGTTCAGGGGGGCGGCATCATCCTGAGTCGTGGGGTGCGGGCTGCTGCTCTGGCCGCTCATCATCGTGGTCATGTGGGTCTCCTGCCTTGCCTGTTGAGCCCTCACCGGCCAGCTGGCGCAGGCGGGCGAGCTCCTTCTTCGACACCGTCACCGTCTCATCAGCGTCCGACACAACGGCCTTCACCGCCTTCGTGGCCACCGTTGGCGCCGCGGTCGAGGCACTCGACATCCGGGGGCGTCCGTCGCTGGTGAACCGCTGCGCCAAGCCGGCGGTGATGATCGACAGCAGCGCCACCCCATTGACGAACAGCGTCCCCGCCACGATCCGGCCACCGAGGGTCACCGGGTAGAAGTCGCCGTATCCAACCGTGCTCACGGTCTCGCCGGTCCACCACAGCGCGTTGCCGAAGGTCGTGATGTTCGCCTGCGGCGACTTGGATTCGAAAAGCACCACCATGATGGCCGCCACCACCATCGTCAGGGTCGTGACGTACAAGACGTAGATCCGCGCCTTGTCCGCGGCCCGCACCGGCAATTTGCGCATGACGTTGAAGGCGTGAACCACCATCAAGAAGCGCAACAGCGGGAAGATCACCGCGACCAGCTGAGTCACGTGGGTGCGGACGAAGACGAGCCGGTTGGGACTGAGGGTCAACCCGATCAGATAGTCGATCAGGAAGGCGGCCCACGTCACCGGGATAACCACGGCGGCGAACTCCTTGTCCCCCTCGCTCGACGATCCCATGATCGTGATCGCGAACGCCATCAGGAACAGCATGGACAGCACGAACATCGGGTAGGCGGCCAGCCGCTCGTAGTTCGCGGCCTTGGACTCCTCCCAGCCACGCAGTTTCGCGTGCTTCTGCACCAGTCCGTCGCCCACCGCCCAAGGATGCCGTCGCGGCACCCGCAACTCTCTGTGCCACGCTGCACCAATGACAGAAGACGCGGTGGCAATGCCCCCGCCGTCAGCCCCCGGCGGGGCTGGCCAGCGGCCAGCGGCCACAGCCTGGCTGCCCGCATGGCTCCTGCTGGCGGTGATCTGGGGATCGAGCTTCCTGCTGATCAAAGTGGGGCTGCACTCGCTGGCCCCGCTGCCGCTCGCAGCGCTGCGGGTCGTCAGCGGAGCGGCGACGATGCTGCTGGTGCTGATGGTGACCCACCAGGGCCTGCCGCGCGATCGGACCGCATGGCTGCACGCCAGCGTGGTGGGCGCCCTGCTGTCCGCGATCCCCTTCACCCTGTTCGCCTGGGCCGAAACCCAGGTCACCTCCGTACTCGCGGGGCTGTTCAACGCCGCCACCCCGCTGTTCACAGCGCTCGCTGGACTCGTCATCGCCCGTGGACAGCGGATCGGCCCCAACCGGACCCTGGGTCTGATCATCGGGGTCGCGGGAGTCGGGACGATCCTCGCCATCTGGCAGGGCGTCTCGGGCAGTGCCGCGGGCTCGCTGGCCGCAATCGGGGCCACCGTCTGCTACGGCATCGGGATCCAGTGGCAACAGCGATTCCTGGCACCCCGGCCGGAATCGGCCGCGTCGCTGGTGGCGGCCCAGCTCACCGCGGGCGCCGTGCTGCTGGTGGCAGTCACGGCAGTGTCCGGCGAGCCGCTACCGCAGCAGATCAGCTGGCAGTCGTTGGGTGCAGTGCTCGCCCTCGGCGTCATCGGCACGGGCATGGCCTATCTGCTGTTCTTCCGGGTGCAGCAGGTAGCTGGCGCCCTCACGTCGTCGACGATCACCTACGCCACCCCTGTGGTCTCGACCCTGCTGGGCGTGCTCGTGCTCGGCGAGCCGATGACCTGGAACCAGCCCGTGGGCGCTCTGCTGGTCCTGGCCGGAGTCGCCCTCGTGCAGGGCTTCTTGGCACCGTTGCGCGATCGTGGCGGAACGCCTAGCAAGGGGTCGGCTACCCCAGTTCCAACGACCCCGGACCGCTCGTCGCCGGAGTGACGACCGCCTCGTCCGGCTTGTGCGCCAGGATGTCGGCCAAGTACCTGGCCACGGCCTCGTCCCAGCCGATGTCGCGCCCCTCCAGCTGGCACAGGTACCAGCGGTGCTCGAGCACCTCGTGGTAGACCTCCGGCGGTTCTAGCCGACCGCGCAACGACTCCGGCACCGCCGCCACCAGGGGCTGGTACTGCTCGGCCATCCACGCCGCTGCGGCCTGCGCCTCGGTGGCGCCGGCGAGCCTCGACGCGGCGAACGAGTCGATGTCCGAGAGCAGTCGCCGTGCCTGGTTCTCGCCCGTGTCGAGCCCCGTCAGGCGCACCAGCCGTCGGCTGTTGTGCCCGGACTCCACCACCCGGGGCCGGATCCTAACGTCGCGGCCCGCCCCACCGGGGTGGGCCGTCATGACCAACTCCCCGATCTCGAAGCCGGCCGCCTGAATCTCCCGCGTGCGCTCCTCGAGGCGCCACAACTCGCCGTCGGAGATCCGCAGCTCGTCCGTAACGAGCCGCCACAGGCGCCGATAGCGATCACCGATAGACAGGCCCAGGTCGATGGGATCGCCGTCGGTCAGCAAACCACCGGCCTGCAGGTCCATCAGCTCGCCGGCGCATTTCTCCATCGCCAGCTCGACATCCCACTCACGCTGGCCGCGCGACAACTCCGGGTGCAGTTCCCCGGTCTCGGCATCCACCAAGTAGGCCTCGTAGGCCCCGGCATCGCGGCGGAACAGGGTGTTCGACAAGGAGCAGTCGCCCCACATGAATCCGGCCTTGTGCAAGCGCACCAGAAGCATGACCAGCGCGTCGAGCAGGCGCTCGGCGGCGGCGGCGTCGGGACCGGCCGCGAAGAGTGCGCGGTAGGGCAGCGAGAACCGCAGATGGCGGGTGAGCACGATGCCGAAGAGCGGCTGACCATCCTCCGCTGCGCGTCCGGTGACGACCGCCGCCGCGGCTACGACGGGAAGTTCGAGTTTGCGCAACTCCCCCAGCAGCCGGTACTCGCGCAGAGCCAGGCGGTCGGGGAGCTCCTTCGCCGCATAGACCACACGACCCGGATCGCCGGCTGGCGGATCCGCGCCGTCGGCATCGAACGACACGAAGCGCACGAGGTTGCGCGAGATGCCTCGGGGCAGATCGAGCACCAGATCGTCGGGCCACTCCGACAGCGACACCTGCCAGGGCAACAGCAGCAGCGCCGGGTTGGCGTCCGCCGCGACGATTTCCATCAGCGCAGCGCCCCGCGAAATCCCACAGCGGGTCCGCCGGCGGTCAGGTCCGGATCGCCTCGGAGGTCTCCGGGTCGAACCAGTGCATGCGCTCGATGTCGACCAGGATCTTGACATCGTTGCCGATGCTGACTCTGGAGCGAGGAGCGAAGGAAGCGACCCACTTCACGACGTTATCGCCTGACGTGTCGAGCACCTCCTCGCCGGTCTGGGCGGCAACTTCCTTGGTGTCATCGGTCACCACCGGCTCGCCCTCGAGGTCGAAGTGGACGACGATCTCCGAACCGAGCGCCTCGACCAGCGTGATCTTGCCGTCCAGCAGGCGATCGGCCGGCGCATCCGCGTGCAGCGAGGCATCCTCCATGTCCTCGCTGCGCACGCCGACGGCGACCTTGCGACCGGTGTAGGACGCCAGCGCGGGCCGCTTGGCCAGCACGGACTCCGGGATCCCCAGCTTCGCCGGGCCCACCTGGAGGGTGTAGGAGTCGCCGTCGCCCCGCTCCAGCAAACCCTGGACGAGGTTCATGGGCGGCGAGCCGACGAACTGCGCCACGAAGATGTTGTTGGGGTGGTCGTAGACCTCCTGCGGGGCACCGACCTGGTTGAGCACACCCTTCTTCATGATGGCCATCCGGTCGCCCATGGTCATGGCTTCGACCTGGTCGTGCGTGACGTAGATGGTGGTCGTTCCCAGCGAGCGCACCACTGACGAGATCTCAGCGCGCATCTGCACGCGCAACTTGGCGTCAAGGTTGCTCAGCGGCTCGTCCATGAGGAACACAGCGGGCTCTCGGACGATGGCTCGCCCCATCGCGACGCGCTGGCGCTGACCACCGGACAGTTGCGCCGGCTTGCGCTCCAGGTAGTCGTTGAGCTCGAGCATGTCGGCGGCCTTCTTGATGCGGGCCTGGATCTCGGCCTTGGGCATCTTGCGCAGCTTGAGGCCGTAGGCGATGTTGTCCGCGACCGACATGTGCGGGTAGAGCGCGTAGGACTGGAACACCATGGCGATGTCGCGGTCCTGCGGCGGCAGGTCGTTGCACAGCCGGTCGCCGATGTACAGCTCTCCACCGGAGATGTCCTCGAGCCCGGCCACCATGCGCAGCGCGGTGGACTTGCCGCACCCGGAGGGACCCACCAGAACCAGGAACTCGCCATCGGCGATGTCGAGATTGAGGTCCGAGACGGCGTGGTAGCCGTTCTCGTACAGCTTCTCGATGTGCTCCAGGACCACCTTGGCCATGTCAGCCCCTCTTCCTTTGCTTGTCGTGCGAGCCGTTGTCGGCCCACCGCCAAATGCCCACCGCCGGCCCGTGGCCGGGGATGGTTACGCACCCGTCCCCGATCATCAGCGGAGCCGCCGAGTACAGCGTGTCTGATTCCCTTGGGGATTGCAGGCCCATCGCCGAAGTTTCCAGCGAAATCGGAGTTCCGTCCCCGCCCCGGGCGAGCAGCACGAGGACCGTCTCGTCTGCGGTCTCGCGCAGGAACAGCATCCGGTCGGAGTCGGCGAACGCCCACCGCATGCTGCCGTGCCGCAGCGCCTCCGACCCTTGCCGCACGTCGATCAACCGCTGCAGAACTGCTCGGGTGGCGTGGTCGAAGGCACCAGGAATGTGCCATGGCATCGGTCGCCGCGCATCCTCGCCGGTCCGGCCCTCCATGGCAATCTCGTCACCGGCGAAGATCATCGGGACGCCGGGAAAGGTGAGCACCGCAGCCAATGCGACCTCAACGAGTGCGGGATCGCCGGTGATCGAGGCGATCCGGGCGGTGTCGTGGCTGGAGACGGCGTTGAAGCTGTCCTGCCGCACTCCCCAGGGGACGGCGCTGAAATCGCGCATCGTCGCCACGGCAGCCGCGGCAGGCAACCGCGGCCAGTCGCGCCAGTGCAGGCCCAGCGCCGGGTCGGATGGGGCGTCCTGGCCGCCAAGCCAGCGCCACAGCGGGAAGGTGAAGCCGGAGTAGTTCATGACGCCGTGCCAGCCGTCGCCACCGACGTCCGGGGTGTAGTCGTGGAAGTGCTCGGCCACCAGGTACGCCTCGGGCCGTTCGGCCAGGACTGCGCAGCGCACCTCCCGCGCTACGTCGGCGTTACGGTCATCCGGGCCGTGGCGTGCGGTCATGTTGGCAACATCGATGCGCCAGCCGTCAAGCGAGAACGGCGGGCGAAGGTACCGACGCAGCGGGCTGTCGGGGCCGGTAATCATGCGGCGGCGCAGGTCGGGATTGCCGTGGTCGAGCTTGGGCAGCGTGCGCACGCCAAACCAGCCGACGTAGTCCTGTGGGCCGTCGCCGAAGAAGTAGAAGCCGGCCTCCTCGGATTCGAGGTTGGCCTGCGCCGCGCGGAACCAGTCGTGGTCGCTACCCGTGTGGTTGGTGGTGAAGTCGCCGATCACGCGCATGCCCCGCTCGTGCGCGGCGGCGATCAGGGCGGCGAACGCCTGGTCGCCGCCGAGCAACGGATCCACCTCGTCGAAAGTCGAGGCGTTGTAGCGGTGGTTGGAGGGGGCTGGAAACACCGGGGTGAGGTACAGGAGGGTGACGCCGAGGTCGGCCAGGTAGTCCAGCTTCTCTGCGACCCCCACGAGGTCGCCGCCGTAGAACTGGTTGCCCGCGCCGGGTCGGCGCCACTCGGTGGCATCGTCCCAGGTCGCCGGCATCGCCCAGTCGGGAACGCTGGTGGGCACCTGGTCCGGCGGTGCGGCCAGCGCGCCGCGGGCGAACCGATCCGGGAAGATCTGATAGGCGACGGCGTCACGCAGCCAGTCCGGACCGGGATCGAAGACGACGGTGCGGAAATCGTGCGCGTCGGTGGGGTCGCGGTCAACAGGTCCCGCAGCGGTGATCCAGCGGTAGCCGAAAGGACCGCCATCGGTCAGGAACCGGTATCGGACCACCGGATTGACCTGCACCAGCCGGGCTGACCACCAAGCCGCACAGTCGTCGGTGCGGGCCACGGACGCGCGGGTCTCGAACGCCTCGCCGTCATGGACCTGCCGCAGCAGCACCTGGCTGACGCCCGCACCGTGCGGAACGCGCAGGTACACGTCCACCGCGTCGCCGAGCGCCGCGGCGCGTCGGGGGAAGTACAGCGCCGACCCGTCGTGGTGCGGTTCGTCGAGGAGCACGCCCACGCCATGATCCACGGCGGCCACTGCGTCAGTGCGGGATCAGCCCTTGACCGCGCCGGCAGTCAGGCCGGTGGTCAGGTACTTCTGGGTGAGCGCGAACACGACGAGCATCGGAATAGCCGCCACGAGCGCGCCCGCGGCGAACTTGCCCCACTCCTGGGTGTTGCCCGACACGTAGGTGTTCAAGCCGACCGCCAGCGTGGTGTTCCGGATGTCCGCCAGCAGCACCTTGGCGATAGCGAGCTCGTTGAAGATGAAGGTGAACGTCACGAAGAAGACCACCACCAGCACCGGCAGCGCCAGGCGCAGCACCAGGCCGAAGAAGATGCGCACGTGGCTGGCGCCATCGATCTTCGCGGACTCGTCGATTTCGATCGGCACGGTGTCGAAGAAGCCCTTGATCAGGTAGGTGTTCACCCCGAGCGAGCCGCCCAGGTAGATCAGCAGCAGGCCCGCCACCGTGCCCAGACCGAGCGCGGGGAAGACCTCCTTCATGCTCGTCATCAGGATGAAGATCGCCGTGATGGCCAGGATCTGCGGGAACATCTGCAGCAGCACCAGCGCGAGCAGCCCCGGCCGGCGGCCCTTGAAGCGCAACCGGCTGAAGGCGAAGGCCCCGGCCGCGGACATCAGCGTCGAGATCACCGACACCGACAGCGCCAGCACCAGGGTGTTGATGAACCAGGTGCCGAAGGGCTTGAGCGGATCGTTGAAGATCGCCGTGAAGTTCTCGAAGCTGATGGTCTGCGGGAAGATGCAGGCGATCGCTGCCGGACCGGTCTTGTCGCACGCCTGCGACAGGGATCCGACCGGGTTCAGCGCGATGCTGATGATGTAGATGATCGGGAAGAGCGCGAAGATCACCGCGATGATGGCGATGGCGTGGCGCCACCCCAGCGTCTTGATCCAGCGGCCGAAGCTCATCTTCGGCGCCGAGCGCGTGGGGATCTTGGCCGCATCTTCCCGGGCCAACTCCTCTGTGGCTTCGATCTGGCCCTCGACGTACGGACCCTCGACTTGGCTGCTCATGCCTTGATCTCCTCAAGCTTCTTGGTGAGCCGGAATCCGTAGGCGGATACGCCCGCGACGATCAAGAAGATCAGCATTGAGATCGCCGATGCGAAGCCCAGTAGCTGCACGGAACTACCGAAGGCCAATCGATACGTATAGGTGATCAGTAGGTCGGTCTGACCGCCTTCCACAGGCGAGCCGGGGAACGGCCCACCTCCGGTGAGCAACTCGACCAAGGTGAAGTTGTTGAAGTTGAACGAGAACGACGCGATCAGCAGCGGCGAGACGCTCACCATCAGCAGCGGCAGCACCACCGTTCGGAAGGCTCGGAAGCCGCTGGCGCCGTCCACGAAGGCGGCTTCCTTCAGATCGCCGGGGATCGCCGTGAGGGCGCCGGTGACGACCAGGAACATGTACGAGTAGCCGATCCACAGGTTGACCGTGAGTAGCGCGACCTTGGCTAAGGTGCCGTTGCCGAGCCAGTCGATATTCGACCCGAGGATGTCGTTGATGATGCCGAAGTCCTTGTTGAACATGCCCTTCCACACCAGCGCCGTCATGAAGATCGGCAGGGCGTAGGGCAGCACCAGCAGCACGCGATAGACCTTCTGGCCGCGCATGCGCTTCTCCTGCATCACCAGCGCCAGCAGCAAGCCGAATACGAACTGCATCAGCACAGTGCCGATGGCGAAAGCGAAGGACCACAGCATGATCGGGATGAAGTTCGCCCGGACGCCGGGATCAGTGAAGATGCGGGTGTAGTTGTCCAGCCCCACGAACACCGGCCAACCCGGCGTCAGGAACTGTCCCTGGTTGGCGCCGGTCTCGCCGCCGTCGGAGGTGAACTTGTCGGAGGTATAGAGGCCCACCTCGCCATTGGCCTTGAATACCGTGCCGGTCTCCTGATTGGTGAATGTGTCCGCCTGCTTGTCGTAGACGACCACCGACTTCACCTGGGACGCGCGGGTGGGGCTCTGGGCCTTCAGGAATACGCCCTGCTGCTCGTCCCAGGGGACGGTGAGTTCCTGCCACTGCTTGTCGAAGTCGGGGTTGGCCGATAGCGAGCCGAGGTTGAGCGTCTCGTAACCCTCGACGCCGGTCGCCTTGCCACCGGTGAAGGTGACGTTCTTGGCCTCCTCCTTGGTCGTGGCAGTGCCGATCCAGGCCGCGTCCTTCTGCGTCGGATCGGTGATGAGCATCGAGACTTCGCCGCCCTTTTCGATCGGTGCGACGGTGTAGGAGGGCGAACCCTCCACCGGCCTGGAGCTCTGGGCCGATATTGCGGTGACCACCTGCGACTGCGGCAGCAGGTGACCGGTGCCGTAGTTGGTGAACGATGCGCCGAACGTGTAGCCGGCGGGGTACAGCTGGAACGCCACCAGGAACACCAGGCCCGGCAGCAGATATTTGAGGGGGAGACCCCCGCGTCGGAAGTACGTGATGTTCAGGGCGATCAGCACGATCACCAGGAACACCACGGCCAGCCACCAGTTCGCGGCGAAGCTCTTGACGACCGCCCACACGCCCAGGACGTCAATCACGCCCAGAATGACGAGCTTGAACAGCCAGCCGGACATCTTCCCCGAAGGCATGGCGCCGCCAGTCGGCGCCTTGCCTTCGGCAACCTTGGTTGCAGACACGGGGGTCTCCCTCTAGTTCCTACGGAGCGGGATCAGGCGGTCCGCTGCTTGATGTTGGCGGCAGCAGCCTCCATGGTCGCCTTGGGGTCGGCGCCATCGAGGATCTTCTTCTGCGCCAGGCCCAGCTCCTCGTAGACCACAGACATCTGCGGCCACGGCAGGTTCGGGAAGCCCTTGGCTCCGAAGTCCGTCACAGCCTTGATGATCGGGTCGTTCGACGCCTGGGACTGGGAGTCCTTCCACGCCGGCGGGCGCGGGTCGGCAGCGAACATCGAGTTCATGAACTCGGTGTTCATCGTGGCGTCCAGGAACGCCTGTGCGTTGGTCTTGTTCTTCGAGTTCTGGTTCAGGAAGAAGCCCTGCGAACCCACGATCGGCTCGGCCGGGCTGCTGACACCCTGCCAACCGGGCACGGGCTCGGCGACGAACGGCGCGGTGGCCGCGCTGGCCTTGACCGTGTCGCTGTTCCACGGACCGGTGATCCAGTACGCGAGCTTGCCGGCAGCCCAGGCGTTCTTCAGGTCGTCACCGGTGAAGGTGGACTTGATCGCACCCTGCTGGCCGAGCTGGGCCCAGTTGGTGGCGAACGCCAGGGAGCCTTCTTTGCCGACGCCCATGTCGTTGGGGTCGTACTCGCCCTGGGCGTTCGGGCCGCCGTACAGGTAGCCGCCGGCGGCGGAGTACATCGGGTAGGCGTGGTATGCGTCGCCCTTGTCACCGACCTGCATGCCGATCGGGTACTGGGTCTTGCCCTCGGACTGCAGTTGCAGGCCGGTGGTCGCCATGTCCTGAATGCTCGCAGGCGCGTTGGGCGCCAGGGTGGTGTTGCGGAACATGATCACGTTCTCGACTGCGACGGGCACGCCGTAGGTCTGCCCATCGACGGTGAACGCCGTGATGGACGTGTCGACGAAGCTCGACTTGTTCGAGCCGAGGTCGATTGGGGAGATGAGTCCGCTCTTCTGCAGCTCGCCGGCCCAGTCGTTGGCGCCCATGAACACATCGGGACCCTGGCCGTTGGGGGCCTGCTGGTTGTACTGGTCCTTCATGTCGTCGAAGTTGACCTGCGTGACCGTGACGGTGACGCCGTTCTCCTGGCCCCACTGGTTGGCCAGCTGCTGGATCGGCGCGGCGCGCTTCTCGTCGGCCCAGATCGTCAGCGAGCTGCCATTGGCCGCCGACGCCCCGTTCGAAGCCGAGCCGGAACTGCTCGAACTGCTGCTGCCGCCACATGCGGTCAGCGCGATGGCGAGACCGGCCACCACGGCCGCCCCGCGGATCATGCGTCCCATCAATGCTCCCATTCGTCATGTTGAGTGCGGCGGACGCCGCGGAACGCGCCGGCCACATCGTGCCCGGGTCGTCCCGGCGGAAATTCGGACTCGGACAGTCGCCGTCGATAGACGCCGAAAGACGCAACTCCGCCCCTCCACCATTCGTCATCATGGCTGGCGCACTTGCCGGTTGCATGGCGATCGGAAGGATTCGGTAAGAAAATCAGTGCCTGCGCTGGCGGAAAGTCGGGGGCGGTCCCGCAGGCCGGCCACGCTGCGCGGGTTGCGGCGGCTAGCCGTCGGTGTAGTCGCTGGGCAGGAACACCAGCCACGCGTTGGCCATGGCGTCGGCACCTTGCTGGGCGGTGGCCTGGCCGGTGTACATCCGCACCCACTGCTCATCCATGGAGGCGTAGGCGAGGCCGAGTTCGGGGATCCACGGCCGCTCCGTGGCCCTGTCCATCACCGGCTGGAAGTCCGTCACGAACTTCACCCGGGGTGCGGTGCTGCTCTTGAGCTGCTGGTAGGCCGATTTGCGGGTCGGCAGCAGCGAATCGGACTCCGCGACCGCCACCTGCGACTGCGTCGAGTTGAGGAACTCTGCGAACAGGTAGGTCGATTCCTTGTTGTCCGAGCCGGCATATACGACAAGGTTCTGGCCGCCGAGCGGGCTCGACCCGCGTACCGTGCCGTCGGGGATGACGTTGACCGTGAGGTTGGCCGGATCGGTGAAGGCGGGTCCGGCAAGGATGTCCGATACCGCCCAGGGGCCATCGACGATGCAGCCGATCTTGCCCTGTTTGAACAGGTCCACCTGCTGGGTGTAGGCGCCCCCGTAGGTGGGTGCGTGGGCGCCTCCGTCCTTAATCAGGTCGAGCGCACGCTGGAATCCCGACACGGCCTTGGGATCATTGATAGTCACTTTCTTGGTGGTCGTATTGAGCATGTCCCCGCCCATCGAATAGATGTAGGGCAGCGTGAAATAGCCGGTCACGGGGGCGTAGATGTAGGTGGCGCCTGCGGCGAGCATCGCCGGGGCACCCTTCTTGATGTCGTCCCAGCTCTTGGGCACGGATAGTTTCGCCTTGGCCAGCAGCGCCTTGTTGCACAGCAGCCCGGCCGCGTCCGTGACCTGCGGCACGCCCCACAGTTGGCCCTGGAACTCGTTGCTGGCCAGGGCGGGCGCCAGGTAGTCCTGCTTATCGGACGCCAGCGGGGTTTGGTCCAGCGGCTGCAGATAGCCCAGCGAGGCGAACTCCGAGGTCCAGGCGACTTCAGAGCGCATCAGGTCCGGCGCCGTGCCCGCGCGGGCAGCCTCCTTGAACTGCCCCTGGGCGTTGCCGGCGTCGACGCGTTGGTAGTCGATGGTGAT
>JBIRBF010000077.1:0-12199 GCA_044326505.1 Candidatus Nanopelagicales bacterium | reverse complement strand
CCCCCCCCCCGGGGGGGGGCCCCCCCCCCGGGGGGGGGGGCCGGGCCCCTCCTGTGCTCGTGCGACGACTCGTCAGGCAGCCACCACTGAGAGGCTGACCTTCGCGGTCACATCCGGGTGGAGTCGAACCTGAGCCTGCACTGGACCGACCGCCTTGATGTGGCCGCCGGGCAGCTCGATGCTGCGCTTCTCGACCAGCGGTCCGCCGGCCGCGCGAATAGCGTCGGCGACGTCCTTCTCGGTGATCGATCCGAAGAGCTTGCCGTCGTGGGCGCGCGCCGCCAAGGTGACGTCGAGGGCTTCGAGCTCGCCGGCAACCTCCTTAGCGTGGTCGAGGCTGCGAATCTCGCGCGAAGAGCGCGCACGCCGAATCTGGTCGATCTGCTTCTCGGCGCCCTTGCTCCACGCAATGGCCAAACCGCGCGGAACCAGGTAGTTGCGCGCGTAGCCGTCCTTGACGGTGACGACGTCGCCGGACTCGCCGAGCCCGGTGACATCCTGGGTGAGGATGAGCTTCATGGTTGTCCAGGGTCCTTTCCGCGCTTACCGGCCGGCCGTGCTGTAGGGCAACAGCGCCATCTCGCGAGAGTTCTTGATCGCCATCGCGACGTCGCGCTGATGCTGGGTGCAGTTGCCGGTCACCCGCCGGGCGCGGATCTTGCCGCGGTCGGAGATGAACTTGCGCAGCAGGTTCGCGTCCTTGTAGTCGATGTGCGTGACCTGGTCCTTGCAGAAACCGCACACCTTCTTCTTGATCTTCAGGTCTTTCGCGGCGTTGTTGCGCGCCGAGGGCTTTGCCATATGAGTCAGTCCAATTCGTCTTCGCTACACGATGTCTCTAGTGAGTGGGGCCCATCGGCCCCCCGTGGCCGGTTGGCCTAGAACGGCGGGGCGTCGTCGCCGGGGTTGTTCCATCCGCCGGCTGCGCCCGAACCGCCACTTCCGCCGCTGCTCCAGGGATCCTGGCCGCCGCCAGCCGCGCCGCCACCGCCGGCGCTCTTGCCGCTGCCGTAGCCACCGCCACCGCCGCCGCCGCCGCCGCCAGCGTTACCGCCGCCGCTGAAGCCGCCTTCCCGCTGGATGCGGGTGATCTTGGCCGTGGCGCTGCGCAGAGCGGGGCCGACCTCGTCGACCTCGATCTCGAACACCGTGCGGCGCTCGCCGTTCTGGGTCTCGTACGAGCGCTGCTTGAGGCGACCGGTGACGATCACCCGGGTGCCCTTGGTCAGGGACTCGGCCACGTTCTCGGCGTACTGCCGCCACACGCTGCAGGACAGGAAGAGCGACTCGCCGTCACGCCACTCGTTGGCCTGCCGGTCGAAGGTGCGCGGCGTCGAGGCCACGCGGAAGTTCGCCACTGCCACACCGCTGCCGGTGAAGCGCAGCTCGGGGTCGTCGACCAGGTTGCCGACGATGGTGATGTTCGTCTCGCCAGCCATGCGATCAGACGTCCGTCCGCATGACCTTGGTACGCAGCACCGACTCGTTGAGGGTCAGCTGCCGGTCGAGCTCGGCCACGGCCTCGGGGGTCGCGGTCACGTACATGAATGCGTAGATGCCCTCGGACTTGCGGGCGATGTCGTAGGCCAGGCGCTTGCGGCCCCAGATGTCTACCTTGTCCACCGAGCCGCCCTCGGAGCGGACGACGTTCAGGTAGGTCTCCAGACTGGGGGCGACAGTGCGCTCCTCCAGCTCCGGGTCGAGGATGACGCCGATTTCATAACGACGCACGATGCGACCACCTCCTTCGGACTCAAACGGCCACGGTCTTTCCGCGGCAGGAGGTCGATGTGCTGGTGCGGTGGTCCAGAAGGACCCCACACCGCGCGTAATCCTAGCCTGCGGTTGCTGGTCGCCCCACGGTTAGGGTGACGGCCATGAGCACCAGCACCCGCGCGCACGCTGCGCCGATCGCCGCGCCACCCGCGATCGGGGCACACGTCGATTCGGCCGACCCGGTGGGCGAGGCGCTGGCCCTCGGGCTCGACGCCGTGCAGATCTTCCTTGGCGACCCACAGAGTTGGAAAGCCCCTTACGTGGTGTCCGAGGGCGGCGCCGAAGCACTGCGCGAGGCCGCGCTGGAGGCCGGCATCCTGATCTACGTCCATGCGCCCTACCTGATCAACGTGGCGTCGCCGAACAACCGCATCCGCATCCCCAGCCGCAAGCTGCTCAATTCGACTGTCGCCCTCGCGGCCGAGGTGGGCGCGGCAGGAGTGATCGTGCACGGCGGCCACGTGACTGGAGACATCGACGACAGCGTCGGCTTCGATAACTGGCGCAAAGCCTTCGAGGGGCTGGACCGTTCCTGCCCGGTATTGATCGAGAACACCGCCGGCGGCAACCACGCCATGGCCCGCCACCCCGAGGCCCTGGAGCGGCTGTGGGATGCGCTCGCGGAGTTCGACCCCGGCTTCTGCCTGGATACCTGCCACGCTTGGGCCGGGGGTATGCCCCTGCCCGAGGCAGTCGACATCGTGCGCGCCATCACCGGCCGGATCGACCTGGTCCATGCCAACGACTCACGCGGCGACCGCGGCTCGGGCCAGGACCGCCATGCCAGTGTCGGCGCTGGCACGATCGGCGCCGACGTGCTCCTCGACACGATCGTGGCCGCGCAGGCGCCGGCCGTGATCTTCGAGACGCCAGCCGAGGCGGTCCAGGCCGACATCGCGCTGCTGCGCGAGCGCTACGGCTGAACCGGGCCGCACCGACCTATCCTGTGCGGCGTGACGTTCTCGCTGCATGTCGACGCCGAACTCTGGCGCAGCAGCGTCGAATCCGTCCTCGATCGCGTCGAGGGGGCGCTGACCAAGGGTTCGCAAGCTGCCGAAGGCAGCTCCGACGGGCCGCCCAGCACCTCCGGAGTGGTGCCGGTCATCGAGGGCAACGGCCTGGGCTTGGGCGGACATCGCCTGGCAGCGGAGGCCGCGCGGCTGGGTGTGACCACCATCGCAGTCCCGGGCCCGTTCGACGCCGCAGAGCTCTTGCCCCACTTCGGCGGCGAGATCCTCGTGCGCCAACCGTGGGACCACCGAGACGCCCTGGCAACGCGCGTGTGGGAGGAGCTGGACGCCCAGCCCGGTCGGCGCGTGATCCGCACAGTCGCCTCGACCCAGGCTCTGCACCGGCTGTCCGCCCAGCCCGCCGAGCCGATGCCCGTCGTCCTGCAGGGGCGGACCTCTATGCACGGCGCCGGCCTGCGGGAGCCCGACCTCGATGCGCTGCTGGCCGACGACACCATCCGATCCGCGCTCCGGTCCGGCCGACTGATCGTGCGCGGTGCAGTGCTCGACCTGCCCAGCCAGCAGCCCAATAGCCCGCAGGTGACGACCTTCAGCGATTCCACCACGGGCGGCCCGCCGCCGGGCGCGACGAACCGAGTCCGGGAGACCTGGGGCTGGGCGGCGATCTGGATCCGCGCACTGGCTGCGGTCGAGCAGGCCGGAGCCGAGCTCGGGGCAGGTGCGGCGACGATGTGGGTGACGACCCTCACCGACGCGGAAATGGCCGACCTGCACGCGGCCCTGCAGATGGTCCCGCTGCGCGTCCTGCGAGGCGACCAATTGTGGGCCGTCGAGCCGCAGGCCCTCCAAGCGTTTGGCACCGTGCTGGCGGTCCAGCGCGTGGGGCGCGGAATCGACATCGGTGACGGCCAGCGGCGTACGCCGCGGGAGGGCTACGTGGTGGTGGTCGGCGGGGGCTCCTGCCACGGCGTCGGCGTCACCGGACCCTCCGGCACCACGTCGCTGCGCCAGCGCGCGCATGCGGCGAAGTCGGGGGCGATGGGGGCGATCGGCAAGGTGCGCTCGCCCTACCTCTGGGCCGACCGGCCCCGCTGGTTCGCCGAGCCGCCGGGGCCCACCGCATCGCTGGTGTGGTTGAGCGACGAAGAGGTGCGCGAGGCGATGGCCGCGGGGCACCGAATTCCGGCAGTTGGCGACCAGTGGTTGTGCCGCACCAACCTCGACCTGGCATCGTTCGACCGTGTCCTCGGCCTCGACTGACCTGCCCGCGCCCGACCCGGCCCCGCCGTCGGCAGCTCCCGCTTCGGCGGAGCCGCCGGACTCCCGCGCGCCCATCGTGCTGCCCACCCACGACGACGTCGACATCGCCGACTCCTCGTCGGCCGTAGGCGGCCCGGTCGGTGCCCGACCGCTGCCAGGCCGGTCGTGGTGGGGTCCGATACGCATCGCGGTGATCGTCGCGGTCATCGGCTACGCGCTGGCCGTGCTGGCCCGGATGCCTTGCGTCACCAGCGGTTTCGCCGGAGTCAGCCGGTACACGCACATGTGCTACTCAGACATCCCGGTGCTCTACCACCTGCGCGGTTTCGCCGATGGCTACCTGCCCTACCTGGACAGTGCGCCGGACCTGCAGCCATTCGAGTACCCGGTGCTCACTGGAGCGATGGCCCAACTGGCAGCGTGGCTCACGCCCCGGCTGGGCGGCGGGTCGATCGGCTTCTACGCGGTCAACGTGGTGCTCATCGGGGCGCTGCTCATCGCGACCGTCTGGGCGACCGCGCTGACCGCCGGGCGCCGGCCGTGGGACGGCGTGCTCGTCGCATGTGCGCCGGCACTGCTGCTCACGTCGACCATCAACTGGGACATGCTGCCGGTGGCGCTGGTGGCCGCCTCGCTGCTGCTGTGGGCACGCCGGATCGTGTTCTGGGCTGGCGTCGTTCTGGGGTTGGCGATCGCGGCCAAGTTCTATCCGTTGATCCTGCTCGGCCCCTTGCTCATCCTGTGCCTGCGCGCCGGGAAGCTGGGCGCCTTCGGCCGCTTCACGGCCGGTGCAGCGCTGGCCTGGATCGTGGCGAACGTGCCGGTCATGGTGGTCAACTTCGAGGGGTGGGCGAACTTCTACACCTTCAGCTCCGCGCGTGGCCAGGACTTCGGGTCGCCCTGGCTGGCGCTGTCGTTGGCCGGGTTCACCATCCCCGCCGGCGCACTCAACCTGGTCGGCCTGATCACGTTCGCCGTGCTCTGTCTGGGACTGGCGGTCGTGATGCTCGCCGCGCCCACGCGGCCGCGGCTCGCCCCCATGCTCTTCTGCGTGCTGGCCGCCTTCGCCCTGACCAACAAGGTCTATTCGCCGCAGTACGTCATCTGGCTGGTGCCGCTGGCCGTGCTGGCGCTGCCCAGGGTGCGCTACCTGGTCGCCTGGCAGGCTGGCGAGCTCATCTACTTCGCGGCCATCTGGCTGTACCTGGCCGGACTGGAACAGCCGGGCAAGGGGCTGCCCGCGGGCTGGTACTCGGTGGCGATCTGGATTCACGTCGGGGCGACGGCAGCGTTCTGCGCAATGTTGTTGTGGATCACCCTGCGGCCCGATCGCGATCCGCTCCGCGGACCCGGCGCCCCGCCCGGAGCGGATTCGGCCGGGGGCGTGCTCGACGGTGCGCCGGACCGTTGGCGGCTGCGCCTTGGCCGCACCAGCCCCATTCAGGCGCCGACCGCCCCGACGCCCGCAGCTACTTGATCCCGAGGTCGTCAAACGCCTCGGCCGGCTGCCCCTCCAGCGCGCCGGACATGAATTCGCCGAAGATGCGCGCCGGCACGTCCGCCCCGTTGATCTCGTTTGCCCCGCCCACACCGGCCAACGTGATCGCGTTGCCCGCGGAGTCCTGGCGGATGACCATCACCGCCGCGGCGAGTTGTGGGGCATAGCCGGCGAACCACTCCGACAGCAGGCCCTCGCTGACCCCGGTCTTGCCGGCAAGCGGCCGATCGCCGACGTTGGCCGCTGAGCCGTTCCCATAGGTGACCACGCGCCGCAGCGAGGCCGTGACCCGATCGGCGACGTCGGCGTCGAACGCCCGCTCCGGCTGCGCCGAGAGTTGGTACGTCAGGTCGCCGGACTGGTCTCGGACCTGCGCGATCACTGACGGGCGAACCCGCTCGCCACGGGCCGCGAGAGTGCCGTACGCCCCCGCCGCCTCCAGCACCGTGGGCGCGGCTTCGCCGATGACGTTCGTCACCTGGTCGGTCAGGCCCGGCGTGCTCGCCGGAATCCCAGCAGACACCAGGGCGTCCCTGGTGGCCGACGGTCCGATGAGGTCGTTCATCTGCACGAACGGCGTCTGGATCGAGTTCACGGTCGCGTACAACAACGTGACCTTGCTATACGACTCGTCCCCCGCGTTGGCCACCGTCGACCCGGCCACGGACACCGGCGACGCACCGCTGAACTCCGATTCCAGCGACAGGCCCTGATTGAGGCCGGCGGCCAGACCAAAGGGCAGGAACGAGGAACCGGCCAGTCCGCGCAGCTCGGTGGCGGCGCTGCTGCGGCTCAGCTGGTAGTCAGCACCGCCGTAGAGCGCCGGAACGGCCCCCGAACGCGGATCCACGGACGCCAATCCGATGCGCACACCGGCGCTGCGGTAGGCGGGCGGCGCGGTGTCGACGGCGGCCACAGCGGCCGCCTGCGCCTGACGGTCGAAGGTCGTCACCACATTGAGTCCGGCCACATTCAGGTCATCCGCCGAGTAGCCCATGGTGAGCAGTTGCTGCTGCGCCGCCGCGAACAGGTAGCCGTCGGCGCCCTTGGTGAAGTCGGTGGGCGGCTGGTAGTCGGCGATGTCTGGGAAGCGCATGGCGGCGCGAACACCGGAATCTAGCCAGCCCTCGGCGGCCATGCCGTCGAGGGTGTACGACCAGCGCGCGCGCAGCGCCTGCGGGTTGTGCTCCGGCGACAGGGCATTGGGCGACTGCAGCAGGGCTGCGAGCACTGCTCCCTGCTCCACCGTCAGGGCGCTCGCAGGAACGCCGAAGTACGCCTGCGCCGCCGCCTCGATGCCGTAGGCGCCGCGGCCGTAGTAGACCGTGTTGAGGTAGTCGGCCAGGATCTGATCCTTCGAGCTGGTGAGCTCGAGCTTGACCGACAGGATCAGCTCCCGAAGTTTGCGCGAGAAGGTCTGGTCCTGGGTCAGGAAGGCATTCTTGGCGTACTGCTGGG
Source organism: Candidatus Nanopelagicales bacterium (assembly GCA_044326505.1). Taxonomy (GTDB): domain Bacteria; phylum Actinomycetota; class Actinomycetes; order S36-B12; family UBA10799; genus JACJWR01. The sequence continues at coordinate 5,236 of JBIRBF010000077.1, read as the reverse complement.
TGATCGTCGACCCGCCCTGGGTTTCACTGCCGTTGACGTTCTGCCAGAGGGCCCGCGCGATTCCGACCGGCGAGAACCCGGTGTGGTCGTAGAAGCCGCGGTCCTCCGCCGCGAGCACGGCGCGCTGGACCCCGACTGGAACCTGGTCCAGACCGACGCTGGTGCGGTTGGCTGCGCCGATCCGACCCAGCACGGTGGTGCCGTCGCTCCAGTAGAAGGTCGTGGTCTGCGCGCGGGCGATGTCGTTGGGCTGCGGCACGCGCACGAGGGCAATGGCGATCAGCACCGCGCCTACGCCCGCCAGCGCAGCTAGTCCCACGGCCGCCAGCGCCAGCCGCCAGGACGGCACCCAACGCCACCCCCCGGTCCTACCCGAGCGCGGGTAGTCGATCCGGCGCCGAGGACGGGGCGCGGCTCCCGGCCCGCTGTGCGAAGCGTCCTGCGCCGGCGTGGGTTCCATCGCGGCTCAGTCGAGCAGGTCCGGCGGCCGACGGTGCGGCCGACGCTGATGGCCGTCGCCGAGGACGTAGGTCCGCAGCAGGTGATTCCAACCGCAGTCCGGGCACACCTCGACCACATATACGTCGAGGAAGCCGTAGTCGGGGGCCATCTGGTCCAGATCGGCTTCGGTCTTGATCCGGCCGCTGTACGGGCCCAACTCGTCGGAGTAGACGTATCGCAGCAGCACCAGGGCCTGCCCGCGGCACCACGGGCACGTCCGGCCGGCGGGCCGGCCGTGGTGCTTCGCCGCCCGGATCAAGTCCGGATGGGGGTCGAGGGCGTCCGACGAGCCAGTGGCAGCCAGCACCGCCGCGCTCAGCGCGCGCTGCCGGGCCATCGTGTGGTCCACGATGTGCCGAGGCTGGCGCGGATCAGCGACGTCCTCGCGTTCGGCCGGATCGCGCCGTCGGGCCGGCGCGGGCGGGGCCGTCGGGCCTAGGCGTGACCCGCGCGGGTTGGTCGAGCGGGGCGCCGGCATTCGCCCAGCCTACGCCGATGTGACCAGCGGCACACGAGCGCTCCAGGCTCCAGCGGTTTACTCGCGACACGCATTGGGGGTATCGTTGGAACATATCGATTCGATATATCGTTGATTGTCTTGGAAGCCACCCACTGTGGCCTCCGAACAAGGTCCGCACAGGCTCGGCACACGTGGCCGAGCCCACCAGGGCACCAACGGCGATGGCCGGCAAGCACCAACCGAAGGAGGCAGCATGGCGCGTCGAAGCGACGTCGTCGAGCTCGCCGTGCTCGGCCTGCTCAACGAGGGCCCCCAGCACGGGTACGAGTTGCGCAAGCGGCTCAACTCCATGCTCGGCACCTTCCGGGCGATCTCTTACGGCTCGCTCTACCCGGCACTCAAGAACATGCTGGCCAAGGGCTGGATCGCCGAGGACGGCCCGGCGGACGCCGGTGCGCCGGCGCTCAGCAACCGCCGAGCTCGGATCGTCTACAAGCTCACGGCGGACGGCAAGGAGCACCTCCAGCAGCTCCTCGACGAGTCCGGACCCGACGCTTGGGAGGACGAGTCGTTCAACGTCCACATGTCCTTCTTCTCCCGCACCACAGCCGACGCCCGCCTGCGCATCCTGCAGGGCCGGCGAAGCCGACTGGAAGAGCGCCGCGCCTCCATGCGCAGCGCCACGGCGCGCCAGCGGGAGCGCCTCGATGACTACACCACCGCCCTGCAACAGCACGGGCTCGAGGGTGTGGAACGGGAAGTGCGGTGGCTCACCGAGCTCATCGCCAACGAAGAATCCGGCGGCGGCCGCCGTCCGGCGCAACAGGAGAGAAGGTAGAGATGGGGAGCCTGCGGGTAGCCATCGTCGGCGTCGGCAACTGTGCCTCGTCGCTCGTCCAAGGCGTTGAGTACTACAAGGACGCCACGCCGGACACGAACGTGCCCGGCCTTATGCACGTCCAGTTCGGCCCGTACCACGTGTCGGACATCGAGTGGGTGGCCGCGTTCGACGTGGACGCGAAGAAGGTCGGTCAAGACCTCGCCCACGCGATCTCGGCCAGCGAGAACAACACCATCAAGATTTGCGACGTGCCGCCCACCAGCATCACGGTGCAGCGCGGACACACCCTCGATGGCCTCGGCAAGTACTACCGCGAGACCATCGTCGAGTCCGACGAGGAGCCCGTGGACGTCGTGACCATCCTCAAGGAGACCCGCGCGGACGTGCTGGTCTGCTACTTGCCCGTGGGCTCGGAGCAGGCTGCCAAGTACTACGCCCAGTGCGCCATCGACGCGGGGGTCGCGTTCGTAAACGCCCTGCCGGTGTTCATCGCCAGCAACCCCGAGTGGGCACAGAAGTTCACCGACGCCGGCGTGCCGATCGTGGGTGACGACATCAAGAGCCAGGTCGGCGCCACGATCACCCACCGGGTGCTCGCCAAGCTGTTCGAGGACCGCGGCGTCACCGTCGACCGGACCTACCAGCTCAACGTCGGCGGCAACATGGACTTCATGAACATGCTCGAGCGTGAGCGACTGGAGTCCAAGAAGATCTCCAAGACGCAGTCGGTCACCTCGCAGCTGCGCGACGAGATCGCCGACCGCAACGTGCACATCGGGCCCAGCGACTACGTCGCGTGGCTCGACGACCGCAAGTGGGCGTTCGTCCGGCTCGAGGGCCGCGCCTTCGGCGATGTCCCGCTGAGCCTGGAGTACAAGCTCGAGGTCTGGGACTCGCCCAACTCGGCCGGCATCATCATCGACGCCATCCGCGCGGCGAAGATTGCGAAGGACCGCGGTATCGGCGGCCCGATCCTTTCCGCCAGCTCGTACTTCATGAAGTCCCCGCCGGTGCAGTACACCGACAGTGAGGCCAACCAGGCTGTGGAGGACTTCATCGACGGCACCATCGACCGCTAAGGCGACCTGGTACCACCCGCTCCCCCTGGAGCACCGCACCTCCTGAGTTGACCCGCCCCCTGCTTGCAGGGGGCGGGTCAACGCATGTCTGGGGTGGCAACCCGGCCCGCCGAGCGTCGAGGCAAGCGTCGCGCGCCGTGCCGGTAGGTTGGCCCGCGTGACGAAGGTCGAGTTGCGCGGGCTGTTCCGCGAGCGGCTCTTCCGCCGGCTGCTCGCCGTGCGCGTCGTCGGCCAGCTGCAGGACGGCATCATCCAGTCCGCCCTCGCGGGCTTCGTGCTCTTCTCCCCCGAGAGCCAGGACTCCGCGGCCGGCGTCGTCGGCGCCTTCGCAGTCCTGCTGCTGCCGTACTCCGTCATCGGCCCCTTCATGGGCGTGTTCCTGGACCGATGGCGGCGCCGGCAGGTGCTCGTGTTCGCCAACCTCGCGCGCGCCGTGATGGTCGCCGGGCTGATCGCAGCCACGCTGGCGGCATGGCCGGTCTGGCTGACCGGGATGCTGGTGCTGTTCGTGCTCGGCACGAATCGGCTGATCCTCACAGCGCTGGCGGCGTCGCTGCCACGCACCGTCTCGGTCGAGCATCTGGTCCCGGCGAACGCCGTCGCCCCCGTGTCGGGAACCGTCGGAGCGGCCATTGGCGGCGCCCTGTCCCTGGCCGCAGGTGCCGCAATGGGAGCCACGCGCGGAACCACGGCAGTTCTGCTCGGCATCGCAACGATCGGACTGCTGCTCACTGCCCTGCTCAGTCTGCGGATTCCGGTCACAGCTCTAGGGCCAGAGACCGACCGCGTCCGCGAGACCGTCCGCCAGGTGCTGCGACAGCTTGCCGCAGGGGCGCGGGACCTCTACTCGGCCCGCCCGGCTTGGTGGTCGGCGTGCGGCGTGATGGCGCATCGCGGCGCCTACGGAGTGGCACTCCTGCTGGCGATCGTCGCCTCCAAGAGCGTTCTCAGCCCCGACTCCAACGCCGGCGCGCTGGGCGTGTTCGGCATCGCCATCGCCGCGGCCGGGGCCGGGGCCCTGCTCGGCGCCATCATCACACCGCCAATCGTGCGAGCTACCTCGCCGGGTCGATGGTCGGCGACCATCGCCGGCGTGGCTGCCGTGGCCACCACCGCCGGGCTGCTGAGCGTGACGATCGTCGGTTTCGTGGTGGGCGGATTCTTCTTGGGCCTGGCCGGGCAGTCGATCAAGATCGACACCGACACGGTGATCGCGCTGACGATCGGCGACGAAGCCCGCGGCCGAGTGTTCTCGCTGCTGGATGTGGGCATCAACGTGGCCCTGCTGGCCGGCATCGCCGCGGCAGGCCTGCTCATCGGCTCCAGCGGGACCTCGACGGCGTTGTCATGGGCCGCCGGCCTGCTTCTGGCCCTCTCTGCGGGTCTCTTCGTGGTGTCGGGTCGGCGCCCGGGAAGCTAACGGTCTAGATTCGCTGACTAAGCGCACCGCCCACCTGCGGCTCAGCCTCGAGTCACGCCGACTCCGGACTTCTGCGCGCGGGCACCACTGATCGGAGCCACCGTGAGCACCTCAGAACCCGCCTCCCCCGCTCCGGCATTGCCGGCCCCCGCCGATGCCGCGGGCGCAGCAGCCGACCCGCCCGCCCCTGCGCCCAAGTCGCGGGGCCGCGGAGCTATCGCCTGGATCCTCGTGGTGATCGCCGGCATCCTCATGCCCGTCGCCGTGATCGCCTTCTGGGGGCAGCGGACGATCACCGACGCGGAGCGCTACATCGCCACCGTCGGCCCGCTGGCGGCGGAGCAGCCGATCAAGGACGCGATCGTTGTGAAGACCACCGATTCGCTCATGGCGCTCATCGATCAGGACGACACCGTGAACGAGGCGCTGGCCGCCCTGCCGCCGGTTGCCGCCGCCAAGCTCAAGCCGGCGATCATGGGTGGAATCGAGGGTCTGGTCACCAACGTCACCACCAAGATCGTCAACTCCGAGCAGTTCGAGAAGCTCTGGTTGGAGCTCAACACGCGGCTGCAGCAGAACCTGGTCGACATTCTCAACGGCGAACGCTCCGGCGCGGTGGCGCTGCAGGGCGACGAAGTCGTGCTGGACACCGGAGTCATCGCCGAGGCGGCAAAGCAGGCGCTGGTGGACAAGGGCTTGACGGGACTGGCCGACAAGCAGATCCCGGCCGGCGCGGATCAGAACATCGTCCTGCTGCAGTCCAACGAGCTCGCCCAGGCGAAACTCATCTATCAGCTGAGCATTCCGCTGGCGCGCTATTTGCTGCCGGTCCTGGCCATTCTGCTCGTCGCGGCCGTACTCATCAGCGGGCGCCGTGCGCGGGTGGTATTCGGCATCGGCATCGCGGCGATCCTGGGCATGCTGCTGCTGGGTGT
>JBIRBF010000266.1:0-1657 GCA_044326505.1 Candidatus Nanopelagicales bacterium | reverse complement strand
GAGTACGAATACCAGTCGTGTCCTTCGCTGCATCGGTAGTCAGTACAGCGTGACGGCCCGGCCATTATGCGGCGTCCCCGAACAGGCTGGTTTGGCCGCTATCGACGGCCGCTTCGCACAGCCGGTCACGGGCGACGAACATGACCCGCATGGCCTTGTCGCAGGCACGCCAGGCGTCGCCCATCGCCTCTCGGGTGGCACCGGTGCGCTCGGCAGTGTGGAGTGCGCTTGCGGCTTGTGCGCGTGCGGTGGCGGCGAGGTGTGCGTGGTGTGCGGCGGCGTAGTCGGCGGCGGCGTCTTGGAGGGTCACGCCGCGGCCTCGTGTGCCTTACGCTGGTGCTGCGCCAGCCCGGTCATGGTGCGTGACTCGAACCCGCACCAGCAGACGGTGTCGGTCAGTCCGACACGGACGGCGTTGGCCTCGCGCAGCTTGGCTTGGTACCGCTCGACGGCCTCCCTGCGGTTGAGCTCGTAGCATTCGGCCGAGCAGGTCATGTTGCGTGGGTTGCTGGTGGCGAACCGGTTGCCGCAGCGCCGGCAGATGCGCCAGGGCAGCCGGTAGCGTTCGCTCGGGCTGAGCCCGCCCCTCATGCCGTGTCGGGCGTGTGCGCCGTGGCCGGACTCTTCGGTCATTGCCTCTTGGAGGCACTGGTCGCGGACGGGGCACTGTGCGCAGATGGTGCGTGCGGCGGCGTAGGGGTCGGGCTTGCCGGTGGTGGGCCGTCCGATGGGTGCCTCTGGTTGGGGGTAGAAGGTGTCGGGGTCGGTGTCCCGGCAGGCGGCTTCGGTGTGCCAGGTCACGGCAGCGACCTCGGTGCGGTGACGTTCTCCAGTGCGGCGAGGGCGCGGCGTCGTTGGCGGGCGGCGGCCCACTCCTGGCCGGGTGGGAGGGGCGGCGGGCCGGTCGGGCCGAGGCGTGGGTGGTGACAGCCGGCGCCCTCGAGCTGCCCGCACTGGGGGCACCAGTAGGGGGCCGGGTGCTCGGGTTCGATGGGCGGGGGGAGGGTGACGGTCACGTCCCCTCCCCTGCCAGCGCACGGCGTAGCTGCTCCCCGCCACCGGGCACCTCCAGCCGTCCCATGACCTTGACGGCGGCGGCACGGGCGGCACCCCACGCCTCACCCTCGGTCGGGGCGATGCCGTGGTCGGTGCCTGCGGGCCCGTCGACCGTCCATGCCCACACGTCAGGTTCGACCCGTTCGACGGCGATGGTGACGAGGGTGATGCGGTGGGCCATCAGAACGGTGGCTCCGGTGTCCATGCCGGCTCCGGTGCGACGAGTGCGAGCCAGGTGCGGACGGTCACGCACACGAGGTCCTCGTCGGGCAGATCGCCTTCGTGGTAGGGCCAGAAGCGGACGTTCCAGAGCATCCATGCGGGCAGCCACACGAACCACTGCCCCACGTCGGCGCACCCGGCACGCTTCACCACGAGGCACCAGAACGGGGTTCCGGCACGCTCGGACTGCTGAGCGGCCTCGGCTGCCTTGCGGAGCACCGCACCGTGCTCACGGAGCATCACCGCCCGGTCCGCGACCTGCACCGTCCAGTCGTCGCCGTCCCGGTCGCGCACCCCGAAGATGTCGCCTAGGTCCTTCTCGGCGCCGGCCTTGCCTCGGCGGGCGTTCGGGAACCAGGGGGTGATGTGCTTGACGAAG
>JBIRBF010000192.1:0-5012 GCA_044326505.1 Candidatus Nanopelagicales bacterium | reverse complement strand
CGCCCTGCCGCTCGTCGCGGCCATCGCCGTGCTCGCCAAACTGATCTCGCTCGAGGCCGTCGATCGCGGGCTCACGCTGATCGTCGCCGACTTCCTCGCCGCCTTCGCCGTCGGCGCGATCGCCTACACCGTCGGCCCGCGACTGGGAGAAGCCTCGCCGGTGTTCGCCTTCGCCCCGGTCATTCCGCTGGTCCCCGGCGCCGTGATCGCCAAGTCGTTTATCCAGTCGTTCGCAGCCTGGATCACCAACGCATCGGCCGAGACGCCCGTGCACAGCGACCAGTTCATCCAGACCCTGGGATCGGCTATGTGGGCAGCGGCCATCCTGCTCGCGCTCTGCCTGGGCGCGATCAGCCCCATGCTGCTGCTCCCACGTGCGCGCACCGCGGAGGACTGATGAGGGTCGATGTACTAGTGATCGGCGCCGGTCCGATCGGGCTGGAGACCGCGGCGGTGCTGCAGGCTGAGGGCCACCGAGTCGTTGTCGTCGACGCCGGTCCGATCGGCGCCACCATTGCGCGCAGCTTCCCACCGCAGACGCGCTTCTTCACCTCCCCCGAGCGCCTGGCCATCCGCGGCTGGCCGGTGCCGTCCACCACCGGCGAGAAGACCACCGGCGAGGAGTACCTGGCCTACCTGCGTGCACTCGTGACCGGCTTGGGCGTGCGGGTACGCACCTTCACGACGGTGATCGGCGTGGCGGGGGTGGCCGGGGATTTCGTGGTCACGATGACGGACACCTGGGATCAAACCACCGACGTGGCCTGCTCGACTGTCGTGCTCGCCACCGGCGGGACGGACCGTCCGCGCACCTTGGGGGTGCCCGGTGCGGACCTGCCCGGGGTACACCGCTGCCTCGGCGATCCGCACCGCTTCTTCGGCCGGACGGTGGCCGTCGTGGGCGGGCGCAACTCGGCGGCGGAGTCGGCGCTGCGGCTCTATCGAGTGGGGGCGGATGTGCACCTGATCCACCGCGGCTGGAAGCTGAACCCTCGAGTCAAGCACTGGATCCGGCCCGAGGTCGAGTCGCTGCTCGACGAGGACCAGCTGCACCGGCACATGCCGACTGAAGTGGTGCGCATCGAGCCCGGTCGGATCGTCCTGCAGCCGCTCCTGGAGGTGCCGCAGGACGATGGCGCGCCCACCGAATTGAGGCCGGCAGGCGACGAACCGGCGGCGGAGTACGGCGTGGACGTCGATGATGTCCTGCTGCAGATCGGCTACGCCCAGGACCCGCACATCTTCGACCTTGTCGGCATCCCGCTCGTCGGCGTCCAGCGAGCGCCGCAGCACGACCCGGACACGATGGAGTCAGCAGTCCCCGGCATCTTCGTGGTCGGCACCGCAACCGCCGGCACGCAGTCCAAGTTCGACGTGTTCATCGAGAACAGCCACCAGCATGCCGACCGGGTCGCCGCTCGGCTGGCGGGCCGACCCGCCCCCGCGCCGGTCGCACCGCGCCCGCTGCCGGAGAGCTGACTCCGGCAGCGGGCGCGCGACGCGCTACGCCCGAAGCGCCTCGGCCAGCTCGGCGAACTCCGCGACCAACAGGTCCATGTCGGCCTTGGTGTGGGCCAGCGACACCAGCCACTGCTCATCCAGTCCGGGCGGGGTGAGGATGCCGCGGTTGACGCCCCACAGCCAGCTCAGCTCGGCGGCGCCGAAATCGGTGCGCTTGTAGTCGCGGTAGTTGCGCACGGGCGTCGGCGACCAGGTGACCGCGCCCTTGACGCCGAACCCGACGGTGTGGGCGGGCAGGTCGTACTCGACGATGATCGCGTCCATAGCGGACATCGCCTCGTCGTTGATCACCTCCGCCGCGTCCAGCGCCTCCGCGGTGCAGACCTCGTCGACGGCGACGGCCGCGGCCATGGCCAGCGGGTTGCCGTTGTAGGTGCCGAAGTGCCACATGCGCCCCTCGGTGATCGTCGCCATGATGTCGGCCCGACCGCCGAACGCGGCCAGCGGGAGGCCGCCGCCGATGCTCTTGGCCAGGGTCACCAGATCCGGCTGCACGCCTAGACGCTGCGCGGCCCCGCCGTAGCCAGCCGTCAGCCCGGTCTTGACCTCGTCGAAGATCAGCAGCACCCCGTGGCGGTCGCAGAGCTCGCGCACACCGGCCAGGTAGCCCTCGTCCGGCAGCACGATGCCCAGGTTCTCGAGCACCGGCTCCATCACCAGGGCGGCGATCTCGTCGGAATGCTCGGCCAGGACCTGCTCCAGGCGCTCGAGGTTGTTGTAGGGCACCACGTGGACGATGCCGGCCTCTACCTCGAACGGGACGACGGGCACGGGAGCGTCCTCGGGACCGGCCTCGTCCACATCGGGCTTGACCGACACCGACAGCGCGTCGTAGCCGCCGTGGTAGCCGCCCTCGATCTTGATGATGCCGTGCTTGCCAGTGAAGGCACGCGCAGCCTTCACCGCGTACATGTCGGCCTCGGTGCCGGAGTTGGCGAATCGGACCTGCTCCATGCCGAAGCGGCGCTGGAATCGCTCGGCGACGTCGGTGGCGCTGGGGCTCGGCGTGACGAACAGCGTGCCCACGTCCAGCGCCTCGGTCACTTTCTCGATGACGACCGGGTTGAGGTGGCCGACGAGCATGGATCCGAAGCCCATGGAGAGGTCGAGCAGCCGTCGGCCGTCGACGTCGTTGAGCCAGGCGCCATTCGCGGACACGATCGCGACCGGGTGCGGGTCCCAGTGCTGGAACGACGATGCCACGCCCAGCGGCAGCGGCACGACTGCGCGCGCATGATGGGCCGCCGATCCCTCGGTGGTGGCGGCGAACCGCTCCCACTCGCCGGCGAGGAGCTGCTCCACCCGAGCAGAGTCCAGCGGCGTGGAGGACGCCGGCACGGTGCGGACGGTCTCAGGGTCCGGCGCCGGCCACTGCGCCGCGCTCGAGGAATCTGGGCTCATCTTCAGGACCTCCGGAGTTGGCTGCACGGGCCCGATCCGGCCCGAAGGTCAAAGTATCAGCGGATCGGCGCAGAGCCGCGCCGAGCGCGTCAGGCCTGCCCGAGCGCATCCAGCGCGTCGGCCAGCACCGTCGCGAAGTCGGAGCGCGCCGTGATCGCCGACATTCGCCGATGCTCGGCCAAGGCGTGCAGCGCCGCCTGCTCGGACAGTTCCCCGCGGGCAACTTCTCCGATGAGCACGCGGGCCACAGCGTCGGAATCCACCAACGCCTTCAACCACGAGAAGTACCCGTGCTCAGACCTGGAGCCCGACGCGACCTCAGTGGGAACCCGGTACTCAGTCAGGGGTTCGGGGCTGAAGGCCACGCTGCGGGCGATCGCAAAGGCGCGCAGCCAGGTGTGCCAGTCCTCGCTGACGAAGGTGGCGGGGAACGGAACGGCAGCCGCGACCTCCGCCCGCAGGGCGACGGTCGAGGTGAGGCTCAGATAGCCGTCTGAGCACGCCATCCGCAGCCAGGGGCGGTGCAGGACCGGCGGTAGGGCGGCCTGGCGCGCCAGGATCTCGGCGATGGAACCGGGCAGATCCGTTTGGCCGCGCACGTCGCCGTGCTCATCGATGAGCTCGAAGGAGCTGAAGAACATGTCCACTGTGTCGTCGTCGACGAACGCCGCCCGGGTGACTGCCAGCCGATCCGGTCGGCAGACGTCGTCGGAGTCCAGGAAGGCCACGAACTGCGCCCCAGCTTCCCGCGCTGCGGCGATGCCGGCGTTGCGGGCGGCCCCCGGGCCGCCCTGCTCGAGCTGGACGATCACTGTGGAACGGTCGGCGATACCGGCCGATGCCACCGCGTCGGCGACCGCAGCCTGCAGGTCGCCAACCAGGTCCGGGGAAGCATCCAGGACCACTACCAGCCGCCAGCACCTGTCGGTCTGGGCCGCCAGCGAGGCCAGCGAACTCACCAGGTAGCCGTCGGCTCCGGTGCCGCGCCGATGCACGGGCATCACGAACCAGAACTCCGCCGCCGCCGCATCCAGACTGCCGATGCTCCCGGACATCACAGCGCCTCCCGCCGTCGCCTGCGGCAAGGGTAGCGATGGGAGGGCGGGAGCGATCCCGACTCAGGACCGGCGGACGCGACTACGGTGGCGTCGTGGACGTGACGCAAGCCGTGCTGGCGCGGCGCTCGATCAGGCAGTTCCGCTCCGACCCCGTCGCCGACGACCAGTTGGCGGAGCTATTCACGCTCGCGGCCAGGGCCCCCAGCGGCGGGAACGTACAGCCCTGGCGCCTATACATCGTCAACGGCGCATCCATGGTCCGGCTGCGCGCACACCTCGCCACTGCGCCGGCCCTGGAGCTTCCCGAGTACGACATCTACCCACCGGCCCTCTGGGAGCCGTACCGGACCAACCGCTTCGCCCTCGGCGAGCAGATGTACGCCGCCGTGGGCATACCGCGTGAGGACAAAGAGGCCCGCCTGCGTCAGTTCGCCCGGAACGCCGACTTCTTCGGCGCCCCCGCGGCGCTGTTCTGCTTCATCGACCGGGGCATGGGGCCGCCCCAGTGGTCGGACTGCGGGATGTTCCTGCAGACGTTCATGCTGCTGGCCACCGCCGCGGGCCTGGGAACCTGCGCGCAGGAGTACTGGGCGGTCCGTCACGGCGCGGTCGCGGAGTTCGTGGGAGCACCGGACGACGAGATGCTTTTCTGCGCCGTCAGCATCGGCTATGCCGACGAGACGGCGCCCATCAACGCGGTGCGCTCCGAGAGGATGCCGCTGGAGCAGTGGGCGCGCTTCGTCTGAACCAACGGTCCCTCGTTCCGCGCTGTGGGCCTGACAGACTGGGGGACGTGCCCATCCAACTCGACGGCGCGAATGTCGTCATCACCGGCGCGGCCCGCGGCATCGGCCGAGCCCTGGCCGCCCGCTTCCTCGCCGAAGGCGCTCGCGTGGTCGTCAACGACGTCGATACCGCGGCCTGCGACGCGACCGCGAACGCGATAGGCGCGATCAGCGCACCCGGCGACGCGGCGAGCGCCGCCGGCGTGGCGGCACTCGTCGACCGTGCCCGCGCGGGTCTCGGCCCGAT
>JBIRBF010000032.1:0-18653 GCA_044326505.1 Candidatus Nanopelagicales bacterium | reverse complement strand
CCCTCGGCCTGGGGGGCCACGCCGAGGCCGCCCTCGCCCGTCACCCCGAGCTGCGCCTCATCGGCGTGGACCGCGATACCGACGCACTGCTCCGCGCGTCCCAGCGACTTGCTCCCTTCTCCGATCGCGTCACCTTGGTGCACTCGACCTTCGACGAGGTGGACGCGATCCTGGCGGAGGCGGGCGTCGAAGTTATCGACGGCGTGCTGTTGGACCTGGGCGTCTCGAGCATGCAGCTGGATGTGCGCGCGCGGGGATTCGCCTACTCCTACGACGCTCCGCTGGACATGCGCATGGATGCCACCGCCGAGTTGGATGCCGCAGCCGTCCTCGCCGACTACTCCCAGGCCGACCTCGCCCGCATCCTGCGGGACTATGGCGAGGAGCGGTTCGCCGGGCGCATCGCTCGCGCGATCGTCGAGCAGCGGCAACAGGCGCCCATCACGGACAGTGGCACGTTGGTGGGGCTGCTCGAGCGAACGATCCCGGCACGCTCCCAGCGCACCGGCGGCCATCCCGCCAAGCGTACTTTCCAGGCCCTGCGGATCGAAGTCAACGACGAGTTGGGCTGTATCGAGCGCGCTCTGCCCGGCTGGTTACAGCGCACCAGCGTCGGCGGACGGGTTGTCGTGATGGCGTATCAATCGCTCGAGGATCGAATCGTAAAGAGAACTTTCGCTTCGGCGACGCAGGCGGCTGTTCCACCGGATATGCCGGTGATTCCGCCCGACGCGCGGCCTTCCTTCCGGCTGCTGGGCCGGGGAGCGGGGATAGCGTCGCCGACAGAAATCAGCACCAATCCGCGCGCTGCTTCGGTTCGACTCCGGGCCGTTGAACGCATCAGGGAGACGACGTGACAGCTCTACCGCACGAAGCCCCTCGCAGCGTCGTTGGCAGGTCAAGCCGTGCGACCCAGGCGCGCGCACGAGCGGCTGCACGCCGACGATCCGCGGCCCGGGCCGAGGTCGGCCGCGATGCCCGTTCAGTCGATTCCGCCGTCAAGCCCGCCGCTGATCTGCGCCGCTTCTACGTGATCGTTGGCGTCCTCATCACGGCCAGCCTCGCAATGAGCCTCATCCTCAACACGGTGCTGGCCGAGGGCAGTTTCGAGCGCTACTCGACCATGACCAAGTCCAAGGAGCTCGCGGTCAAGGAGCAGGCGCTCTCTGCTGAGCTGCTGAAGGCGGAGGCACCGGCCAACCTGGCAAAGAAGGCGCAGGAGCTGGGGCTGGTCCCGGTGACGGCGCCGGCATTCATCGATCTGCAGTCGGGCAAGGTGCTCGGCGAGCCCACCCCGGTCGTCGCACCGTCGGCGGCCGCCGGTTCGGCTCCCGCTGCCACCGACGACACCGGCGCCAACGCCGGCGACACGACCGGCGCGACGGGCGCGACGGGTGCTGACGCGGCCGTGCCTGGCACCGGCACGACGGCCGGCACCGACACAACGGCCGGCACCGGCACGACGGCGGGCACCGGCACGACGGCCGGCACCGACACAACGACGGGCACCGGCACAACGACGGGCACCGGCACCGCGCCCAGCGCGTCCTCGCCGGCGGCGCACTACGGGGCGGTGAACCCCGACGGTACCTCGACGCTGAGCGCGGGATCGTCGACGACCACTGGCAGCACCTCTGGGACCAGCGGCACCTCGGGTACGAGCGGCGAGGCGAGCACGACCGGCGCCACGGGCACCAGTAGCGGTGCAGCAGGGGAGACCTCCGGAGGCTTCGTCGACTCGGGCCAGAGCCGGTGAGCACGACTCACTCACCGCGCAGCCAGGCCGATCGCGGGTCAGCGCCCAGCCCCGGACGGCCACCGCTGTGGCAGCGCTTCTGGCGGAACGAACTGCACTTCCAGCCCGGTCGGCCGGCAGTGCGGATGCGCGTCATCACCTACATCCTGGTGGGAGTCCTCGCCGTGTTCGGGCTGCGTTTGTTGCAGGTCCAGGTGGTGGATGCCGGTGCGCTCGCCGACCGGGCCGCGAGTGGCCGGCTGGATACCTCGGTCCTGACGGCCAAGCGCGGCGCCATTCTGGATGCCTCCGGAGTGCCGCTGGCGCAGTCCGTGGAGGCGTCGAACGTGGTCGTGGACCAGACGCTGGTCGAGGATCCGGTGGAATACGCCAAGAAGCTGTCACCGATCGTCGGGGTGCCGACGGACAAGATCGAGGCGGCGCTCAAGGGTGACAAGCGCTTCGCCTACGTCGCCAAGGCAGTTGCACCAGATGCCGGCCAGAAGGTGCTGGATCTTGAGCTGCCGGGCATGGCCACCGAGCCTACGCTCAAGCGCGACTACCCCAATGGAGCCCTCGCAGCAAGCGTCGTCGGTTTCGTGGGCGGCGACGAGTCGCAGGGTATGGCGGGCGTGGAGCTTGAGCTTGACCAGCAGCTCGCCGGCCAGAATGGCGAGCGCAGCGTCGAGGTGGTGGATGGCAAGCTCATCCCCACCGGCACCGATGTGCAGAAGGAGTCCGAGCCGGGCTCCAGCGTCAAGCTCACAATCGATCGGGACCTGCAGTATCTGGCGCAGGACGCCATCACGCGGCAGGTGCGCGAGTCCAAGGCCGAGAGCGGCACCGTGATCCTGATGGACGTGAAGTCCGGCGAGATTCTCGCGATGGCGAGCGTGCCCACAGTGGATCCCAACAAGGTCGGCAATGCCCGCCCTGAGGACATGCAGAACCGGGCCGTCGTCGAGGCGTTCGAACCGGGTTCGACCAGCAAGATCATCACGATGGCGGCGGCCATCAACGAGGGCAAAGCTGACCCGGCCACGACCTTCGATGTTGCCGACACCATCACCCGCGGGACCCGCGATTTCCACGATCACTCGCCGCACGAGCCCTACAAGCTGACGCTGGCCGGCATCCTGGCCAAGTCGAGCAATACCGGTTCGATCCAAGTGGCCGAGCGGGTGGGCCCGGACAAGTTCCGCGAGTACCTGACCCGATTCGGCCTCGGCCAGCCCACCGGGCTGGGCTTCCCTGGTGAGGCCAGCGGCTACGTGCCCCCGGTCGACGAGTGGACGGACTCGACGTTCCCGACGTTGTCGTTCGGGCAGGGTCTGTCGCTCAGCGCGCTGCAGATCACGTCGGTGTTCCAGACGATGGCCAACGACGGTGTCCGCGTCCAGCCCAAACTGATCGCCGCGACTATCGACGACAACGGCAAGGAGTCTCCCGCTCCCGCGTCGCCGAACACCAAAGTCGTGGAGCCCGAGACCGCAAAGAAGGTCCTCAAGATGATGGAGGGCGTCGTCAGCGAGGAGGGCACCGCTAACAACGCGCAGATTCCCGGCTACAAGATCGGCGGCAAGACCGGCACGGCCAACCGCGTTGACGATAGCTGCGGCTGCTACAAGGGCTACACCTCTAGCTTCATCGGGGTGGTGCCCGCAGATGACCCGCAACTCGTGGCGGCAGTCATCGTGCAGGACCCGCAGGGTGCGTACATGGGTTCCGACAACGGCGTCCCAGTGTTCAAGGAGCTCATGGCCGCAGCGCTGCAGTCGCGCGGCATCCCGCCCACCGGCAGTACCGACCCGCTGCTGCCGGTCTACGCCAACGAGGCCAAGCAGCCCGAGGCGAAGCAGTAGGCATGGTCATCTCCCACCCCCGGCCCACGCCGCGGCCGATCGCGCTGCGCGACGTCCTGACTGCCGCCCGCCTGCTGCCCGTGGCCGGCCACGACGACTTCGATGCCGTCGCGGGCGACCTCGTCGTGACCGGGATCGCGATGGACTCCCGGAAGGTCCAGCCCGGCGACGTGTACCTGGCTGTCGGCGGGGCGGCCGCACACGGCGCGCAATTCGCCGCGCAAGCTGCTGCGAGCGGAGCTGCGGCCGTGGTGACCGACGCCGCGGGCGCGGCCCTCATGTCTGCCGATCAGGACCTTCCGATTGTCGTGGTCGAGGACCCGCGCCCAGCCGCGGGCAGGCTCGCGGCCGCCGTCTACGGCCATCCAAGTGCGGGCCTCACGGTCGTGGGAATCACCGGGACCAACGGCAAGACCACGATGAGCTTCATGATCGCCTCGGCTCTGCGCGCGGCGGGCGCGAAGGTGGGCGTCATCGGCACCACGGGTATCTACCTGGATGACGAGCGACTGCCGGCCGAGCGCACGACGCCGGAGGCCGTCGAACTGCACGCGATCCTGGCGCACCTGCGCGAGCGCGGCATCACGGCCGTCGTGATGGAGGTGTCCTCCCATGCCATCGTCTTCGGGCGCGTGGGTGGGGTCGAGTTCGACGTCGCGGTTTTCACTAACCTCACCCAGGACCACCTGGACTTCCACGGATCCATGGACTCCTACTTCGAGGCCAAGGCGTCGTTCATTGCCGCGGTGCCCCGTGCCGTCGTCTGCGCGGACGACCAGTGGGGTGCGGCGCTCGCCGACCGACTGCCGGAGGCGAAGACCTATGCAATCGGTCCCGGGATCAGCGCAACGTGGACCGCCGATGGGCTCGAGGTCGTCGGCGGCGGAATGGACTTCACCCTCCACGGGCCGGCCGTCGCCGATCCCTCAGGCGTGCGCGCGCACGTGGGCTTGATCGGGGCCTTCAACGTCGCCAACGCCACTGGCACGGCAGCCGCGGTGTGCGGCCTCGGCGTCGATATCTCCGCTGCTCTGGCCGGCATCCGGGACTGTCCCGGCGTGCCCGGCCGGATGCAGCCGGTGCCAAACGATCTTGGCCTGTCGGCCTATGTGGACTACGCCCACACCCCGGACGCAGTGACACGTGCGATCGAGGCGGCACCGGGCCGGGTCGTCGCGGTTGTCGGGTGCGGCGGGGATCGGGACAAGGACAAGCGCCCCCTGATGGGCGAGGCCGCCGCGCGCCTCGCGGACTTCGTGGTCATTACCGACGACAATCCTCGTTCGGAGGATCCCGCGGCTATTCGCGCCGCGATCTGGGAAGGGGTGCGTCGGGTGTCGGCAGCGCAGCGTGCGGAGGTGCTCGAGGTAGCCGACCGACGCGCCGCCATCCGGGTCGCGATCGCTGCGGCAAAACCCGGCGATTCAGTCCTTCTACTCGGCAAGGGCCATGAACAGGGCCAGACGGTAGGTACGACGGTGCACCCGTTCGACGACGTGACCGAGTTGGCCGCGGCCATGGCCGAGGCGGCGGGCCGATGATCGATCTGACGCTGGCCGAAGTCGCCGCCGCTGTCGATGGTCAGCTGCACGGCGACGGCAGCACCGTGGTCACCGGCATCGCCATCGACTCCCGCGCGATCAGCCCAGGGGACTTGTTCGTCGCGTTCCCCGGTGAGCGCAGTGACGGTCATGACTTCGCGGCCGCGGCCCTCGCCTCGGGGGCGGGTGCGGTGATGTGCCAGCGAGTGGTGGCCGAGCCCGCGGTGGTCGTGGCCGATCCGCTGGCTGCGGTGGGGATGCTCGCCACGGCAGTGCTCGCTCGCCTGCCGCAGGTCACTGCCGTCGGCGTCACCGGGTCCTCCGGCAAGACGTCGACCAAGGACCTGCTGGCCCAGATCCTGGCGCCGAGCGGTCCCACGATCGCCCCAGTCGGCTCGTTCAACAACGAGCTCGGCCTGCCGCTCACGGCGCTGCGCAGTGATGCGGACACCCGGTTCCTGGTGCTCGAGATGGGCGCTCGTGGGATCGGACACATCTCGTACCTGTGCGGCGTAGCCCCACTCGATGTGGGTGTGGTGCTCAACGTCGGCAGCGCGCACGTCGGCGAGTTCGGCGGCCACCAGCAGATCGCGGCGGCCAAGTCAGAGATCGTCGCCACCTTGCGTCCGGAGGGTCTGGCTGTACTGAACGCCGATGACTCGCTGGTGGCGGCGATGCGCCCGGTCACCCCCGCCCGGGTGATGACGTTCGGCGAGGCGGCTGAGGCCGACGTCCGAGTGGTGGACCTCGAGCTCGACCCCATGGCCCGGCCTACCTTCACCCTGGAGTACGCCGGCGAGTCCGCGCGCGTGGCGCTGCAGCTGGCCGGCGAGCACATGGCCCTGAACGCGGCAGCCGCTGCGACCGTGGCCGTAGGGCTCGGCATCGCGCTGCCGGATGTGGCCGATCGGCTCAGCGCGGCCACGGCGCGGAGCCGCTGGCGCATGGAGGTCACCAAGAACGACGCCGGAATCACCGTGATCAATGACGCGTACAACGCCAACCCCGAATCCATGCGCGCCGCGCTGAAGGCGTTGGCCGCGATGGCGGGGGAAGGCCGCAGCTGGGCGGTGCTGGGCGAGATGTTGGAGCTCGGCGATGAGTCGCTCACGGCGCACGACGCGATCGGCCGGCTCGCCGTGCGGCTCGACATCAGCCGACTGGTGGCGGTGGGCGAGGGGGCACGGCCCATCCACATGGGAGCCGCACACGAGGGCTCCTGGGGCGACGAGTCGACCTGGGTGAGCGACGCCGACGCTGCGCTCGACCTGCTCTCCGACGAGCTTCAGCCGGGCGACGTGGTGCTCGTCAAAGCATCGCGCGCCGGTGGTCTGGAGCGTGTGGCGGAGGCGCTCATCGACATGGACCCAGTCGCACGAGGCGATGGGAGCGACGCGTGATCCAAGTTGTGGTGGCGGCCGGGGTGGCGCTGCTCATCGGGTTGTTCGGCACCCCCTTGCTCATCCGATTCCTGCGTAAGCACGGTTACTCACAGGCCATCCGCGTATCCAGCGACGGCATCCAGTATCCGGAGCACCAGGGCAAGAAGGGCACGCCCAGCATGGGCGGGCTGGCCATCATCATCGGCGTCGTGTTCGGCTACTTCGTGGCGCATCTGGTGGTGTGGCGCCCGCCGCTGGTGAGCGGGCTGTTGTGCCTGTACCTAATGGTCGGGCTCGGCCTCGTGGGGATGGCCGACGACTATCTGAAGATCTTCAAGCAGCGCAGCACCGGTGTGCGCGCGAGGACCAAACTGTTGGGCCAGGCCTTCGTGGGCCTGAGCTTCGCGGTGCTGGCGCTGCAGTTCCCGGACCAGTACGGCCGCACGCCCGCCTCCGAGGCGATCTCATTCGTGCGCGACACCCCGATCGTGCTGCCCATGGTGCTGGCAGTGCTGTGGATCTGGCTCCTCATCACCGCCACCACGAACGCGGTCAACCTCACCGACGGACTCGACGGCCTGGCTGCGGGAGCTTCCGTCGCCACCTTCGCGGCGTTCGCACTCTTGGGAGTCTGGCAGTACGGGCAGAACTGCGCCTTCACGCGCTTCGAGCGCTGCTATGAGGTGCGCGATCCGCTGGACCTGGCCGTGTTCGCTGCGGCCTGCGCCGGCGCGTGTTTCGGCTTCCTGTGGTGGAATACCAGCCCCGCCAAGATCTTCATGGGCGACACCGGTTCGCTCGCGCTCGGCGGAGCGATCGCGGCGCTTGCCGTGTTCAGTCAGACCGAGTTGCTCCTGATCCTGCTGGGCGGCGTCTTCCTGATGACCACGCTGTCGGTGATCCTGCAGGTCGGATCCTTCAAGCTCACCGGCAAACGCATGTTCCGGATGGCGCCGTTGCACCACCACTTCGAACTCAAGGGCTGGGGAGAGGTGACGATCGTGACGCGCTTCTGGATCCTGCAGAGCCTGTTCGTGGGCCTCGGGCTGTCTCTGTTCTACGCGGAGTGGGTGCGCACATGACAGTCCCCGTGAGCGGGCCGGGCTACAGCGAGGACACACCGCCGGAGTCGCTGCACGTGATCGTGACGGGCCTGGGCGTGTCCGGTTTCCCGGCGGCGGTCGCGCTGCTCGAGCGAGGTGGTCGGGTGACTGTGGTCGACGCCCGAGTGCCGGACGGGGGCAGCGCCTACTACGAGCGGGCGATTCTGCTGGAGACCCTCGGCGCCGACGTCCGGCTGGGGGTGGGCCCCGACGAACTGCCCGAGGGCGACGTCCTGGTCGTGTCCACCGGCATCCCGCTGGACTCCCCCTGGATCGCCGCAGCGATCGCGCGCGGCACGCCAGTATGGGGGGAGTTCGAGCTGGCGTGGCGGCTCCGGCCGGCGGAAGGCGCCGCGCCCTGGCTCTACGTCACAGGGACCAACGGAAAGACCACCACCACGCTCATGTTGGAGGCGATCCTGCGCGCGGCCGGATTGCGTACGGCAGCGGTCGGCAACATCGGTGAGTCGCTGATCGACGCCGTGGTCAACCGCGACCCGTACGACGTGCTTGCCGTCGAGATCGGCGCGCCGCACCTGGCGTTCGTGTACTCGGTATCACCCGAGGCCACGGTGTGCCTCAACGTCGCGCCCGATCACGTCGACTACTTCGGGTCGTTCGACGACTATGTCGCCGCCAAGGCCCGCGCCTATGAGCGCACCCAGAAGGCGTGCGTCTACAACATCGCTGACCCGGTCACCGAGCAGATGGTCCGCGATGCCGAGGTGGTCGAAGGCTGTCGGGCGATCGGATTCACGCTCGGCGTTCCGGCTCCGAGCGCACTGGGTGTGGTCGAGGACCTGCTGGTCGATCGCGCGTTCGTCGACAACCGCGAGTCCCACGCCCAGGAACTCTGCGCGCTGGACGACGTCAAACCGCCTGCCCCGCACCAGGTGGAGAACGCGCTGGCCGCCGCAGCGCTGGCGAGGGCACACGGCGTACCCGCGTCGGCGGTGCGGGCCGGTCTGCGGGCCTTCACCCCAGCCGCGCACCGGATCACCGATGTGGGCGAACTCGAAGGCGTGCGATTCGTCGACGACTCCAAAGCGACCAACTGGCACGCCGCGCTCACGTCGCTGCGCGCCTACGACCCGGTTGTGTGGATCGCCGGCGGTCAGGCCAAGGGTCAGGACTTCGACGAGCTCGTCCAGGCCACACACGGGCATATGCGCGCCGTGGTGCTGCTGGGACTGGACCGCGCGGTGATCCGCGAGTCGTTGGCGCGACACGCCCCTGACGTACCCATCGTGGAGGTCGAGGCGACCGACACTGGTGCGATGGATCGGGTGGTGGCTGCTGCGGTGGAGCTGGCCGAGCCCGGCGATACGGTGCTCCTGGCGCCCGGCTGCGCGTCGCGCGACATGTACACGGACTACGCCGAGCGTGGCGACGCTTTCGCCGCCGCAGCCCGCCGGCTGGGGGCACAGTGACGGACTTCTCGCTTGCCGACCCCACCAGTGCACCGCGAACGCCCGCTGCGGGGCGCGCGCGCCGGCCCCGGCGCGAGCAGCGGCACGACGGCCACCGGCGCCTGGCGTTCCTCGACCACGCGATGGCGGACTACGTCGCACTGCTATCGGCGACTCTGATCCTGCTCGGCTTCGGCCTCGTGATGGTCTACAGCGCCTCCAGCGTGGAGTCGCTCGCCGCGGACGGCTCCACCTTTGGGCAGTTCGCCAAGCAGTTCCTGTTCGCCCTCCTGGGTGTGCCCGCGATGCTGTGGATCTCTCGGCGCCCGGTGTCGTTCTTCGAGCGCTACGGCCCGCCCTCGCTGGGCATCGCGATCATCCTGCTGGTGCTCGTGCTCATCCCGGGTATCGGCGTGGATGTCGGCGGTCAGCAGAACTGGATCGGACTGCCCGGCGGGTTCAACCTGCAGCCCAGCGAGTTCACCAAACTCGCTTTCATCCTCTGGTCCGCCAGACTGCTGACGCTGCGCCAGGACCGCTTGACCGACTGGAAGGAGGTGCTGCTGCCGTTCCTTCCCGTCGCCGGCGGCATCATCCTGCTCATCCTGCTCGAGGGCGACGTCGGCACGGCGCTGGTGTTCATGCCCATCGTCGGCATGATGCTCTTCATGGTGGGCGTTCCGATGCGCCTGTTCGGCCTCATCGGCGCCCTCTTGCTCGGCGTGATCGCACTCATGTCGATCACCGAGGGCTATCGCATGCAGCGGTTCGCCACCTGGCTCAACCCCGAGGCCGATCCCACAGGTGCCGGCTGGCAGGTCATCCACGGAAAGATGGCACTGGCCACGGGCGGCTGGTGGGGCGTGGGCCTCGGCGGCAGCCGGGAGAAGTGGGGCGCCTTGCCGGAGGCGCACAACGACTTCATCTTCGCGGTCATCGGCGAGGAGCTCGGGCTCTTCGGGACCTTGTTCGTGCTGTTCCTGTTCGGGGTGATCGGGCTGGTCGCCATCCGCATCGCGCGGCGCACCGACTCTATGTTCGTCCGTCTGGCGACCATGGGAATCGTCGCGTGGCTCTTCACCCAGACCCTGATCAATGTCGGCGCGGTGATCGGGGTGCTGCCGGTCACGGGGGTGCCGCTGCCGCTGGTGTCGTACGGCGGATCGTCACTGGTGCTCGTGCTCGCCGCGATCGGCGTCCTGCTCGCTTTCGCCCGCTGCGAGCCGGCAGCGGCCGCGTACACGAAGCAGCGACGCATCACCACCCGGCGACAGCGCCGGCGGGCCAAGCAGCGCGCGGCGAGGGCGCCGAAGCAGGGCCCGCAGCAGCAGGCGCAGACCTCCGGAATGGGAGAATGAGCGGGTGCATGTCGTCGTTGCAGGCGGGGGAACCGCGGGACATATCGAACCGGCGCTCAACCTCGCGGATGCCCTCGTGCGAATGGACCCGTCGATCACGATCTCGGCCCTCGGCACCCAGAAGGGGCTCGAGACCAGATTGGTTCCCGCCCGGGGCTACGAGCTGGACCTGATCCCGGCGGTTCCGCTGCCGCGCAAGGTCAACAAGGACCTGCTTACGCTGCCCACCCGGCTCCGTTCGGCGATCACTCAGACGCGCGAGATCTACCGCGCACGGCACGCCGACGTAGTCGTGGGCTTCGGCTGGTACGTGGCCCTGCCCGCCTACCTGGCCGCTCGTGGCAGGGTGCCGATCGTGGTGCACGAGGCGAATGCCGTCGCGGGGCTGGCCAACAAGGTCGGCGCGCGCTTCACCGACTTCATCGCCGAGACCACGCCGGGATCCTTGGCTGGGGCGGAAGAAGTCGGACTTCCGCTGCGGTCGGCCATCGCAGAGCTGGACCGGCCGACTCGCCGGGCCGAGGCTCGGGAGTTCTTCGGCCTCGACCCTCATGCGCCAGTGGTGTTCGTATTCGGCGGATCGCAGGGCGCTCGACGGATCAACGAGGCCGTCGTCGGAGCTGCCGACGAATTGGCCTCCGCGGGTATCGGAGTCCTGCACGCGGCCGGCGGCAAGAACGCCGACCAGCGGCCGGACCATGACGTCCCCGGCTACGTGAGCCTGGACTACGTCGACCGGATGGACTTGGCCTATGCAGCCGCGGATCTGGCCGTGTGCCGCGCCGGCGCCATGACCGTCGCCGAACTCAGCGCGGTCGGCCTGCCTGCGATCTACGTTCCGCTGCCGATCGGAAACGGGGAGCAGCGGCGAAATGCCGACGGGGTGGTCGACGCCGGCGGTGGTCTGGTGCTCGACGATGCCGATCTCACGTCGGAGAGCCTCGTCGCTACGGTCGTACCGCTGGCTGCCGACCCAGCACGACTGCGCGAGATGAGCGCGGCGGCGGCTTCTCAGGGCCGTCGTGGCGCAGCGGAGCGACTTGCCCGGATGACCCTGACAGCAGGAGGAACCCATGGTCGCAGTTGAACTTCCCGGCGCCGCTGACGCGGCGGCGGCCGAGGGGCTCGAGTTCGGCGAGGGTCCGGTGCACTTCATCGGCGTCGGCGGTTCCGGGATGTCGGGCATCGCCCGCATCATGCTGGCCCAGGGCGTCGCCGTGACCGGCAGCGATGCCAAGGACTCCCGCCGCCTCACGGCGCTGCGCGCGGTCGGAGCCGACATCGCGGTGGGCCACGATGCGGCCAACGTCGGCGAGCCGGTGGCGGTGGTCGCTTCGACGGCCATCAAGGAGGACAACCCGGAGATGGTGCGCGCGCGTGAGCTGGGCGTGCCGGTGCTGCATCGCTCGGTGGCGCTGGCGAAGGTCATGACGGGGTATCGCGGTGTCGCGGTCGCCGGAACACACGGCAAGACGACCACGACTTCGATGCTGACCGTGGCCCTGCAGAACTGCGACGCCGAGCCGAGTTTCGCCATCGGCGGCGAACTGCACGAAACCGGTGCGTATGCGCACCTGGGGTCTGGCGACGTATTCGTCACGGAGGCCGACGAGTCCGACGGCTCCATGCTGCGCCTGGGGGCCGTGGTCGGGATCATCACCAATGTGGAGCCCGACCACCTGAACTTCTGGGGCGACTACGAGTCGCTGATCGAGGCGTTCGAGGAGTTCGTCATCGATATCGGCTCCCGCGGCGGCTTCGTGGTCGCGTGCATCGACGACCCGGACACCCGTCGGGTGATCGATGCGGGCCTGGCGGCTGGCGTGGACGTGCGGACGTACGGCTTCTCGGACGAAGCGGACTACCACGTCGAGGTCCTCAACCGCAGCGGCGTGGGGTGGACCTTCACCGTCGTCGATCGAGGGGTCCGATCACCGCAGATCTCGCTGCAGGTGCCCGGCGCCCACAACGTGCTCAATGCCACGGCCGCTTTCGCCGCCGCCGTGGGGTTGGGCTTCACCGACGTCGACGTCGTCCATGGACTCGAGCAGTTCAGTGGAACGCGGCGCCGCTTCGACTTCCGCGGGGAGGCCGACGGCATCAGGGTGTTCGACGACTTCGCCCACCATCCCACGGAGGTCGATGCCACTCTTCGGGCCGCCCGTGACGTCGCAGGCGAAGGTCGCATCGTGATGGCATTTCAAGCGCATCACTACTACCGCACCGCGCTGTTCGTGAAGGAGTTCGGCGCCGCCATGGGGCTGGCCGACGAGGTGGTCGTGCTCGAGGTCTTCGCCCCCGGTGAAGAGCCCATTCCCGGGGCGAGCGGAATCGCCATGGCCGAGAACGTCCCGCTGCCCGCCGAGCAGGTGATCTTCGAACCGAGCTCGGCGGCCGTTCCCCAGCACCTGGTCGATCGGGCCCAGCCCGGCGACATCATCATGACCATCGGCCAGGGAGACGTAGCGCTCATGGCGCCGGCGGTCCTGGATCTGCTGCAGCTCCGACAGGACGCCCGTTGACGAACAGCCAGGCCCTGGCCGACGACGACCTCGACGACGCCACCGTCGTTCTGCGGCCCGAGTCCAAGCGCCGCAAGCCGAGCCGCAGGCTGCTCTGGGCTGCCGGTGGCGTGTGCGCGGCGGTCGCGATCGGTGGGGCGACGGCGTGGGCGGTGTACGGATCGCCTTGGCTGCGCGCCGACGACGTCGAGGTCCAGGGTCAGGAGCAGATCGAGGTGGCCGGCATCCTGGAGGCGGCCGCCGTTGAGCTCGGTGCACCCTTGGCCAGCATCGACACCGCCGCAGTGGCCGACCGGGTGGAGGCCCTGAGCACCATCGACCACGCGAGCGTGGAGCGGGATTGGCCGCACACCGTCCGAATCCAGGTGACCCCCAAGGTGATCGTCGCCACTGCCCGGGCAGGAGAGGGCAACGAACTGATTGCCGCCGACGGCTCCACGGTGGAGGGCCGGGTCACAGATCCGCAGGCGCTGCCGCGCATCGATGAGGGTGCGGGAGAAGAGCGGGCGGCTGTGGCTGTCGCGCTCGCTGCTCTGACCGCGAAGTCGCGCACGGTAGTCGAGGCGGGTCAGCTGGAGGGCGGCAAGGTGCGGCTCTTGTTGAAGGACGACACCGGCGTCGTCATGTGGGGCGACACTGCCCGCAGCGACCGCAAGGGCCCTGTGCTCGACGTGCTGCTGGCTAACCCGCCGATTGCCAGCTGGATCAACCTGTCCTCGCCTGATCGGCCGGTCACGCTGGCGGATGTACCCAATGGTCAGGGCTACAGCGGCGCCAGAACTGCGACCGGCAAGGACGGTGCGGCAGGCGGCTCCAGCTCGGCTGGTGAGACCGGCGCCCTGGTGGACGGGGAGGGCGGCCAGAGCGGAACGGGCACGACGCCCGGTGAGTCGCCGACCAGTCCCACGAGTCCCGCCAGCGGTGCGGGGGGCTCCGGCGGCGAGTCCTCCGGCGGCCTCGTCAACTGACACAGGCCTAGACCTCGATAAGAGGTTGAATTACTGGCCATGCTCTGATCCAGTCGCGCGGAGTCGTTGCGGCGCAAGACTTACCGAACCTTTGCTGTGGGTATCGCCCAGTCACTTGCGGTGGCGGTGACTCCTGGCTAGCGTCGGTTCTTGCGGTCTTCTGCAGCACTTTCTCACCGTCAACTTCAAGTTGATAGTTTGGTGAGGAGTGGCTGACGGAGTCGGCAGGGGTGGTCACTGCTCTCAGCGTGCCTGCGCGTAGGCTGCCCCGAAGGTCCACCCATCGCTCTCACATAGCTTGCGCTCGCGCCCCGGCTGCGCGCGAGCCTCGGAAGGAACAGTCACGTGGCGAATCCGCAGAACTACCTGGCGGTCATCAAGGTCGTCGGCATCGGCGGCGGCGGCGTCAACGCCGTCAACCGGATGATCGAGTCGGGCTTGAAGGGCGTTGAGTTCATCGCCATCAACACTGATGCCCAGGCGCTCCTGATGAGCGACGCAGACGTCAAGCTCGACATCGGTCGCGAGCTCACCCGCGGCCTCGGTGCGGGCGCGGACCCAGAGGTTGGCCGCCGGGCCGCCGAGGACCACGCCCAGGAGATCGAGGAGGTCCTGCGCGGGTCCGACATGGTGTTCGTCACGGCTGGCGAGGGTGGCGGAACGGGCACCGGCGGCGCTCCTGTCGTGGCGAAGATCGCTCGCGGCCTCGGCGCGCTCACTATCGGCGTGGTCACCCGACCCTTCGTCTTCGAGGGTCGGCGGCGCGCGACTCAGGCGGAGGGCGGAATCGACGGCCTGCGCAGCGAGGTGGACACCCTCATCGTCATTCCGAACGACCGCCTGCTGTCGCTCAGCGACCGCAAGATCACGATGATCGACGCCTTTAAGCAGGCCGACCTCGTGCTCCTCCAGGGTGTGTCCGGCATCACCGACCTGATCACCACGCCGGGCCTGATCAACCTGGACTTCGCCGATGTCAAATCGGTCATGCACAGCGCTGGGTCGGCGCTCATGGGGATCGGCGCAGCCCGGGGCGAGAACCGCGCGCTGGAGGCCGCCGAGCAGGCCACCTCGAGCCCGCTGCTCGAAGCCAGCATCGAGGGCGCCCACGGCGTGCTCCTCAGCATCGCCGGTGGCAGCGACTTGGGTCTGTTCGAGATCAACGAGGCCGCGCGCCACGTGTCGGAGGCCGCTCACGCCGAGGCCAACATCATCTTCGGCGCAGTGATCGACGACACGCTCGGCGACGAGGTGCGCGTCACCGTGATCGCCGCCGGTTTCGACGGCGGCCAGCCCAAGCCTCGATCCGAGTCGGCCAAGGCCAAGGCTGAGGCGGCTCGCGAGGGCGCGGCCAAGCGCCCGACCGCCGGTGGCGCCAGCAAGCCCGACGTCACGTTCGACAACGACACCCCGGCCAAGCCGGCTGCGTCGGGCGGCGGCGAGATCGACGTCCCCGACTGGATGCAGTAACGGCCGCGGCGGTGACGCACTGGTACGGGCAGGTGGCCGGCGCCGCCGGCACCGCCCACTGGCTGTTCACGTCACGGCGCGGCGGCGTGTCCGCAGCGCCGTTCGACGACTGGAACCTGGCCATGCACGTGGGCGATGACGCCGCTGACGTGCTCCGCAACCGCGCCGCGGTGGCGCTCGCTGGCGGGTTCGATCCGCAGCGGATGGTCATGATGCGCCAGTGCCATAGCAACGCAGTCGAGGTTGTGGGGGCGGCGCAGGCGCCCGAGATCCAGGGCGTTGACGGCCTCGTGACCAGCGAGCACGGGACTGGTGTGGTGGCCCTCTCGGCCGACTGCGTACCGATTTCCCTGGTGGACGCTGACGCGGGCGTGGTAGCCGCTGTGCACAGCGGCTGGCAGGGAATGGTCAACGACGTCGTCGGATCCGCCCTCGACGCCATGGTGGCGCTGGGGGCCGACCCAGGCCGCACGCGAGCTTCGCTTGGCCCGGCGATCTGCGGTCCGTGCTACCCGGTGCCGCCGGAGCGCGCAGACGAAGCCGCTGACGCCTGGTCGGACAGCCGCGCGACCGCCCCGGACGGCCAACCCGCCATCGACGTCCGCGCGGGTCTGCGTCAGCGACTCCGGCAGGCGGGTGTCTTTGTCGAGTACATCGGCGGCTGCACGGCGGAGGACCCGCAGCTGTTCTCGTACCGGCGCGACGGCCTCACCGGCAGGCAGGGCGTGGCGGTGTGGTGGACGCAGAACTGAGCGGGCCCCGAGCCGAGGAACTGGCCGCGGGCTGGGCCGCGGCACGGGCGCGGGTCGCTGATGCTGCGAAGGCTGCGGGTCGCGATCCGGCCGGGGTGCGTATCGTCGCCGTCACCAAGCGTTTCCCGGCCTCGGATGTGGCGATCCTGGCCGGCCTTGGGGTTACCGACGTGGGCGAGAACCGACTACAGGAGGCCCGGGCCAAGCGGGAGGCCCTCGGGGGCGTGGAGGTCCGCTGGCATTTCATCGGTCAGGTGCAGACCAACAAGGCAAGAGCGGTCGCGGGCATTGCCGATCAAGTCGACACGGTGGACCGCTCGGCACTGGTGGCTGCCCTTTCGCGGGGCGCGGTCTCCTTTGGGCGTTCGGTGGGGTGCCTGGTGCAGGTGAGCCTGGCCGAGGATCCCGTCGCCGCAGCCAATCGAGGCGGCTGCGACCCCGCGGAGGCGTTGTCGATCGCCGACGAGGTCGCGGCCGCCGAAGGCCTGGAGCTGCTGGGAGTCATGGGGATGGCACCGCTGCACGGCGAACCCGAGCGGGCGTTCGCAACGCTGGCGCGCGCAGCCGAGGACGTTCGTCGCGCCCACCCCCTGGCGCGCGCGATCTCGGCCGGAATGTCGGGCGACTTAGTGGCGGCCGTCGCGGCCGGCGCGACACAGGTGAGACTCGGCACGGCGATCCTCGGAGAGCGGCCCACAGTCGGATAATGTGCTCACGCGGGACACGGTGGGTTTCCCGACAGCAGCGGCGCAGGAGGATTTGACTATGGCAGGCGCGATTCGGCGGATGGCGACGTACCTTGGGCTTGTGGAGGACGGCGTCTACTACGACGAGCACGACGAGCGCCACCCCGATGGCCGGGTCGAGGTCAGCGAGACCCGCGCCCCGGCGCACGACTCCGACACCGGCGCCCAGGTGCGCGACATGCCGCGGGCGCACGAACGGCCGGGGTACGTGATCCCTACGGTGCTTCCCGCCACGTACAACGACGCCCGCCGGATCGGCGAGGAGTTCCGCAGCGGTAGCCCCGTCATCATGGACCTCACGTCCATGAGCGACTCGGACGCCAAGCGCATCGTGGACTTCGCCGCGGGCCTAGTGTTCGGTCTCCGCGGCTCGATCTCGCGCGTGGCGCCGAAGGTCTTCCTGCTCTCGCCCGACGGCGTGGACGTCTCGGACATCGCGTCCGAGCAGTTGCACCGCGCCGCGGCCCGCTGAGTCCGGCGTAGCGGCCGACGTCGATGGACATCGGTCAGATTCTCGCCACGGTCCTGTGGCTGTACCTGCTCGTTCTGCTGGCGCGCTTCGTCCTGGACCTCGTGCAGATGCTCTCGCGCGACTGGACTCCCAAAGGTCCGTTGCTGATCGTCGCCGAGGCGGTGTACACGTTGACCGATCCGCCGCTCAAGTTGCTGCGGCGGGTCATCCCGCCACTCAAGGTCGGTGGGGTTGCGCTCGACCTATCGTTCCTCGTCCTCCTCATCGGCCTGCAGTTGGCGATCTCCGTCGTCAACAGGATCTGACATGCGCCTCCACGCGGCGGCCCCGAGCGCCTAGGCTGTCGCAGGGTGCCGCGAGGCACGACAGATGAACTGAGAGGACTTGTGCCGTGGACGCGCCGCACGCCGGAGCAGGCTCCAAGGAAGGACCACACTCCCGACCGCTGACGCCTGGGGACGTCAGGTCGGCGGTGTTCTCCACCACTCGGATGCGGCTCGGCTACGACGTCGAGGAGGTGGACGCCTTCCTCGACCATGTCGAGTGGACGATGGACCAGATGACGGCCCAGGTCGAGCTGCAGCGGGCACGTGCGGCCGACGCCGAGCAGAACGCCGAGATTCGACTCAACGAGGTACGCGGCGCGCTCGAGAACCTGCTCTTCCGCCTCGGCGGCCCCGGAGGTCGCGGGGGCGGTCCCGTCACAGTCGTCCCGACCCCGGGCAGGCCCAACGCGGCCCCGCCGGCACCGGCCGGCCCGCCGCAGCCCGACCCCCTGGCGGCATGGGGATCCCCGCTGCCCTCTGGGGCGGAGTCCGCCCGCAGGTCCGCTCCCAACTATCAGCCGACCTGGGGCCAGACCCCGATGCGACCTGCTGCCGTGCTGCAGGTGGGTCCACCCCCGATGGGGCCGGCCGTGGACCTGCCCCCGCCTGGGGTCACAGCCTTGGAGTCCACCAAAGTGCTCCCGGCAATCGGGCAGTTCCCCGCCGCCTCGCCTGTGCCGATGCCGCCGCCGGGCGCAGCCGTTCCGCGGCCCGCGCCGGCGGCTCCGGACGCGGCCGAATCGCTGCATTCGCCCGCTGCGGGCGGCGCCTCGGCACCCCCTCCGCCTCCCGTGACCCCGACTGCGGCCGAGCCGCCGTCGGCAGCAACCCCATTCCCGCCGCCTACGCAGTAGCTCGGCGGCGTGCGGGCGCTACCTATTCGGCCGCCGCCGGACGCACGCTGAACAGCATGGGCGGGTCGGTCAACTCGCGGACATCGCCGGTCGGTGCGCCCTGAGTGATCGCGGTGGCCAGAACGTCCTCGGCGATCGTGTCCCGGTGCGTCT
>JBIRBF010000018.1:0-22674 GCA_044326505.1 Candidatus Nanopelagicales bacterium | reverse complement strand
GCTTCGTTCGGGACGAAGAGGCCGTGGGTTCAAATCCCGCCACCCCGACCAGCACGTGCTGACCGGTGACCCGGTTGGGTGCCGATCGTTGCCCGTCCAGGCTTGTCCTGGGCGGGCAACGGCGTTTCCGGGGTGGCTGGGGCGGTCAGGACGGGCGGTAGTAGTGCCCGGCGATGTCGATCGGGTAGTGAGTGGCACCAGAACCCTTGAACGTGGTCATCGTCCCGTCGCGGCACCAGGATCACCTTGCGGCCCTGACCGGCCCTGAGCGGTCCGACGGACTCGCGCCTGTCGTAGACACGCGTGCCGGTGCCGGCGGCGTCCGGGCCGCGGGCTTAGGCATTGCCTGCCTGGCCGGCGGTTGACGGGGTCCTGCCACGCTGGCCGCCGGCCACACGCTTCACCTTCGCGCTAGACCCGCCGGAGAGGGTCTCACTTGGTCCTTAGGCCCGCAAACTCAGGCCGCGGCCACCAGCTCGAGCAGTGTGGCCTCGGGCCGGCAGGCGACTCGGATGGGCGCGTTGGGATTGGTGCCCAGTCCCGCCGAGACGTGCAGCCAGGAACCGTCGTAGCGGGATAGGCCGCGGGCTCGGTGGCGGTCGAGGTCGCAGTTGGTGACGATTGTGCCGTAGCCGGGCAGGCACACCTGACCGCCATGGGTGTGGCCGGCCAGAATCACCTGGGCGCCGTCGGCCACCATGGCGTCGAGCACCCGCCGGTACGGCGCATGGACGACGCCGAGGCACAGATCCGCCCCGGGCGCCCAGCCACCGGCGACGCTTGCGTAGTCGTCCAGTCGTATGTGCGGGTCCGCCGAGCCGAGGAAGCTCAACAGGTCACCGCGCACAGTGATCGTCCCGCCCGCGTTGTTGAGGTCCAGCCAGCCAGCCGCGGTGAGCCAGCCGTGCACCTCGGCAGTCGGCAGGTCGGGCACCCGGTGTGGGCGTCGGCTCGGCCCGCGCAGGTACTTGGCGGGGTTGATGCGCCGGCCGGCGAAGAAGTCATTCGACCCGAACACGAAGGCCCCGGGTGTGCCGAGCAGCGGGCCGATGGCCGTGTGCAGAAGCTCGATCCCCTCCGGGGCGCCGAGGAAGTCGCCGGTCGCGACGACGACGTCTGGGCGCAGGTCTGCCAGCGAGGCCACCCACTCGGCGCGTGCACCGTCGCGTGCCGCCAGATGCAGATCGGACACGTGCAGGAGCGCGATCGGCGCAGCTCCAACGGGTAGCACCGGTATCCGCTGATGGCGCAGCGTGTATTGCCGCGCTTCCCAGACCGCGTAGGCGGTCGCCCCGACCCCAGCCAGCAGGCCGCCGGCCGCGACGCAGCCGAGGGCCAGGAGGGCCGTACGGGCACCACTGCGGGAATTCATCGCACCATCCTGGCAGGGCGGCCATCGCTCCGCCGGCACCACGGGCCCCGTCAGTTGCCGTTGTTGTACGTGTTCGTGCCGTACGGGCTCGCGCTGCCGTTGTTCGTGGTTCCGTTGTTCGTGCCGGACTGGCCCGAGGAATTCTGGGAGCCCGAGCTGTTCTGGTCGATGACCTCCGGCGCCGGAGCACCGGGCTTGTTCGGGTCATCCTTGGTGTACTTGACCGTCACCGGCGTTCCGCCGATGAACGGTGGGGTGTACGAACCGCTCTTCTTCGCCGCGGCGAGGGTCAACGACTTCGCCGGGTCGGGACCGCCGCCTTGCGCGGCGGTCGTCAGGTCGTACTTGGCCTCCAAATCGAAGGACTCCGTCGGGGAGTTCGCCAGCGCGCCCTGCATGGCTTGCTTCCAGATCGGCCCGGGCAGCTCGCCACCGTAGAGCTCGTTGTAGTGCACACCGTTGATCGTCACGTCGGTCATGGGGTACTTGAAGGCGCCGCGCGGGTCACCCACCCAGACCGCCGCCGACAGCTGCGGGGTGTAGCCGGCGAACCAGACCGCGGAGTTACTGTCGGTTGTACCCGTCTTGCCGGTCGACTCCTGCGAGCCGAGGCTCATGTTGGCACCCGTGCGGCCGTTGATCTTGCCATCCACCACGTTCGTGAGGACGGCCGTGGTGGCGTCGGCGACGTCCCGCGGGATCGTCTCCTTGCAGTCCTGGGCGATGTCCGTGGTCTTGCCGGTGCGGTCCACCACGGACAGCGTCGCTCGCGGCACGCAGTAGGTGCCATGCGCGGCGAACGTTGCGTAGGCGTTGGCCACGTTCAGCACCGACACCTCGGTGACGCCGAGTGTGAAGGTGATGGTCGGCTTCAGGGGCTCGCCGATGGCCGACTCCACGCCCGCTCGCTCGGCCATCTGCACCGTCCGGCACATGCTCGAGTTGCGCTCGGCCTGCAGGAAGTACGTGTTGGCCGACAGCGCCGAGGCCGTGAACATGTCGTAGTCGCCGCCGTAGTCGGACGAGTTCTTGCCGATGAACTGGCCCTGCTCGGTGCCCGTGCCGCAGCCCCAGTCGCCTCCGGGCAGCAGTATCTGGGAGCTCGACTTGACCTTCTCGTAGGGATTGATGCCCTGCTCGAGCGCGTTCGCAATCGTGAAGATCTTGAACGTCGAACCGGCCTGCATGCCGATCGTGCCGCCCTCGTCCTCGTCCACCGCGTAGTTATAGGTCGTCTGTGACAGGCCCTGGTCGCCCCACGTGCGGTTCTGCGACATCGCGATGACCTCGCCGGTGCCCGGGCGCACCATCGCGATGGCCGCAGCCTTGCCGGACTCGTCTTCGGCCGGGATGGCTTCCAGGACGGCGCGCTGAGCTGCGTCCTGTGCGGTCATGTCCAAGGCGGTCTTGATCGTGAGGCCGCCGGTCTCGATGTACTTCTCCCGATCTTCGCGAGTCTCACCGAAGGTGGGGTTGTCCAGCACCTGCCGAACCGCATAGTCGCAGTAGTAGGGGAAGGGGCTGGCGGCGCAGCCGTTGACGGGGACTGTGGGCTTGAGCAAGTCCGTGACTGGCACGATCACCGCCAGATCGCGCTGCTCCTGGGTGATGTACCCCAGCTGCAGCATGCGGTCCAGGACCTCGTTGCGCCGTTTCTGGGCGGTCTCCGGGTCGACCGTGGGGTCGTAGACCGTGGGCGACTGGACCAGGCCGGCGAGCAGAGCGGCCTCGCTGAGGTCGAGCTCACCGGCGCGCTTGGAGAAGTACCGCTGCGAGGCCGCCTCGGCGCCATAGGCGCCGGCACCGAAGTAGCTGATGTTCAGGTAGTTGTTGAGGATCTGAGTCTTGGTCAGCTCCTTCTCGAGCTCGACCGCGTACCGGATCTCCTGCAGCTTCCGGCTGGCGCTCCGCGCGGTGGCGGCCTCCTGCTGCTCGGCGGTGTCCGCGGTGCTCACCAGAACGTTCTTGATGTACTGCATGGTG
Organism: Candidatus Nanopelagicales bacterium; assembly: GCA_044326505.1. GTDB lineage: Bacteria > Actinomycetota > Actinomycetes > S36-B12 > UBA10799 > JACJWR01. The sequence continues at coordinate 19,319 of JBIRBF010000018.1, read as the reverse complement.
ATGGTCGAGCCGCCCTGCACGGAGTCGCCGGAGGCGTTGTTGGCCACGGCTCGCACGGTGCCCTTCATGTCGACACCGTTGTGCTCGTAGAAGCGACTGTCCTCGATCGCCACGATCGCGTGCTGCAGATAGGGCGAGATCTGTTCGATCGGGACCTCTTCGCGGTTCTCCGCGTACAGGGTCGCCAGCACCGTGCCGTCCGCGGCGGTGACCACGGACTTGCGCGGCAGCGGGGGAGTCGTGAACTTGGTGGATAGCCCGCCGTAGACCTGAGTGGCGGCCTTCGCGCCCTCGCCCATTGCGGCAGCCGAAGGCACCGCCATCGCGGCAACGACTACGCCTGCGGCAATGCTCGTGACAGCGAACAGCCCGCCCGCGATGAGCTTCGTGCGGGTGCTGGCACCGGGGCGCGACCCGGGTCCGGTTTTAGACATCGACAGGCTCCGACTCCTTCATGGCCATATGACGCAAGGGTAGGCGTTGAGGTTGCATGGGCAGGTGACCCGGGGTTCAGCGCGCCGCCCCCTTGGGGGCCGCCCGACAACAACAGAAGGCCTTCTGGGCCTCATGTCATGCCATCCGTCACAGGAAACAGTTCTAAAGAACTACTGTTTCTAGCCCGCATGGACCTATTGTCAAGGCTTCGTTACCCCTAGGTTCGCAACGCGTACCCGTGCGATTGGTGTCGAGGACGCCGATATTCCCCATCGGCGCCACCGACTGCACGGGATTGGAGGACAACTCGTGCAGTGGGTCAATGACTGGATCACCCAGTCCGCGTGCCGCGACCAGGATCCGGATGCTCTCTTCGTCCAGGGAGCGGCCCAGAACCGCGCGAAACAAGTATGCGGCGGGTGCGTCGTCCGGGTGGAGTGCCTGGCCGATGCGCTGGACAACAGGATCGAGTTCGGAGTCTGGGGCGGTATGACCGAGCGCGAGCGGCGGGCGCTGCTGCGCCGTCGGCCCGAGGTGCTGTCCTGGACCTCGCTGTTGATGTCGGCCCGCGAGCGCTACGACAGCAGCGGGGATGACTCGGTCGGCACCCGTCGAGGCCGAGCCTCGGCCTAGGCGCCGTCCCCGTCAGCCTGTCTCGGCGGCCGCCCGGCCGATCTCGCGCAGGCCGGCGAGGTCGTGGACGTCATCGCCGAAGACCGGCACGCATGCCACCGGCACGCCTGGGTGGGCGGCGACGAAGCTCTCCCCCACGTGCTGCTGGCGCCGCGCCGCCGTCATGCGCGAGGCGTGCAGGCGCAGTAGGCCCCCGGTGACGTGGTCGGTGCCGAGGTCGGCGAGCAGTTCTGCGCCAGCCTCGGCAGCCTCGGCCGTCAGGTCGGGGATGGTCACGGGGATCACCCGATTGAGCACCAGGCCGGCCAGCGGCATCTGTTCGTTCGCCAGCCGCTCGACGAAGTAGCTGGCCTCGCGCAAGGCATCGTTCTCGGGAATCGCCACGACGACGAATCGGGTGTCGGGCGCCTTGAGCTGGGCGTACGTCTGTTCGGCCCGCTCCCGGAATCCGCCGAACAGAGCGTCGAAGCTGGCCACGAATACTTGCAGGTCGCGCAGCACCTGGGCCCCGATGATCTTCGTGAGCACGTTGCTGAACACGCCGAAGGATGCCGCCATCACCCGCGTCGTGAAGCGTCCTGCTCCTCGTGCCGGAGCCGCCAGGACTTTGATCAGGCGACCGTCCAGGAACGACCCCAGCCGCTTCGGCGCATCCAGGAAGTCCAGCGCGGAGCGGGAAGGCGGAGTGTCGACGATGATCAGGTCCCAGCTGTCCTGGGCGGCGGCCTCTGCTCGGAGCTGGCCCAGTTTCTCCATCGCCATGTACTCCTGCGTACCGGCGAACGAGCTCGACAGCGCCTGGTAGAAGGGGTTGGCCAGGATCGTCTCGGCGCGCTCGGCGTCTGCGTGGGCGACCACGATTTCGTCGAACGTGCGCTTCATGTCGAGCATCATGGCGCTGAGCGACCCGGAACCGACGATCTCGATGGGTCGGGGGGTGTTGTCGAGCTCGGTCAGACCCATGGATTGGGCGAGTCGCCGCGCCGGGTCGATGGTGAGCACGCAGACGTTGCGCCCCTGTTCGGCCGCGCGCAGCGCCAGCGCCGCGGCCGTGGTGGTCTTGCCCACGCCGCCCGATCCGCAGCACACGATGACGTGCACGTCTTGGTCGGCGATCAGGGCATCGACGTCGAGTGAGGGTGCCGCCCCGCGGGCATAGGAGATCGCGTCCATCATTCGCCCACTCCGTTGGCGTGCATGCGCGCGGCCAGCGTGTAGAGCGCGCCCAGATCGATTCCTTCGGACAAGTACGGCAACTCGATCAGTGGGCGCCCGGTCGCGCGCAGCCGGGCCCGCTCCTGGGTCTCCAGCGCGACGCGCTCGGCGTGCTCGGCGGCCTCGATCGACAGGGCTGCGGCCCATGCGCTCATGCGGGCGCTGCGCTTGCCCGACGGCGGTCCGAGCCCGGCGTCGACGAGCCCCTTGGTGATCGCAGCCCCGTCCAGAGTTCCATTCGCGGCCTGGGCGAGGGCGTCGGGCGGCAGCATGGGCTCGCGCACCATGTTGACGAACACCCCGCCGGTCGGCAGGCCGGCCTTCTTCAGTTCGATGAACCCGTCGACGGTCTCCTGCACGGGCATCTCCTCGAGCAGGGTCACCAGGTGCACGGTGGTCGTGCGGGACTTGATGACGCCCATCACCTGGTCGGCCTGGCTCCGAATGGGGCCGACCTTGGCCAGCCCCGCGACCTCGGTGTTGACGTTGAGGAAGCGCACCACCCGGCCGGTGGGCGGGGCGTCCATCACCACCGCGTCGTAGACGAAGCGCCCGCCCTCCTTGCGCTTGACCGCCTCCATCGCCTTGCCCGTCAGCAGCACGTCGCGCACGCCCGGTGCAATCGTGGTCGCGAAGTCAATTGCGCCGAGTTTGCGCAGGGCGTTGCCGGCGCGCCGCATGTTGTAGAACATGTCGAGGTACTCGAGCAGCGCCGCCTCGGGGTCGATCGCCAAGGCGTAGACGTCGCCGCCGCTGGGTGCGATGGCCACCTTCCGCTCCTCGTAGGGAAGCGGTGGGACGTCGAAGACCCGAGCGATGCCCTGCCGCGCCTCGACCTCGATAAGCAGGGTTCGGCGGCCGTGCGCCGCGAGCGCCAGGGCCAGCGCCGCCGCGACCGTGGTCTTGCCCGTTCCGCCCTTGCCGGACACCACATGCATCCGGGCCTCGGACAGATCCGCCCAGCGACCGATCGACTCGGGATTGAGCTCGGCGCCGACGGCGGCGCCCGGCGAGCCGCCCGGCTGCTGCCCGCCCGATTCTTGCCCTGCTTGTGCGACCACAGGTCGAGCCTAGTCCTGCTACCGGGCATAGGCTCTGGCGACATGACGACCTGGGAGTACCTGACAGCGCCCCTGCTCATCCACAACACCAAGGCGATCCTGGACAACTTCGGAGCCGACGGTTGGGAACTGGTCCAGGTGGTGCCTGGGCCCACCGGTGATTCTCTGGTGGCCTACTTCAAGCGGCCGCGCGGCTGATGGCCGAGTCCGTCCGCCCCGCTGACGGCGATCAGTCGCGGGGCCGGACGCCGTCGGAGGTGGTGACGGCGCTGGCAGCGGCGGGCCTGGAGCTGCCCTCGGTCAATCCGCCGCTGGCTGCGTACGTACCCGCGGTGCGGATCGGCGACCTGGTGCATGTTGCCGGTCAGCTGCCCATGCGCGACGGGGTCGTCGCGGTGACCGGCGTCGTGGGATCTGGTGGCCTGTCGGTGCCGCAGGGGCAGTCAGCCGCAGCGCTGTGCGCCCTCGGCGCGATCGCGGCCGGTGTGGGACAGGTGGGCGCTGGCGAGGTGGTGCGGGCGGTCAAAGTGAACGTCTTCGTGTCCGTGCAAGAGGGCTTCGCCGATCTGCCGGAGGTCGCCAACGGGGCCTCGGAGGTCTTCGGCGCCGCCTTCGGCCTGCCCCACGCCCGCAGCGCGGTGGGAGTGCGGGCGCTGCCGCGCGGTGCCGCCGTCGAGGTTGATGCCGTCCTGGCCGTCGCTCCGAGCGGGCGACGCCCATGATCGCCCCGGCTCGCCGGGCCGCGACCGTGGCCCTGCTGCGCGACGGCCCGGCGGGGCTGCAGGTTTTCGTGATGCAGCGCGCTGCGAGCATGGCTGCGGCACCGGACATGCACGTGTTCCCCGGCGGCGGCTTGGATCCCGCCGACGGCTCGCCGGACGACCCGGCCAGCACCCGCAACGCCGCGCGGCGCGAACTCGCCGAGGAGACCGGCATCGTGCTGCCGGCACACGACCCGCTGGTGTACTTCGCCCGCTGGATCACGCCCGAGGCCCTGCCGCACCGGCACGACACCGACTTCTTCGCCGCCGCCCTGCCGGCAGGCCAGGAGCCGGAGCTTGTTGGCACCGAGGCGCAGGCCTGCCATTGGACGGATCCGGGGGATGCCATCGGCGATGCCTCCGCCGGTCGTATCGGCCTGCTGCCGCCCACGGCGGCGGCGATGTTCCAGCTTGCCGAGTTTGCTAGCACGGCCGACGCCCTGGCCGGGCTCGTGCGGGCGAGCGTGCCGGCGCTGATGCCGGTGCACGGCCCGGACGGCTGGGTGCTTCGAGACACAGAGGCCGGCCGCGACATCACCGACCCGGCCGAAGTTGGCATGCCGCCGGGCTGGCGTCCGATCCCGCCGGGACTCCGATGAGCGGGGGGGACTCAGCGACGGCCGGCCGCGGCGCCGTCGAGGAGGTTGCCCCGGGCCTGCTGCGGGTGCGCGCAGACAACCCCGGCGTGATGACTCTGGATGGGACCAACACCTGGGTGCTGACCGGCGATGGCGCCGGGGCCGTCGTCATCGATCCGGGACCTGCACTGGCCGACCACCTCGAGCGGGTGCACGGTCTGCTGGCCGAGCGGGGCCTCGCAGTGGAATTGGTGCTGCTCACCCATGGCCACGCCGACCACAGCGAAGGCGCCGAGCAGTTCGCGCGCCGCGCGGACGCGCCGCTGCGGGCGTGGTTGTCCGAATGGTCCACCGGCCTACCGCTGGCCGGTCGGGAGGAGATGCAGGCCGCCGGCCTGGACCTCGAGGTCTTGCACACACCTGGGCACACCTCGGACTCGGTGAGCCTCGCAGTCGGCGAGTGGCTGTTCACCGGCGACACCGTGCTCGGGCGGGGAACAACGGTCGTGGCTCACCCCGACGGGCGCCTGAGCGAATATCTGGCATCGCTGGCGCTGCTGCGCGGCCGGGTGGCGGCGGGCGCAACGACCCTGCTGCCAGGCCATGGGCCGGTGGTGGAGGAGCCGGCCGCCTGGATCGACTACTACCTGGGCCATCGCCACGATCGGCTGCGCGCGGTGGCGGCAGTCGTCGGCGGTCGAGCGGCAACTGCTGCCCGGGACGACGATGCGCTGGACGAACTCGTCGCGGAAGTCGTCGAGGTGGTCTACGCCGATGTGCCCCGGCAGCTGTGGCCGGCCGCCGCGCTGAGCGTGCGGGCTCAGCTGCTCTATCTCGCCGAGGCACCCCCAGCGCAGCAGCCCTAGCGGGAACGGCGAGCCAGCCGTTCGCTGTCGATGATGACCACCGAGCGGGACTCGAGTTTGATCCAGCCGCGGGTGGCGAACTCCGAGAGCGCCTTGTTGACCGTCTCGCGGGAAGCGCCCACCAGTTGCGCGAGCTCCTCCTGCGTCATGTCATGGGTGACGTGGATCCCGTCGGGCATCTGCTGTCCGAACTTGTCGCCGAGCTCCAGCAGTGCCTTGGCCACCCGCCCCGGGACATCGCTGAACACAAGGTCCGCCAGCGCCTCGTTGGTCCGGCGCAGCCGCTGCGCCAGGGCCTGCAGCAGTGACTCGGCGACCTCGGGGCGGCCGGTGAGCCAGGGGCGTAGGGCGGCGTGGCCGAGGCCCAGGGCGGTCAGATCGGTGAGCGCGATGGCGGTGGCGGTGCGGGGCCCGGGGTCGAACAGCGAGAGCTCGCCCAGCAGCTCGCCGGGGCCGAGGATGGCTAGGATGCTCTCGCGGCCGTCGGGTGCGGTGTGCCCGAGTTTGACCTTGCCGTCGGTGATGATGTACATCCGGTCACCGAGCTGGCCCTCGTGGAAGAGCACGTCGCCCTTTGCCACGGTCGTGGTCTCCATGGACGCTCGCAGCGCCGCGGACGCCTCAGCGTCCAGAGCGGCGAACAGCGGTGCGGAACTCAGCACATCATCCATGTCGTGAATGTCCTCTCAGAATCCCCAACATGCTTCCACGTCGCCGGGCTGGTGTCTGCCCGGGTCGCCGAGGTCCATCCGGGCGGCTCAGGTGCGCGCACACGGCAGCGCCGAGAGCGCCAGCGCCGGGTTCTGCCGGTAGCGCGCGATGAGCTCGTGGTGCAGGGCGTCGATGCGTTCGTGAAGGCCGTGCCGGTGGGCCGACAGCTCTCGCTCGATCTGCGCCAGCCGCAGCAGGTAGTCGGCGATCTGCACCTCGTCGTCGCCGGGGGCGTATTGCCAAAGGTCCTCCAGCCCAGGCAGCGGCGGCACCTGGTCGGGCGGCATGACGTCGAGGTTGGCGATGCGCCGTCCACGCCCCGGTGCATCGGCCAGCGCCTGGGCCAGCCGTTCTATGTCGTCGGACTGGCGCCCGGCGGAGGTCAGGTCCATGCGAGCCTGGACCAGTCGGCGCCAGTAGGACACGCGCGTCTCGTAGTCCGTAAGCTCTCGGTGTAGGGCCCTCAGGTCGGCCAGGCTGAGCTCGGTGAACTCCTCCTGCGGTTCTGGCGGGGGCGCTGACAGGCGGGCCTTCTTACGGGCCGCACGGCGATCAGCGGCCGCCTCTGCGTCCGTCGTGGGTTGGCCCTCGCCGGGTTGCCTGGAAGCCATCTCGCTGCCCTCTCCCTGCGCCTTCTCGACCGTCCCGAACAGCCGTGAATGGCCGCTCTATTCTCCCCTGCGTAGGGTGGCACAGTGGCGGCGCGGGAGTCAGACGAGTGGGCTGATCAGCCTGCTACGCCCACGGGGGAGTCGCGGCTCGCGCTGGTCCGACGGGCGCGCAGGATCAACCGGGTCCTCGCCGAGACCTACCCAGATGCCACCTGTGAGCTGGACTTCGCCTCACCGCTTGAGTTGCTCGTCGCGACCATTCTGAGCGCGCAGTGCACCGACAAGCGGGTCAATCAGGTCACGCCGGCGCTCTTCGCCCGCTATCCGACCGCCGCCGACTACGCAGGCGCCGATCCGGGGGAGCTGCAAGATCTGATCCGCTCCACCGGCTTCTACCGCAACAAGGCCACGAGCATCCAGGGCATGGCGCGCGCCCTCTGCGAGAGCCACGGCGGCGAGGTGCCGCGCCGGATGGCCCAGTTGGTGGCGCTACCCGGCGTCGGCCGCAAGACCGCCAACGTCGTCTTGGGCAACGCCTTCGACACTCCCGGTATCACGGTGGACACGCACGTAGGGCGGTTGTCCCGACGGCTGGGATGGACCGTCCAGACCGATCCGGTGGCCGTCGAGCACGACATCGCGGGGCTTTTCCCCCGCCGGGAATGGACGATGCTGTCGCATCGGTTGATCTTTCATGGGCGTCGGTGCTGCAAGGCCCGCCGTCCGGCCTGCGGCGTGTGCCCCGTAGCCAGACTGTGCCCGTCCTTCGGGGAGGGGCCCACGGACCCGGCGGTGGCGGCGAAGATCGTGGCCGCCGGTGCCGATGCCGGTGGTAGCGGGGCCGGTGCCAGCACTGCAGACGAGGAGTACTGATGCGCGCGAGGAGGGCGACGGCTGGGGGCGCCCTGGCCGTGGTCGCCGTCGCCTTGTCAGGCTGCGGAGCGCAGGACGGCGCCAACGCGGCTGGCACCGCCTTGGCGTCCGCGTCCGTCGGCGCTGCTGCCGTGAACACCTCCGTCGGCGCGCGCGCCGGGCTGCCCTGCCCCACCAGCACGCCGGACGCAGCAGCGGTGCCCGACGGTCTTCCCGACCTCACCCTTGCCTGTCTGGGGCCCGGTCCGGACGTGACCTTGAGCGGACTGCGCGGCACGCCCGTCGTGCTCAACGTGTGGGCCTCGTGGTGTGTTCCCTGCCGCACTGAGATGCCCATGCTGGCAGAGCTGGCTACCGATGCGGGCGATGCGCTTGAAGTGCTCGGCGTGGACGTGCAGGACGACCGGCAGGCCGGCACCGACTTCGCTGCTGCGGCAGGTATCGCGTCGGTGTACGACCCCGACGGCGCCACCCGCGCCGCACTCGGGTGGCCCGGGCCGCCGGTCACCTACCTGGTGGCCGCCGACGGCCGCATCGTGCACCGGATCGTCGGCCAGATCGCGGATGCTGCAACCCTGCGGCAGGCCGTCGCGCAGCACCTCGGCGTCGAGGTGCGCGATGCGTGACGTCGCAGGGGGCCGCTCGCTCGACCAGCTGCCCGACTGGATCCGGCCACTCGTGACGTCCCTCAAGTCGACGCAGGTGGAGGATCTGACTCGGTTCGGGCCACCGCCGGACGCCCAGGGGCGGCCGTCCGCCGTGCTCATGCTGCTCGGCGAGGGGCCCTCGGGTCCCGACCTGCTGCTTACCAGGCGGGCAGCAGCCATGCGGGCCCACTCCGGTCAGCCCGCGTTCCCGGGCGGTGCGCAGGATGCCGAGGATGCCGATGCCGCCGCCTGCGCGCTGCGCGAGGCGCACGAGGAGGTTGGGGTCGATCCCGACTCGGTCGAGATCGTCGGTGAACTACCCGAGCTATGGGTGCCGGTGACCGGTTTCGTCGTGACGCCGGTGCTGGGCTGGTGGCGCTCGCCCGGACCTGTTTCGGCGCAGGAGGCCGAGGTCGCCGATGTCGCGCGGGTGCCGATCCGGGCCCTGGCCGATCCCGCCAACAGGGTCCGGGTGCGGCACCCCAGCGGGTTCATCGGACCTGGATTTGATGTCGCGAACATGATCGTTTGGGGTTTTACTGGCGGATTGACCGATGGTTTGCTCAGAATGGGGGGTTGGGAGCGTCCTTGGCTCCCGGCCCGGTTGGTCGACCTCGATGCGGAGCAGACATGAACGCGGTGGATGTGATCCTCCTCGGCTTCGTGCTGCTCTTTGCGCTGTTCGGCTGGCGGATGGGGTTCGTGCAGGGCTTGCTCGGCTTCGTCGGGTTTGTGGCCGGTGCCGTGCTGGCGATCAAGCTCGTGCCGGAGGTGGCCGAAGGCTGGCATCCGAGCGGAATCGTGGACAGCGTTCTGCTCATCGGTGTGGTGCTCGTTGCCGGACTCATCGGCCAGGGGATCGGCGCGTTCGTCGGCGGACGCATTCGTGCCATCGTCGACTGGACGCCCGTGCGGTGGCTGGATTCGCTGCTTGGCGCCTGTTTCGCAGGACTCGGAGCGATGGTGTGCGCCTGGGCCATGGCCACGATGATCCTGTCGCTGCCGGAGAACCCGACCAGCGATCCCGTACGCACCTCGACCGTGCTGGCACTTGTGGACGAGCACGTCCCTGTGCGGGCCAAGCAAGCGCTTTCCGAGGCCGCAGGAGCGGTGAGTTCCACTGGCATTCCCATCGTGGTGGGCGGCTTCACCGACACCCCGGTCGGTCGGGCGGCGCCCTCACCGTCGGAGGCGACGACCCCGGCCGTGGCCGAGGTGCTCGACTCGGTGGTCAAGGTGTCGGGCAACAAGCCCGGCTGCGACGCAGGTGCGACGGGGTCCGGATACGTCTCCACCCCGGAACACGTGACGACCAATGCCCACGTCGTGGCGGCGATGCCCAACCCGCGGGTCACGACCAGCGAGGGTCGCTCCTACCGCGCGGTCGTGGTTGGCTTCGACCCGCAGGTGGACGTGGCGGTGCTCTACGTTCCAGACCTGCCGTTGGCGCCGATCCCCACCAGCGCCGACGCCGCTGCCGGGACGAAAGCCGCTGTTGCCGGTTACCCCGGCGGCGGCGACCTCGCCGTGGGCGGTGCGATGGTCCGCGCGACGCTGACCTCCGGCGCGGCGCTGGCCAGCGACATCTATGGCCGCCCCGGTCCGGACCGAGCAGCTTTCGTCCTCAACGCCACCGTGCGGCCGGGCAATTCGGGCGGTCCGCTGCTCGCCGAGGACGGAAGGGTGATCGGCCTGGTCTTCGCGCAAGCGCTGGAGGACCCGGGGGTCGGCTACGCCCTCACCGCCGAGCAGTTCCGCGGCCTGTCGCGCAGTGTTGGCGAGGCCAGCACGGGAGTGTCCACCGGGCCCTGCGTCGTCGAGTGACTCCCCGGCGGGGCTACCACCTGCGCAGCGGGTCAGCCTCCGGCGGATCGTTCCAGCTGCCGCCTGCCGCAAGCCAGCCCAGTATCAGGTCCGCCACTCGGCTGGGTGCCTCCTCGTGCGGGAAGTGCCCGACGTCAGCCAGCAGCCGCCACGCATAGGGCCCCGCGGTGAACTCCCGCGATCCCAGCGCCGTGCGCGGCAGCACGGTGCGATCGGCGGATCCGTGCAGATGCAGCACCGGGGCGCTGATCGAGGCTTCGCTGACCTCGTGGACGAACCGGCGGCCGTCGGCGCGCGGGATCGAGCGCATCGCCCAGCGGTGGTACTCCAGCGCACAGTGGGCGGTGTTGCCGTAGCCGAACGCGGTCCGGAACTGGGCCTCGACGGCCGGCGGCGGCCAGCCCGGCGTGGCCGACCAGTCGCGCAGCATGCGGCCGATCTCGGCGGCGTTGTCGGCCACGAGCTGCCGCTCGGGGATCCACGGTCGCTGGAACCCCATCACGTAGCTTGAGGCGCGCAGCTGGGCGCGGTCGGTCAGGATGGCCTCGCGCAGGCGCCGCGGGTGGGCCATTGAAATCGGCACGATGCCGCGAATCGCCCGGGGATGCAGGGCTGCGGTGGTCCAGGCCATGAAACCGCCCCAACCGTGCCCGACCACTACGGCGTCGGGCTCGCCGAGGGAGCGGATGACGCCCACCAGGTCTTGACTGGTGGAGAAGGGGTCGTAACCCCGCGGCGTGTGATCCGAACCGCCGAAACCGCGCAGGTCCATCGCGGCCACGCGGTAGCCGGCGTCCGCCAGCAACGGCACGAAGTCCCGCCAGGTCCACCAGTACGTCGGAAAGCCGTGCAGCAGGACGATCAGGGGGCCGTCGCCAGCGATCGCAACGTGGAAGTTGGCACCGTTGGCCGAGACTTGTTGATGCTCCCACGGCCCAGCGGGGCGCAGGACATCGTCGGTGACGGCCATGTCGCCATCCTCCCCGACGCCGCCACGCGCCTGGTCGGCGGATCAGGAAGTGGAGGTGGGGGCCTTCATGGTCAGCGCCGCCTTGGTGGCGTTGAGCTGCTCGACAGCCTTCTCGGGGCCCTTGATCCCCTCGGCGCGCTTCTTGCCCATGAACCCCAGAATCGCCGCGACGATCAGCAGCACGAGGGCCACGATGCCGAAGCCTGCCCACACCGGCAGCCCCACGGCGACCAGGACATAGGCGATGGTCACCAGCAGGAACACGATGAACAGCACGCCGACGAACGCAGCGGCACCGAGCAGACCGAAGGTCTTGCCGGCCGTCTGGGCAGTCTGGCGGACCTCCGCCTTCGTGAGTTCGACCTGGTCGCTCACCAGGGACTTGATGTCCGTCGTCGCCGACGTCACCAACTGGGAGATGCTCTGCTGCTGGTCCTGACTCGTTGCCGCCATGGATCCTCCACCGTTGACCATTTGGCTGAAGGTTATCCGTTCAGCCGTCGGAACGCTGGTAGACGTCGGGGATGCCGTCGCCGTCGTCGTCTCGTTCTTCCTCCAGAGCGAGCGCGGCGTAGTGCCTGGACCGAGTGACGAGCGCCACGCTGGCGGCCACCGCGGCAACCGCGCTGGCCAGCAGCACCGCGATCTTCGCAGCGTTGAGCTGCTCCGAACCCGGTTCGAACGCAAGCTCGGCGATGAGCAGGGACACCGTGAAGCCGACACCAGCGATCAGCCCGACGGCGATGATGTCGCGCCAGGCCAGGCTCGAGGACAGTGAGGCCCGAGTGAACCGGGCGGTGAGCCACGCACCTGCGACGACGCCGATGGGCTTGCCGAGCACCAGACCGGCGATCACGCCCACCGCGACCGGGGAACTGAGCGTTGTCACGATGTCTGCCCCGCGCAAGTCGACGCCCGCGGCGAAGAATGCGAAGACGGGGACGCAGAAGCCGGCCGATAGCGGTTGCAGACGCCGTTGCAGACGCTCGGCGGGGCTCTGATCCTCCCCCGGGTCGGGGCGCACGCGGGTGAGCAGGCCCAGCGCGACGCCGGCGACTGTGGCGTGGATCCCGGATGAGTGCACCAGGATCCAGACCGCCAGGGCCAGCGGCACGTAGATGTACCAAGCGCGGACCCGCTGCCGCTGCAGCCAGGCGTAGAGCGCGAGCAGGGCAATCGCGCCCAGGAACGGGGCGAGGGAGAAGTGGTCTGAGTAGAACAAGGCGATCACGATGATGGCGCCCAAGTCGTCGACCACAGCCAGCGTCAGCAGGAACGCGCGCAGGGCGATGGGGAGGTTGCGCCCGGCGACTGCCAGCACCGCGAGGGCAAAGGCGATGTCCGTCGCCATCGGGATGCCCCAACCGCCGGGGGAGCCCGTGGCCGAGGCCACGTTCACGGTTGCGTAGATGGCAGCCGGGACGATCATCCCGCCGAGCGCTGCTGCGACTGGGACGGCGGCCTTGCGTCGGTCGGCGAGGGTCCCCAGCACCATCTCGTGCTTGAGTTCCAGGCCGGCGATGAAGAAGAACACGGCGAGCAGCCCGTCGGCGGCCCATGTCGACACGGTCAGGTTCAGGTGCAGCGCAGACGGCCCGATGACGGTGTTCGACAGGTTCTGGTACCAGTCGCCGAGCCCGCTGTTGGCGATGATCAGTGCGGCGACCGCGGCCACGAGCAGCAGCACGCCACCGAAGGTCTCGTCCCGCAGGGCGCGGAGCAGCCAGTTGCGCTCGCTGAGCGACACGCGGTCGAAGACCGTGTTGTCCGGCGCCGCCATGGCGACCCTCCCGTCCGAGCGCTGGCTTGCGCCCACCCTAGTGGGAACTGCGAGGCGGCCGCGTGCGTCGCAGAGGGGTGGGCACTGGTGGCCCCCTCCGACTCGTGACACGCCGGTCACGGGGCGTTGTAGGTGCGCCTGTACGTGGAGGTGGACAATGGCCGGACTCCCGGCGCCGGTTGAGCGGCGGGCAGCCCGCGGTGGCGGTGACCGGAGTGGAACGGAGGCGGTGTACAAGTGGGTAGACGCGCGCTTGTCGCCTCGTTGCTGGCCGCTGCTGCGGCCGGTGGGCTGCTATTCGGTGCCGCCCTGCCGGTGCGCAGCGGAGCCGAGCCGACCGCGGATTCGCTGCCGGCGGATGGGCAGTCCGCTACACCGGCGCCGCCGAAGCGCCTGACAGTGGGCACGACCACCCCGCCCGAACCGCAGCCAGGCCTGACGGTCGATCGCCTGCAGCCCGGTCAGCAGGCGCCGCAGTTCATCGTCGTGAGCTTCGACGGATCCTGCGAGACGCCCGAAGGCATCATGCGGCACTACCTGGATACCGCGAAGGCGGTGGAAGGTCGGTTCACCTTCAATCTGTCGGCGGTGTGTGTGCTGCCGCGGACGGACGCCAAGTACGCCTATCAGGCGCCGGACCGGCCTGCTGGCCAGTCCGACATCGGCTTCGCCGTGCCGGAGTGGGTTCCCTCCCGCATCACGACGTGGACAGAGGCCTACCGGACCGGCCACGAGATCGCCAGCCACTACGTTGGCCACTTCTGCGGCCCGACCGGCGTCAACACGTGGTCGACCGAGCAGTGGGCGGCCGAGATCGACCAGTTCAACCAGCTGATCACTAACTGGCCGCAGAACAACCCTGACATCACCGGGCTTGATGCGCTGCCCTTCGACCCATCGGTCATCAAGGGTGGCAGGACTCCCTGCCTGGAGGGCCAGCGCGACCAGATGTACCCCGCCATGGTGGCGGCCGGCTACACCTACGAGTCGTCCAACCACGGCAGACTGGCGTGGCCGACCAAGGTGCCCGACTACCCCTTGTGGGATTTCCCGCTGCAGAGCATCACGCTCGCCGGGAGGTCATCGACGGTGCTCTCGATGGACTACAACTTCTTGGCCAACCTCAACAACGGTCAGACCGAGGCGACGCCCGAGACCTGCGCCGCTATCGACTCGACCGTCTACAAGTCGTACATGGACGCGGCGACCGCCGTGTACAACGGCAACCGGGCTCCGATGTTCATCGGCAATCACTTCAACGATTGGGCCTGTGGCTCGTTCACGACGTCGCTGACGCGGTTCATCACCGACTTCAAGAAGCTGCACCCCGACGTGCGGTTCGTCAGCAACCTCGACCTGGAGCGCTGGCTGGAGGCGCAGGACCCGGCCGTGCTGGCCGAGTTGCAGGCGCGGCCCTACCAGCAGTACGCCGGCTAAGGGCAGCTGTAGCCTCGGGCAGGTGGATCGCACCCTCGACCTGTTCGCGCCGCTGGCCGACCTGCCAGGGGTGAGCGACGCAGTCGCCGAGTCCCGCAAGGCGGTGGACACCGTCCTATGGCCGCGGAACTTGGGCAGCGACGGCCCTGCGCTGGCCGTGGCCAGCCGCGTGCACGGTGCGCAGGCGAGCGCGGCCGTGGACGGGGTCGACTTCGCCATCGAGGGCTGGTGGAGCGGCGACGTCTGGGAGGACTCGCCCATGGGGCGGATCGCGGCGGGGGTCTGGCGCGGCTATCGGGAGTTGCCCGAACTCGTCGATGTGTGGTCCACGGCGCCGCTGCAGGCGCTCGCGCGGCTGCACGCCCTGGTCGCGGCGGATGTGGAGCCTGTCGAGGAGTTGGGGCGGCCACGGTCGGGCGAGTTGCTGAACGACTCCTTGCGGCTGGGGCCGGCGCCGAGTCCCGAGCAGGCGGCAGCACGGCTCTCGCTGCTGGGGCGGGTGGTGGGCTCGGGCAGCTCGGCGCCGGCCGTCGTCGAGGCTGCCGCGGTGCATGGCGAGCTGCTCACCCTGAGACCGTTCCAGACCGGCTCCGGCCAACTGGCGCGGATGAGCACTCGGCTGGTGCTTGCCGCACGGGGGCTCGATCCGGACGTGCTGACCGTGCCGGAGGTGGGGATCATGAAGCTCGGCCGCCCCGCCTACGTGTCGGCTGCCCGGCAGTACGCAGCCGGGACCAGCGACGGTGTGGCCGCCTGGTTGGTCTACTTCGCGGAGGTGGTTGCGATGGGGGCTGCGGCGGCCGCTGAGATTCTTGTGGGAATTCGCGCGAAAGGTCTTGGCAACTCCGGCCAGGAGGAGTAGAAAAGAGACACAAGAACTTCACAGTTTCGTCGATCAGGCACCCACGCGGCGCCCAGCCCACGATGACGGGTTCTGGACTCTTGAAGTCCATTTGGAATGCACGCTTGATCACCTGCATCGGCGACTATTGGGGGCCCATCCTTGGATGGGCCCCCACCCTTGTGTCTGGGCGCCGACGGCTCGGCGTGTGCGTCTACGCGCAGCGCTCAGCGAGCCCTGTGGCGGCGGGTGTACCAGGCGACTCCCAGGGCGACCGCGGCGGCGGCGCCGCTGGCGGCGAACTTCGTGCGATCGGCCTGTTTGCGTTCCTTCATGGCCTGGGGGGTATCGAAATCGCGTATGGTCCAACCACGTTCCTCGGCGATTGTGCGCAGCGGAGCATCGGGGTTGACCGCGACGGGGTTGCCGACCAACTCGAGCATCGGCAAGTCAGTGGCGGAGTCGGTGTACGCGAAGGACTCGGCCAGGTCGTAGCCGAACTCGGCGCTCAGGGCACGCATCGCTTCGGCCTTGCCCTCTCCGTACGCGTAGAACAGGATTTCGCCGGTGTAGTGACCGTCTTCGATGCTCATCTGGGTGCCGACGGCGCGGTCTACCCCCAGCCGCTCGCAGATGGGTTCGACGACCTCGGTACCCGAGGAAGAGATCACGATGACGTCGCGACCGGCATTCTGATGCTCGGCGATCAGCTCGGTCGCTTCCTTGTAGATGATCGGCGTGACCACTTCGTCAAGTGTGTCGGCGACGATCTGCCGCACCTGGTCGACGGGCCAGCCGGCGCAGAGGGCCTGCATGTAGGCGCGCATCTGCTCCATTTGGTCGTGGTCCGCGCCGGAGGTGAGGAACACGAATTGGGCGTAGGCGCTCTTCAGGACGGCTGATCGTCCGATGAGCCCACCGTCGTAGAGCGGTCTGGCGAAGGCGAGCGAGCTTGACTTGGCCAGGATGGTCTTGTCGAGGTCGAAGAAGGCCGCGCTGCTCATGGGCCGATGGTAGGGCAGCGGCACGTCAGCCTCCCCGCAGGATCAGCCTGAGCGCGCGGTTTCGGGGCGTATTCACGCGGCACCCCGGGTTGGCGGGGCCTGGGTAGATGTGGCACCATGATCATCGCCGCTCTTCGGGGCGGCCAGCGCCGAGAATCCCCCCTCTCGGCCAGAGGACCCCCGCTAACCCCCCCCAGCGGGGGTCCTCCCATTTCCTGCTCGGGTTGTTCGCACGGGGGCGGGTCACTGGGAAGTTATCCACAGGGGCTGCAGTGTCGGTTGTCCTCTCAGGCAACCCCGCCCAAGGTGGTGGCAAGGGGGTGCGACATGGCAGGTCCGGAGCTGTTGGCCATCACGATCGACGAGGTGCTGGCCGACGACGTGCTACGCCTCGGGGCGGCAGCCGGGGCACAGACGCGCGTCGTGCCGGATGCACTCGCAGCCGCGTCTTTGTGGTCCGCCGCCGACATGGTCGTGCTGGATCGGGCAGCGATCGGTCAGGTGGCGGCGATGGGTTTGCCGCCGCGTTCGCGCGTCCTGGTTGTGGCCACTCCGCCGGTCCCTTCGCCGTTGTGGCAGGAAGCGCTGGCCATCGGCGCTCATACGGTGGTCACGCTGCCGGAGGGGGAGCGCTGGTTGGTAGAGGCCATCGCGGAGGCCGCATCGGCCACCAGCGCAGCAGCGCCGATCATCACGGTGATCGGCGCGCGTGGCGGCGCCGGCGCTTCGGTGCTGGCGGCTGGGCTCGCTCGCGTCGCGGCGGCGGAGCGGCTGGCGGTCTATCTAGTTGACCTCGACCCGTCCGGGTTCGGGCTGAACGTCCTGCTCGGCGTGGACCGCGTGGCCGGAAACGGCTGGGACGACCTCTCGGCGGCGGTGGGTCGGATTCCACCCAGATCCCTGCGGGCGGGGTTGCCGCTGGTAGCCGGTGCGCGGCTGCTCACCTGGACCTCCGGTCCGGCTTCGCTCCCGCCGGAGGGAGTTGTCGGTTCGGTGCTGGACTCTGCGGCGCGCGACGCGGATGTGGTCGTGGTGGACCTCGCCCGCTGGCTCTGCGCCGAGGGTGTTGCACCACGCCAGCAGGCCGTCGAGGTCCTCTCCCGCAGCGCCCAGGTGCTGTTGGTCTGCCCAGCCGACGTGCGCGGGGCTCTGGCTGCGCGCCGATTGGTGACGCGCGGCTCGTTGGCAGGGCTGCCGATCGGGCTGGTCGTTCGCGGACCCTCTCCGGGTGCGCTGACCGGCGAGGACCTGGCCGACGCGCTTGGCATGCCGCTCGTTGCCCACATGCCGGCCGAGAGCCGCCTGGATCGCAGTCTGGAGGATGGGATGCCGCCGGGGCGGAATTGGTCCGGACCCCTGCTCGGGACCTGCTTGCGGCTGCTCCGGGGAGTGGCTCGGTCGAGTGTGGCAGCCGGTTGACGTGCAAGTCGAGGCCTCGCTGCTGGAGCGCGTCCGCGCTCGCCTGATCCGAACAGGCGCAACCGCCACACCGGCGCGCGTCGCCGAAGCCCTGCGCGACGAGGGGCTAGTGCTCGGCGACAGCACCCTGATGGCGCTTGTGACCGAGCTGCGGTCCGAGCTTGCGGGGGCGGGCCCACTGGAAGGGCTGATGGCAGATGCCGAGGTGACCGACGTCCTGGTCAACGGGCCCCGGTCCATCTGGGTCGACCGCGGCGCCGGCCTCGAGCGCAGCTCCGTCGCGCTGCTGGACGAGGCGGCGGTGCGGCGACTAGCGCAGCGGTTGGCGACATTGGCCGGGCGCCGGCTTGACGATGCCTCGCCTTACGTCGACGCGCGCCTGCCGGATGGGTCACGGCTCCACGCCGTCATCCCGCCCATCGCCCCGCGCGGCACGTGCATCAGCATCCGTGTCCCCCGGCGGCGCGGCTTCACGTTGGCCGAGTTGGTGCGCCGGGGCGCGGTGCCGGAGGCCGGCGCGGATTGGCTGCGCCGGATCGTCGAGGGTCGGCTGGCGTTCCTGGTGAGCGGTGGCACGGGGGCGGGCAAGACGACGATGCTGGCCACCTTGCTCTCGCTAGTCCCACCGGACGACCGGCTCCTCGTGGTCGAGGACTCCAGCGAGCTGGAACCGCGGCACCCCCACGTCGTGCGGTTGGAGTCGCGGCCGCCCAACGTCGAGGGGGTCGGCGCCGTCACTTTGCGGGAGTTGGTGCGGCAGGCACTGCGGATGCGGCCCGACCGGCTCGTGGTCGGGGAGGTCAGAGGCGCCGAGGTGGTTGATCTCTTGGCTGCGCTCAATACCGGCCACGAAGGGGGTTGTGGCACCCTCCACGCCAACTCGGCCGCCGATGTGCCGGCCCGTCTGGAGGCGCTGGCCCTGGCCGCCGGGCTGCCTCGCGAGGCGCTCCATGCGCAGGTGGCGGCAGGGCTGGATGCGGTCGTGCACGTTGGCCGGGACCAGGGTGGCGCCCGGTGCGTGCGGCAGGTCTGCGTACTGCGCCCGCGGGCCGGGGGCCTGCTGGTCGAGGCCGTGGCAGCGCTGACGTTTCTGCAGGGGGACGTTGTCGAAGGGCCCGGGATCGAGTTTCTGGGACGACGCCTCGAACAAGCCGGTGCCACGTGAGAGCCCCCGGATGGGGTGTGCTCGTGGCCGCACTCGTGCTGCTCGCGATTGGCGCAGGACTCTCGGCGTCCCCGGCGCGGGCCAGGCTGCGGCCCCTGGGGTGGCAGCCGTGGTGGCGCCGCCTGGGCACGCGGGTGACCGATCGGTTTCGGGCGATGTGGCGCAGGAGCGCTCGCCAGACGGCCCAGCGGGCGGCCGCGGCCGACGTGGTGCTCGCCCTGGCCGCCGAGTTGGCCACTGGGCTGCCTGCCGAGACAGCTCTGCAGCGGGCGGGGGCGGGTCGGGACTTCATGCAGGGCTCCGTGGGCGCCGCGCGGGTTGGCGGGGACATCCCGGCAGCCCTGCGCGCAGACGGGGAGGAGTTCGAGTTGACGGCGCTGGTGGCCTTGGCCGCCGTGTGGCAGGTGTCGGCCGGATCGGGGGCCGGGTTGGCCGATGCGTCGTACCGACTGGGTACGGCCGCGCTGCAGCGCGAGCGAATGCGCCGC
>JBIRBF010000243.1:0-2540 GCA_044326505.1 Candidatus Nanopelagicales bacterium | reverse complement strand
CTCGGCATCGACTACTTCGCCGTCCACCGCGAGTTCCAGACCCCGGGCGTTGCGCACCGCAACCTCGACCATCCCGGGCGAGATGTCGCTTGCGGTCCCCCGCTCCATGACCCCCGCTTGCATGAGATTGAGCAGGAAGAACCCGGTGCCGCTGCCGATCTCGAGCGCGCGGCCGTAGGGCCAGTCGGCCTCCCCAGCGATAGCGACGAATCGGTCTCGGGCGTAGTCGATGCAGCGCTCGTCGTAGGAGATCGACCATTTGTCGTCGTAGGTGCCCGCCTCCCAGTCGTGATACAGGATGTTGGCCAGTTTGGGGTCGCCCCAGGCCTGCTCGATCTGCTCCGCGGATGCGCTCACGCCCCTACCTCCCGCTGAACTCGGCCTTGCCCGGACCGCTGGCGAGGAAAGACTCCATGCCAACGGCGCGGTCCTCGGTCGCGAAGAGCCCGGCGAACAGCGACCGCTCGACCGCCAGACCCGTGCCGAGGTCGGTCTGAATCCCGCGATCGATGGCCTCGAGGGCCGCACGCTGCGCCAGCGCCGCCCCGCGGGCGAGTTGCTCGGCGAGCTCCACCGCCGCCGTATAGACCTCGTCGGGCGCCACGACTCGGTTCACCAGTCCGATCCGCTCTGCTTCGTCGGCGCCGACGAAGCGGCCGGTGAGGATCAGTTCCTTGGCCTTCGCCGGTCCGACCAGTCGCGGCAGCCGCTGCGTTCCCCCGGCGCCCGGGATGATGCCCAGCAGGATCTCCGGCAGACCGAGCTTGGCGTTGTCGCCGCAGATCCGCAGGTCGCACGCGAGCGCAAGCTCCAGTCCACCGCCGAGGGCGTAACCGGTGATCGCGGCGATCGTGGGCTTGGGGATCCGGGCGATGGCGGTGAAGGAGTCCTGCAGCGTCTGGCTGCGCAGGACCATCGTGCGGTAGTCCCAGCCGGCCATCTCCTTGACGTCCGCACCGGCAGCGAAGACCTTCTCGCCGCCGTAGACGACCACGGCCCGCACGTCATCGCGCTCGGTCACCTCGGCGGCGGCGGCCGCCAGCCCGGCCTGCACAGCCGTGTCGAGGGCGTTCATCGGCGGGCGATCCACCCTGATGGTGGCGACACCGCCTGCGGTGCTGACGGAAACCTGGCTCACGGCGGACCTCCTGCTGGGGTATTCCCTGCGACGACGATGCTGCTGGTGCGAAGGTTAGACGCGGCGCGCGGCCGGGCTGGAGGTCGGGGCGGCGCCTCGGGCCCACTGGAGTCGACGATGAGGAGTGCGAATGGCCGGCGAGATCCCCGTGGACCTGACGGTGGCGTGGCCGGGCGCGGCCGAGCCGCTCGGCGTGACGGTGGACGCCGGCGGAGCCAACGTGGCGCTCTGGGCCGAACAAGCAGAGGCGGTAGACCTGTGCCTGCTCGACGACGACGGCTCGGAGCGGCGCATCCGACTGGCAGAGCAGACCCTCCACGTCTTCCACGGCTACGTGCCGGGCCTGCGCCCGGGGCAGCGCTACGGCTTCCGAGTCCACGGGCACTGGGACCCCACGCGCGGGCAGCGGTTCAACCCCAGCAAGCTGCTGGTCGATCCGTACGCCAAGGCTGTGTGCGGGAACCTGCAGCTGGATGACGCGATCTACGGTTCGGACCCGCGTGACGACACCATCATGAACGGCGCGGACTCAGCGCGCTTCGTGCCGCACTCGGTGGTCGTCGCCGACGGGTTCGACTGGGGTGACGACGAACGACCGAACACCGCCTGGGCGCACACGGTGATCTACGAAACCCACGTCAAGGGCTTCACCATGGCGCACCCGGACATCCCGGCCGAGATCCGCGGTACCTACGCGGGCCTGGCCCATCCGGCGGCGATCGCGCATCTGACCGATCTGGGAGTGACGGCGGTCGAGCTACTGCCGGTGCACGAGTCGGCGCCCGAGGTGCATCTGCTGCGCGACGGGCTGGTCAACTACTGGGGCTACAACTCGCTGTCGTACTTCGCCCCGCATTCCGGCTACGCCTCGCACCCGGAGTGCGGCCAGCAGGTGCCCGAGTTCAAGCGCATGGTCAAGGCGCTGCATGAAGCGGGCCTGGAGGTCATCCTCGACGTCGTCTACAACCACACCTGCGAGGGCAACCAACTGGGTCCGACGCTGTCCTGGCGGGGTATCGACAACGACGGCTACTACCGACTGGACCCCGACGACCCGCGCCTTTACACCGACTACACGGGGTGCGGCAACACGCTCAACCTGACGCAGCCGCACGTCATCCGACTCATCACCGACTCGTTGCGCTACTGGGTGCAGGAGATGCACGTCGACGGCTTCCGGTTCGACCTCGCGTCTGCGTTGGCACGGTCGATGCACGACGTGGACATGCTCGGCCCCTTCATGACGACGATCGCCCAGGATCCTGTGCTGCGCAACGTCAAGCTCATCGCCGAGCCCTGGGACGTGGGCCCCGGCGGCTATCAGGTGGGCGAGTTCCCTCCGTTGTGGACGGAGTGGAACGGCAAGTACCGCGATTGCCTGCGGGACTTCTGGCGTAACGCG
>JBIRBF010000193.1:0-4919 GCA_044326505.1 Candidatus Nanopelagicales bacterium | reverse complement strand
GACCTCGCCGAGCTGGACGAGGCTGTGGCGGGGGCGCGCGCCGATGGCGGCGAGCCGGTGCTCATCCTCTTCGCACCGCCGCATGAGGTTCCGCTCAACCCTGCCTGCCCGGTCGTGCCGGTGTTTGCCTGGGAATTCGACACGATCCCCAACGAGGTCTTCGGCGGCGAGCCGCGCAGCAATTGGGAAGCGGTCCTGCGGAGCACTCCGGGGGCCATCACGCACTCGCAGTACGCCGTCACAGCGGTCCGCCGGGCCTTGGGGGCGGACTACCTGGTCGACTCCATGCCGGCCCCGGTGGCCGACGGATTCGCCGCGATCGCCGACGCCGACTGGACCGGCGAGCCGCTCACCCTGCAGCTCGAAGGCACGGTGCTTGACTCCCGCGCCATGGTCCTCGACGCCGAGCACTTCTTCGACGCCCCGGAGTTCGTCACTGCGGGACAGTCGCTGGACCTTTCCGGCGTGGTGTTCACGTCGATTTTCAACCCGCAGGACAAGCGCAAGAACTGGATCGACATCATCACGGCCTTCGTCTGGGCGTTCCGGGACAACCCCGACGCGACGCTGGTGCTCAAACTCGTCCACTTCGAGCGCGACCTGAGCTGCTGGATGCTGCTGCAGGAGATGCGCAAGCTCTACCCCTATGCCTGTCGCATCGTGGTGATCCACGGTTTCCTGGCCATCGAGTCGTTCCAAGATCTGCTGCGAGCGACCACCTACACAGTCAACGCCGCGCACGGCGAGGGCCAGTGCCTGCCCCTCATGGAATACATGGCCGCCGGCAAACCGGCCATCGCCCCGGACCACACCGCGATGGCCGACTACATCACCACGGAGAACGGCTTTCCGGTGGCTTCCACGGTCGAACTCGCGGCGTGGCCGCAGGACCCGCGCCAGGTATTCCGCTGCGTGCGGTACCGCATCAACTGGGACACGCTGCGCGACGGCTACCTGACCGCGTTCGACGTCGCCACGCACGACCTGCCGCGCTACCGGCAGATGTCCGCCGCCGCCCGGGAGGCGCAGCAGCGCAACTGCTCGGACGACGTCACGCTGGAACGCCTGCAGGCCTTCCTGGCCCGACTGCAGCCGCAGACCCAGACCAACGCTCACGACCGGCCAGGTCCTGCCTCCCACGAAAGGTGACAACCATGTCTCGACTCAGCAGGTTCCTCGGACGGGCGAACTCCGACGAGCAATCGGTCGCCCCAGGAGCCGAATCCAGCGCCACGGGCGCGACGGCTGCCGAGGATGGCCCGGTGGATACGAAGATGTTCGGCCTGCACGATGCAAGGCTGAGCGGCTGGTTCCTGGTCGAGACCAACGAGCTCTACCGGGGCATGCCGATCGCCCCCGATGACGTGGTCGTCGACGTCGGGTGCGGAGAGGGCGGCAACCTGAGCTTCTGTGCTCAACTCGGCGCAAGCGTCATCGGCATCGACCTGGACGAGGCGTCTATCGAAACCGCCCGAGCCAGGATCGCCGAGACATCGGCGCGGGCGTCGGAGTTCCATGTGGCGCCCGCCGAGCACCTTCCGGTGGCCGACGGCGCTGCGACGCGCGTGATGTGCACCGAGGTTCTCGAGCACGTCGATGACCCAGCAGTCGTTCTCACCGAACTCGTGCGCATCGGGGCGCCGGGTGCGATCTACCTGATCACAGTCCCGGACGAGAACCAGGAGCGGATGCAGTCGTACGTCGCACACGAGGACTACTTCAAGTTCCCCAACCACATCCGCATCGTTGGCCGCGAGGAGTTCGCCGAGTGGGTCCAGGCGGCCGGGCTGGAGATCGTGTCGCAGGCCGGTTACGGCTTCTTCTGGTCGGTCTGGTGGGCGCTCGTGTGGGGTTGCGGCGCCGACGCCTCGATCCAGAAGCCGTGGCTGGAGGAAATCGAGCACCCCGCCCTGCAGCATTGGACGGAGGCCTGGGCCGAGCTGCTCAAGACCCCCGAAGGGCGCAAGGTCAAGGAGGGCCTGGACAAGTTCATGCCCAAGAGTCAGGTGATCATCGCCCGCAAGCCGGCGTGATCCACGGCGGCGCGCACCTACTGGGTGGAAGCGCCCACCAGCCGCAAAGAGGTCCGCTCGACAAGCACCCATGACAACTGCGACACGATCAGGGTGATGACCGTCGTCAACGCCAGCGACTGCCAGAAGCCGCCGCCGAACAGCTCCAACCCGAGCCAGTTCCGCACCCCGGTGAGCAGCAGCGTGTGCCAAAGGAAGAAGGCATACGAGATCCGCCCGGCCCACCGCATGACGGAGCTATCCAAGCCACGACCCCAGAGCGTGCCGTTGGCGGTGGCCGAGAGCATCGCGACCATGCAGAATAGGGCGACCAGTCCGTACAGGAACTCGCGGGCGATGGCCTGCCCGGGCGAGACGGTGTCCTCGAATCGGATGGGGCCGGTGATCGGCGTCATCGCCACCGCGTAGAGCAGGGCTGCGAACAGCAGCACCACCGTCGGGCGGCGGGTCAGCCACGCGACAGCGGGAGCGCCGCTGCGCAGCGCCGTCTCGACCACAGCCAGCCCCATGCCGATGCAGAACCAGTCCATGTGGCCGGGCAGCCAGGCAATCGCAACGCCCGTAATCGAGTCCGCCAACGGGCCCTTGACCAGGTAGATCCATACCGGGGTAATCAGTGCGACGCACGCGAGCAGGACCAGTGACAACTTGATGCTGCGCCTGATGAGCAGCGGCGCCAAGAGCGGCAACGCCACGTAGAAGGCGACCTCTGTGACCAGCGACCACGTCTGGAAGAAGCTCGGCAGGAACTCGCCTGTGTATCCCTGGGTCAGCGTTACGTTGCTCAGGATGGCGCTCACGTCAGCACCCCTGCCCGTGGTGAGCAGAATCGCGAGCAGGGCCACCCAGTAGGCCGGCAGAATCCGGGCCATCCGGTGCTTGAAGTAGCGCCGTAGTGGCGGTCGGCCGGCCTCGGTCTGCACCTCGCGCACCCAAGGCCGACTCAGCAGGAACCCGGAGAGCACGAAGAAGAGGGCCACGCCCCAATCAGCGTGTGCGAGGAACGCTCCGGGAACGCCCTTGAACACAGCACCGCTCTCGTAACCCGCGTGGGTGAGTAGCACGGCGAACGCCGCCACAGCTCGCGCACCCTCAATGCGGGGCAGGCGCCGCGGGAGCGTTGGCGTACCGATCTGGGCCGGGCCGGACCCATCGGCTCGAGCGCCCCCCGAAGGCTCCGGCGCAGTCGTCGCCACCGGCTACTCGGGCTTGCGCGCGACGATCAGCTGACTCATGGGCAGGAAGTCGTCCAACTGCGCCTTGAGCTCACGCCCGCGCTCGGTGTCGAGCAGGTCCTGCCAGAGCGAGGCCCACTGGTCCAGCAACGGATGCTCAGCGTGGTTGATCAACGGATTGTCGGCGTCGGCCAGATCAGCCTCCACCGCCCAGTACAGCGCCAGCCATATCGACCAGTAGAAGCCGTAGGTGTCCTGCTCGACGATCTGGAGGCCAGCTTCGCGGAACCAGGAGGCGAGCTCGTCGCGCTCGATCCGACGAATGTGGTTGGGCTTCTCGAAATAGGACGCCGGCGCGATGTGGCTCTGCATCTGCTCGTGCAGCGGGTCGGGGCAGGTCGCCAGGATCAACGCGCCAGGCGCGGCGACCCGGACCAGTTCAGCGACGACCACCCTTGGGTCGTCCACGTGCTCGAGCACCTCCGAACAGATCACTCGAGTGGCCGTTCCGTCGGCGATGGGCAATGCCTCGGCTCGCGCCTCGTGCACCTCGACCACGCGAGCTGGCGTGTCGGAGACTTCCTCGCGCGCCAGTTCCAGCGCTTCGGCATCGATGTCCACGGCGATGACGTGGGCACCCCGCTTCGCGCAGAAGCCCAGTTTCCGGCCGTCGCCACAGCCCACATCGACGACCACGTCGTCGGCTGACACCGGGAAGCCGCGGAACAACTCGTCCTCGTCATTGCGGAACCAGCCGCTCATGATGGCATCGCGGAGCGCAACGGGCGGGCGCATGTCAACCGGCTCGGGCGCCGGCTCCTCCTGGACGGTTGGCCGAGCGCGGCCGCGGACGCGCTCAGCGATGTCGGACAGACGGCTCATCAACGCTCCAGGATCGACGACAGACACCGAGCCTACTGCCCCCCTCGGCTCGGCAGCGAAAGGCGCGCGTAGGGGCCGTCCGCCACGCAGACGCCCAGGACACGCACACAGCCGTATCCCGGCGAGTTACGATGAGACGCCGTGTTCGCGCGCGAGATGAAGCGCGAGATGTGAGGAGCTGCGTGTGGGGCAACCGTCCGCGCTCATCAGCCTTGGCCGCAGCTCTGCCGCCGAAGCTCCCCGAAAGCGGCGCCCGGGTGCCTTCCGCCCGGACATCCAAGGCCTGCGTGCCATCGCTGTGGGACTGGTCGTGGCCACCCACCTGTTCGGCTGGCCGACCGGCGGCTTCGTCGGCGTTGATGTGTTCTTCGTGATCTCCGGCTTCCTGATCACCGGATTGCTCATGCGCGAGCTCGAACGCACGGGCGGAATCTCGATGCGGAACTTCTACGCCCGCCGGATGCGGCGCATCTTCCCGATGTCCGCGATCGTGCTGGTGTGCACGGTGGTGGCCGGGTTCGCCCTATTCGCCGCTTCGCGCGCGGACACCACGCTGGTGGACGCGATCTGGGCCTTCCTCTTCGTCGAGAACTGGCACCTCGTGCTCAACGGTGCGGACTACTTCCACGCCACCGACGCGATCTCGCCGGTGCAGCAGTACTGGTCGCTCTCGGTCGAGGAACAGTTCTACGTAGTGTGGCCGCTGCTCATGCTCGGCCTCGGCGCCGCCGCCATGGCCCGTCGGCGCCGCCGCGGCGCCCATGAGGCGACCGCGGGCATGTCCGGTCGGCTTCGCGCGGCGCTCGGGACCGCGATCGGCTTGATCGTT
>JBIRBF010000187.1:0-5364 GCA_044326505.1 Candidatus Nanopelagicales bacterium | reverse complement strand
TCGAGCAGCAGGAGCGCGGGCTCCGCGGCCAAGGCCCGGGCGAGGGCCACCCGCTGCGCTTGCCCGCCGGAAAGATCGTCGGGGCGCCGATCGGCGAGTCCAGTCGCATCGACCCGCGCCAACCACTGGGCGGCCGCCTTTGCGGCCGCGCGCCTACCCCGCCCTGCGCTCCGCGGGCCGAACGCGACGTTGGCGGATGCTGTCAGGTGGGGGAAGAGCCGCGCATCCTGGGCGAGCAGCCCGACCCCGCGGCGGTACGGTGGCAACCAGACCTCCGGCGGCGCACCGACCCGGAACAGGGTGGTGCCCGCGACTGCGGCGTGCCCTCGATCGGGCCGAAGGATTCCAGCCAGCAGCTCCAGGACGGTCGACTTGCCAGCCCCGTTGGGTCCGATCAGGGCCAGCGTCTGGCCGTTCGGCACGTGCAGGGCGATGTCGAGCCCGCGGTCGCCGAGCTCGGCGACGAACTCCAGGCTCATCTCGGCGGCATCCTTCGCAGGGCCACACCGATCACCGCTATCGCCACGGCAACCAGCAGCAGGGCTAGGCCGACCGCGGCCTGCGGGTCGGTCTCGCGCTGCAGGTAGATCTCCAGCGGGAGGGTGCGGGTGACCCCGGTCAGGCTGCCGGCGAAAGTGATCGTCGCGCCGAATTCCCCGAGTGCGCGGGCGAAAGAGAGCACGAGTCCGGTTGCCAGTGCGGGCCCGGCCACCGGGAGCGTGACCCGCAAGAGCACGGTCGTGGGCGAGGCTCCCAGCGTGGCGGCGGCATCGGCGTAGCGCCGACCTACCAGGATGAGGGCCCCTTCCAAGCTCAGCACCAGAAACGGCAGCGCCACGAAGGCCTGGGCGAGCACGACCGCAATCGTGCTGAAAGCGATGTCGATGCCGAGTGCCGAGAGCGCACCGCCCAGCACGCCGCGGCGACCGAATGCCGTGAGCAGCGCGATTCCCGATACGACGGGTGGCAGCACGAGCGGAAGCAGGACCGCTCCTCGCAGCAGTGCTCGGCCGCGGAAGGCGCCGCGCGCCAGCACCATCGCCATCGGCACCCCGACGACCAGGCACAGCACGGTTGCCGCGACCGAGGTGCGCACGCTGAGCCAGAGGGCCATGCGGGCGCTCTCGGAAGTCAGCAGCGAGCCGATCTGCGACCATCGCACACCCATGAAAAGTGCGCCGAGCGGAACGACGACGAAGGCCATACCCGCGATGGCGGGGAGCCACAGCCAGCGCGGCAGATCAGTGGCGGGCGGCAAGGTCCGGGCACCCGCGCTGGGTTGGGTCATGCGGAGCCGAAACCCGCTAGTCGCAGCACTGCCTGTCCCTGCGCGCCACGGACCAACGTGAGGAACTCCTCAGCCAGGGCAGGTTGGGTAGCGCCCTTGAGCACCGCGATGGGGTAGGTGTTCGTCGTGTTGGCCGCCGCAGGAATCGGGACCTCGTGCACCTTCGCCGCAGCGACGCGGGCGTCGGTGGCATAGACGATGCCCGCATCGGCCTCGCCCGCGGTCACCTTGCCGAGCACCGCAGCCGCAGAGGTCTCCTCGCTCACCGGCGCGATTGTCACCCCGCTCGTCAGTTCGACGCGCGCCGCTGCTGCGCCGCAGGGTACCTGCGGTGCGCACAGCACAGTCTTGACCCGTGGGTTGGCCAAGTCGGCGAGTTGCGTCACGGCAGCGGGATTGTCCGCCGGCGTGACGATCGTCATGCTGTTCGAGGCGAACGGTTCGGGCTGGTCGTCGGTCAGGTCCGCGTCGATGGCCTTGGCCATCGTGATCGTGTCCGCCGTGGCCAGCACATCCGCCGGTGCGCCGGCGGCAGCCTGGGCCACCAGATCGGCGGATCCGGCCGCGTTGACGTGCACCTGCACGCCCGGATGGGCGGCTTCGAAGCCGGTGGCGAGCTCGGCGAAGGTCGCCGCGAGCGACGATGCAGCGAACACCGTCAGGGTGCGCTCGGGTGTCGCGGGGTCGGCTGCTGACTGCGCCGCTGCGGTGCAGCCGCTGATGCCGGCCACGACCGCGACCATCGCCGCCGCAGATGAGACCCGCCCGGCAGTCGGCAGCGTACGACTCATGGCGTCACACTATGCGGCCCGATGCGGTATCAATGGGGGCAGCCGTCGAGGCGTCGGGAGGGAGGCGGCATGAAGCACGGAGTCAGTCGCGGTCGGCTCGGCACGGCTCGCCTGATGTATTGGTCGCGCCACTACTGGTTGGATCAACCGACGGTGGTGGCCGTCGATGGGGTGCGTCGGGAGATCGAGACGATCGCCGTGGCGACCAACGAGGATGGCACAGTCACCGTCTACACCGATGGCCGCACGTTCGCCGACGATGGTCGCCCGGCTGCGAAGAGCAGCGTGCTGGCCGTGTCGGCCGAGCAGGCCGGTGCGTTGCTGGAGGCCTTCGGGATCCCGTTGATCGCGGCGATCGCCCATGGGCCCGATGCACGCGGGGACGGGTAGCTATGGACCGCGCTGAAGGGGAGATCCGGCCGGCCCGGGCCAGCCGACGCAGGTTCGGTCGTTTCACGATCGACTACGACGACCGGGATCTGTACGTCGATGGCGAGCCAGCCGGTTTGACGCGGGTGGAGTTCGACATCGTGGATCTGCTCAGCAGCGCCCCGCGCGAGGCCTACCGCCCTGATCAGATCGTCGAGTTGATCTGGGACGAGCGGTGGTTCGACGACGTGCCTACCGTGTCGGCGCACATGGGCAGACTGCGCCGCAAACTCGGCAGCGCGGCCGACGAGTGCCTATCGGCGAGTATCGATCAGGGCTACCGATGGCGAGCTCCTGAGAGTGACGTCCATACCCCGCCGTCCCTGTGGGACGAGGGCGTTTGGTCCGCGGCCCTGGGCCACTCGGGCGCTGTGCTGCTGCGGGTGGATCGCGAGATCACCCTGCTGTCGGCGTCGCCTGCGGGAACCTCAGTGATGGGCCGCATGCCCAGCGCCTACCTGGGCCACTACTTCCCGTTCGACGATCACCCCCTCGTCCTCGAGGATCCTGCACCGATCCGTGCGCGGGCGGCGCTGGAACTGCGCCGGGGAGTGCGCGAGTACCGGCAGATGTCCTTCTGGCGCGAGTCCGGCAGCTTGCGGCTGACGGAGTTCCAGACGCGGATCATCGCCGACGACACCGGGGGTTTCGCCGGGCTGGAGGCAATCGCGCGCGACCTGCCGCGCAGTTTGAGCGATCCACCCGACTGAGCCGGTTCCCAGGAAACTCCCAGGATCGCTTCATCTGGCACTCAGGGCACGTGGTCATGGTGGTGGCATGGCAGATGAACAACCACCCCAGGTCCCACTCCAGCCGCCCGCCGTCCCGCCGGCGACCCCGCCCGGTGCCGACTTCTCCGCGCCGGCTGGCCCGCCCCCCTACGCGCCGCAACCGGCCGAGGGCTGGCGCGACGCCTACGACAAGGAGCGGAAGAAGTTCCACATCGCCTCGGCAGCGGCCGCGGTTGCCGCGGTCGTCGCCGTCGTGGCTCTGGTGTGGGGCGTGGCCCAGAACCAGGCCAGCTCAACGGTCGCCGGCGGTCAGTTCTCTGGCGCGGGGCAGATGCCCGGCTATGGGCCGGGTGCCGACGGCGCTCAAGGCGGCATGGGTGGGCCTGGCATGGGCGGTCCAGGCCGGATCCAGGAGCAACTGCTCAACGACGACGGCACCGTGAACTCCACGGCAGTTGCGGAGCTCAAGGCGCAGTCCGAGGCAGGCCAGGGACCGCCGCTGGAAATGCTCGCTCAGATCCTGCCCCGCGAGGTCCAGCGCGGAGATCTGACGCAGGCCCAGGCTGACCAGATCCTCGCTGCACTGGGGCTGTCGGCGGCGTCGGCCAACCCGAGTGCCACAGCCTCGTCGTCGGCGAACGCCTCGGCCGGAACCTGACATGTCCGTCATCGAGCTACGGCAGGTCTCGCGGGTGTACCAGTCCTCCGGCGGTGTCCAGACCACAGCCGTCGCCGGCGTCGATCTTCGGATCGACGCCGGCGAGATGGTCGCCATCATGGGCGCGAGCGGGTCGGGCAAATCGACCCTGATGAACGTCGTGGGGCTGCTCGACCGCGGCTTCACCGGGGACTACCTGCTCAACGGCACGAACATCAGGGACTTCTCCGGGAACGACGCTGCCGAGCAGCGCAACAGCCAGATCGGCTTCGTGTTCCAGCAGTTCAACCTGCTCCCGCGTACCACCGTGCTCGACAACGTGCTGCTGCCGGCGCAGTACCACAAGGGCGCGAAGCCGACCACGCGCGCACTGGAGGTCATCGAGCAAGTCGGCCTGGTGGCCGAGGTCCACAAGAGAACCAACCAGCTGTCGGGTGGTCAGATGCAGCGGGTTGCCATCGCCCGGGCGCTGCTCTATTCACCCGCGATCCTGCTCGCAGACGAACCCACGGGCAATCTTGACTCACACACGGCAGCCGAGATCATGTCGATCCTCGCTGCAGCGAACGCCGCCGGCGCCACCAT
Source organism: Candidatus Nanopelagicales bacterium (assembly GCA_044326505.1). Taxonomy (GTDB): domain Bacteria; phylum Actinomycetota; class Actinomycetes; order S36-B12; family UBA10799; genus JACJWR01. The sequence continues at coordinate 882 of JBIRBF010000187.1, read as the reverse complement.
CGTGCTCATCACGCACGAGGACGACATCGCCGCACATGCCTCCCGCCGCGTCCGGATGCGCGATGGGTTGATCGTCACCGATTCCGCGGTGGTGGCGGCATGAAGGTCGGCTCCATGATCAAACAGAGCCTGCGCAGTCTTGCTGGCAACCCGGTGCGTTCCGTGCTCACCGTCCTCGGCGTGGTGATCGGAATCGCGGCGGTCATCGCGGTCGTAGCGCTGGGCAAGGGCCTGCAGCAGAGCGTCTCGAGCTCAATCACGTCGCTCAATCCTGAGCGGATCACCCTGACCTCGCAGGATCCTGCTCGACAAACCGCTGAGCGCGCCCCCGGGATGGGTGGCCCGCCCGACGGTGGCGGCGGCGCCGGCCAGCGCGGCGGGTTCAGTTTCAACGACACCCAGGCGTCGATCACGGCGGCTGATGTCACTGCGCTCTCCTCGGTCGAGGGAGTTGTCGCCGTGAGCCCTGAGGCGACCACACAGCTCGACGTCGCCACGACCGCCGGCGCCTCCACGGCCACCGCGTACCAGGTCACCGGGGTGGCATCGTCGTACGCCCAGATGAAGGACCTGACCGTCGCTACCGGCGCGTGGCTCACGCCGGAGCAGGTAACCGGCACCGCGAGCGCGGTGGTGCTGGGCTCGGATGCCGCCGCTGAACTCTTCGGATCAGGCCCGGCTGTCGGCCAGACGATCTACATCTCCGACCAGCCCATGACGGTCGTGGGCGTGCTGGCGGCCACCGCCACTGCCCAGCCCGCCGGTGGTGCTGGTGGTCCCGGCGGAGGTCCGGGGGCGCCCGGCGGCCCCGTCGGCAACGCCGATTCCAAGATCTTCACCGGCTACCTGGAGTGGGCCTCGATCACCGGCGCCGCCGCAGCC
>JBIRBF010000141.1:0-7328 GCA_044326505.1 Candidatus Nanopelagicales bacterium | reverse complement strand
GCGGCCTCGATCTGATCCACGAGCGCGGCCAGGGTCCCGGGGGTCGGCTCCTCAATCACGGCCGACTCCACAGGCTGCGCGACGCCACTGGCCGCAGGTGCCGCTCCATCGCCGAATAGCGCGCGCAGCGCCGGAGCACCGATCACGCTGAACCCAACCAGCGGGAAGGTGTCCAGCGGCAGGTCCGCCAGTGCGGGAGGTAGCTCGTCGAGCACGCCCCGCTCGCGCTGCCTGATGGCCGTGCCAAGGTCGTCCACCGCTGCCGATTCCGGAAGCACTCCGTTGATAGCCAACCGGGCATCGGCCATGCCGACGCCCGCCAGCTCGCCGGCCGTGCGGGCAGCCTCCTCGACCGCCGACGCGTGCGGTCTGGTCACGAGTACGAGGCGCGTCCGCGACGGATCCGCCAACGCAGCTGTGGCCGCGGCATACGTTGCGCGGTGCTTGTCGAGGCCGGACAACGGACCCAGACAGGACGCGTCGCCCTTGCCGGCGTCCAGGTAGGAGCTCCACGATCCGGGCAGCTGCAGCAGCCGAATCGTATGGCCCGTGGGCGCGGTGTCGAACACGATGTGATCGAAGCGGACGATCAAGTCGTCGTCGGTCAGCAGTTCGGTGAACTCGTCGAACGCGGCGACCTCAGTGGTGCAGGATCCGGAGAGCTGCTCTGTGATGGATACGATCTCGGCCTCTGGCAAGAGGCCTCGGACCGGTCCGACTATGCGCTCCCGGTAGGCCTCGGCCGCGGCGGCCGGATCGATCTCGAGTGCCCAGAGGCCGGGGACCTCGGAGATTGCGGTCACCCGGTGGCCAATCCGACAGCCGAGGACCTCGCTGACGTTGCTTGCCGGATCAGTGCTGACGAGCAGCACCCGGCGTCCCTGGTCGGCGAGCGCGAGGGCCGTCGCGCTCGCCAGCGAGGTCTTCCCAACGCCGCCCTTCCCGGTGAAGAACAGGAAGCGCGGCGGTGCGGCCAGGAAGCCGGGGAGAGGCATCAGCAGCAGCCGGCGCCGTCAGCCGCAGAACTCGAGCATGCGCACGCGCCGCCGCAGCAGTCGGCGGACGCCGCAGGCTCCTCCGCGAGGGGCAGGAGCGTTGAGTCGGCAGGAGTCGAAACCTGAAGGCCCCCGCCGCAGCAGGTCTCCGCACCGCCCAAGCCGGCCAACCGCAGCAGTTCGCTGCGCTCGGGGTAGCCGCCGGTGGCGACCGTCACGCCGTCAACCAGGGTGAGCGGCAAGCCGTCGGAGCCGACGATCTGCAGGAACCGCCGGACGGCGTCGTTCGCGGCGAAGGCCCCCGGATCGTTGGCCAGGTTGTGCCGCTCGATCCGCGCGCCAGCGGCTTGCAGCGCGGCGACGTCGGCAGTGAACGTGACCAGGGCCTGGTCCACGTCCTCGCCGCAGACTCCCGTAGAGCAGCACAGGGCGGGCTCGTAGATGTGGATGTTGGGCATGGGGGCTCCTCAGTGCTGGTGGGCGTTGTGGTCGAGCGTTGTCTGGGTATGGATGGGGCCGGGCAGGTCGAGCGGCTCGGGGGAGCGACCCCGCCGGGGATAGAACACGGCAGTGAGGCCAGCCCCGATCACCGCACCTATCAGTTGGAACACCACGAACAGCGGCACCGATGCCGGCGCGATCCCCGCGAACGTGTCGGTGAGCGACCGCCCGACGGTTACCGCCGGATTGGCGAACGAGGTGGACGAGGTGAAGAAGTAGGCCGAGCCGATCCACGCTGCCACCAGCACGGGGCCGAGCCGGCCGTTGCCGGTTCGAGTCAGGGCGCCGACGATCCAGAGCAGGCCCGCGGTGGCGACCACCTCGCCGAGCCAGACTCCCCAACCGGAGCGCACATGGGTGGACGGCTGCCACGCGGGGAGGCCGAACATGACTTCGGCGAGCGCAACTCCGCCAAGCGCCCCGGAGACCTGCGCAACGACATAGCCGGCGGCCTCGGAGGGGGGCAGCTCTCGCTCAACCGCGGCCACCAGGGTGACGCAGGGGTTGAAGTGGGCGCCCGAGATCGGGCCGAGCGTCCAGATGAGGACGCCGAGCCCGGCCACGGTCGCCACGGCGTTGATGAGCAGGACGAGCGCGAGGTTGTCGGTCAACTCGGTGCCCATGATCCCCGAACCCACCACAACGGTGACCAGCAGACCGGTGCCGAGGAACTCCGCGAAGAGTCGGCGGGGAATCGGGTGCTCGGCCATGTGGGGCGGTCCTGGGGTGTTCGGCGGTTGCTCCAGAAGAAGCATTGATGACTGTCGATAGACAGAGTAACCTGTTGATGTAGATAAGAGTCAATACCCCGGAGAGGCGTGTGTCACATGGAGGGTGAGACCCCGGGCGCGGTCCTGCTTCCCGTTCTCGACCAGGGGGGCGCCTGCTCGCCCGTCCCGCCGAGGCCAGGCCTCGATCGGGAGCGCGCCGTCGATCTTGCGCGAGTGCTCAAGTCCGTGGCGGACCCCGCACGGCTGCAGATCATCGCCCTGCTGCGCGCGAGTGCTTCGGGCGAACTCTGCGCGTGCGACTTCCCTTCAGCCCTCGGACTTTCGCAACCGACGGTCAGCCACCATCTGAAGGTGCTGGCAGCTGCGGGTCTGGTGGAGCGTCGGCAGGAGGGGGTCTGGGCGCATTTCAGGCTGGTGAACGACGAGCTCGCCCGGCTGGCAGACGAGCTGCTGGGTGGGCCCACCTACAGCCGGCGGGGCTAGCTCGCGAGAGCCTTGTCGATGGCGGCCGCCAGCGCCGGCTTGGGCTGGGCGCCGATGATGCGCTCGACCACCCGACCGCGCTCGAGCAGCACGAGGGTCGGGATGCTCTGCGCCTGGTAGGTGGTCGCCGCGCGGGGGTTGTCGTCCACGTTGACCTTGACCACTTTGATGCGCCCGGCGTACTCCTGCGACAACTGCTCGAGGATCGGTGCGACCATTCGGCACGGTCCGCACCAAGGCGCCCAGAGGTCCAGCAGCACCAGTGCCGATGTGTCCAGCGCGGCGCTCAGGTCTGCGTCGCCGGCCGAGACCAGCCATGGGAGTGGGGACTTGCACGAGGCGCACCGAGGCTTGCCCTTGGCGGCCACAGGCGCGCGGTTCCTCGTCCCGCAGGATGGGCACGCCACGACGGCGCCCCCGTGGCCGCCGGTCCCGTCACTGCTCGCCGTCATCGTGCGCTCGCTCCCGCCGTCTCTCGGTCGATCGACGACCCGGGACTGCCGGGCCTCGTCAGGTCCGGACGGTACACCGGGGTATTGCGCCATGTCTGCCAGCCGCCGTCGAGGTTGCGCGCCTCGATGCCCTGCGACCGCAGCAGTTGCGCGGCGACGTGAGCCCGTTTGCCCACGGCGCAGTACACGATCCATTGATCTCCCCGAAGCGACTCGATCTGCCCGCGCAGGTCGTCCACGGGCACGTTGAGGGCGCCAGGGATGGCGCCGGCCGCGAATTCCTCGGCGGTGCGCGCGTCGAGCAGCCGCCAGCCGTCGGCGACCAACGCCTCGACCTCGGACCAGTCCGCGCTGGGCGACAGCCCCGACAGCCGGTTCTCGGCGATGTAGCCCAGTTGGTTGATGGGGTCCTTGGCCGAGCCGAAGGGCGGAGCGTAGGCCAACTCGAGGTCGATCAGGTCGGTCGCCGTGAGACCCCCTCGCATGGCCGTGGCGATGACGTCGATGCGCTTGTCCGCGCCGGACTTCCCGACCGCCTGGGCGCCCAGGATCGTGCCGTCGGCGGGGTCCACCAGGAGCTTGACCGCCATCGCTGACGAACCGGGGTAATACGTCGCATGGTCATCCGGGTGGGAGTGGATGGCCAGGAAGTCCCGGCCGCCGGCGCGCAGCCGCTTCTCGCTCCAGCCGGTCGTGGCGGCGGTCAGCCGGAAGACCTTGACGATCGCCGTGCCCTGCGAGGCCGGTCCGGACACGGGCAGCCCGGCGATGTCGTCGGCGGCGCGTCGGCCCTGACGGTTGGCGATGTTGGCCAGCGGCGTGAGGGTGGCCGAGCCGTCCAGGCTGTCAGTCTTCTCCACGGCGTCGCCCACCGCCCAGATGTGCGGGTCTGAGGTGCGCTGCCGGTCGTCGGTCGCAATGCCTCCGCGCGGGCCGATGCCGAGCCCTGCGGCCGTGGCGAGCCGGGCGTCGGGGCGCACGCCGATCGCGAACACGACCATGTCGGCGGGCAGCACCGTCGCGTCGGACAGAGTCACGGAGTCCTCGCCGACGGCCGCCACGGATTTTCCCAGCTCCAGGACCACGCCGTGCCGGCGCAGCTCGCGCTCGAGCGGGCGGGCCATCTCCGGATCCAACGGAGTGAGCACCTGCTCGGCCATCTCGACGACGGTCACGTGCTTGCCGGCCTCGTTGAGGTTCTCGGCGGCCTCGAGGCCGATGAACCCGGCGCCAACCACGACGATGTCGTGCGCGCCCTGCATGGCGGCGACCATACGGTCCAGGTCCTCGATGTCGCGCAGCACGAGGCCGCGCTCGGCGCCGGGCAGCGGCGGCACCACGGGCGCCGCGCCGGGGGAGAGAACCAGCGCGTCGTAGCCGATGGTCAGGAGCTCGTCGGCGTCGAGGTCGCGCACCAGCACGGTGCGGGCCTCGGCGTCGATCGACACGACCTCATGGCGGACTCGGACGTCGAGGTCGAAGCGCTCCCGCAACGATTCCGGCGTCTGCAGCAGCAGGTCGGCGCGGTCGGCGATAGTGCTCGACAGGTGGTAGGGCAGCCCGCAGTTGGCGAACGACACGTAGCCGCTGCGCTCGAGCACGATGATGCGGCTGTCCGCGTCGAGGCGGCGGAGCCGCGCGGCTGCCGAGGCGCCGCCGGCGACGCCACCGACGATCACGACGGTCTTGGGTTCGGCCACGGGGTTCTCCTGAACTGGGTCGGGCAGGTCTGGTGGTGACGGGGCGGCAACACGCCGAGGCTGCTGAGCTCGACGGCTACTTGCCCGAGAGCCAGCCGAACATGGTGCGCTTCGCCGGTTTGCCGTCATCGCACTTGCAGCGCTCGCGCGAGGGCACCCCCCGCATGACCTGATTGACGTGCTGGCCGCATCCGGAGTAGGTGGTCTTCTGGCACTTGCGGCAGGTGGCTTGCTGGCACATGGGTTCTCCCGGGTGTGGGTTCGCTGCTGGGTGAGTTCTGCGGGTCGGAGTGGCTACTGCGCCGCGTCTGGCTGTCCTCGGGGCGCGTTTGATGCGGCCGGGGCGACCGTCCGCGTAGATCAGCTAAGGCTCAGAAACAGCCGCTCGAGCTGGGCCGTCTGCACACCGTCGGCATCGCCGTCGGTGTGGCACTGGCGCAGGCCGTCGGCAATGATCGCGAAGCCGGCCCGGTCGAGCGCCTTCGACACGGCCGCGAGCTGAGGCACGACATCGCGGCAGGCCTGGCCATCTTCCATCATCCGGATCACGCCGCCGAGCTGTCCCTGTGCGCGCTTGAGGCGGTTGAGGATGCGGGCGGTATCGGACGCGGGCTGCCTGGGGCGGTCAGTGCCTGCAGTCACAGTGGTTCTCCTTCGGGAACATGGCGAGCACCTGCTGGACGTGCATCCCGCAACCGGTGTAGGTGATCTTGTTGCAGGTGCGGCAGATGGCTGGGCTGCACATGTCTGGTGGGCTCCGTTCGCTGTGTCTGGTGGGCTTGTCGGACTGTTCGTCGACTAGCCAGAACAATACCAGGGGGGGTATAGAAATACCACGGGGGGTATAGATCTGCGTGTCGCCCATCCCGTCCGCCGTGATGGGCGCGCCGAAGGGAGCGGCTGGCGCCGGTTGGGCACCTGAATCGCTCGACCTCATGCGCATGTCTCCACCATCGGTGGCCGACACCCCTCTAGGGACTAGCCACCGCGCAGCAGCGGTCCAAGCTGGTCGAGCACGGCGGGATCCTCGATGGTGCTGGGCACGGGTTCGGACCGGCCGTCGGCGATACCTCGCATGGTGCGCCGCAGGATCTGGCCCGAACGGGTCTTCGGCAGGGCCGGGACGACGACCACGTCCTTGAGCGCTGCCACCGGCCCGACCTCGTCACGCACGATCTGCACCACCTCCGTGCCGATCTGGGCGCGATCGGCGCTGGATCCGGCTTTGAGGACGACGAAGGCCTTCGGCACCTGGCCCTTGAGCGCATCGGCCACGCCGATCACAGCGCACTCGGCCACGTCAGGGTGGGTGATGACCGCAGCCTCCAGGGCCCCGGTGCTCAACCGGTGGCCCGCGACGTTGATCACGTCGTCGGTGCGGCCCAGCACATAGAGGTAGCCGTCGTCGTCCACCAGTCCGCCGTCGCCGGTGGCGTAGTACCCCGGGAACGCACTCAGGTAGCCGCCAAAGTAGCGGCGATCGTCGCCCCACAGGGTCGGCAGGGTCCCCGGCGGCAGCGGCAACCTGATCACGATGTTGCCCTCGGTCCCCGCTGGCTGGGTCTCGCACATCGCGTCCACGATATGGACGTCGTACCCGGGCATGGGCACGGTGGGAGAGCCCGGCTTGATGGGCAGCAGTCCGATACCTCGAGGGTCGGCCGCGATCGGCCAGCCGGTCTCGGTCTGCCACCAGTTGTCGATCACCGGCACCCCCAGCAGATCACCGGCCCAGGTATAGGTGTCGGGGTCGAGCCGTTCGCCCGCGAAGTACAGCGCCTGCAGCGAGCTCAGGTCGTGCGAGGTCATGTGCTCACCCTCGGGGTCCTCCTTGCGGATGGCCCGGAATGCCGTTGGAGCAGTGAACATCGCCGAGACCCGGTGGTCGGCGATGACCCGGCCGAAGGCGCCCGCATCGGGGGTGCCCACCGGTTTGCCCTCGTAGAGCACCGTCGTCGCTCCGGCGATGAGCGGCGCATAGACGATGTAGGAGTGGCCGACCACCCAGCCGACGTCGCTGGCGGCCCAGAAGACCTGGCCCGGCTTGATGCCGAACACGTTGCCCATGGACCATTGCAGCGCGACCGCGTGCCCGCCGTTGTCGCGCACGACTCCTTTGGGCTTGCCGGTGGTGCCAGAGGTGTAGAGGATGTAGAGCGGATCGGTGGCCGCCACCGTCACGGCCTCCGCCGGCGGCACGCCCTTGACCGCGTCGTCCCAGGAGATATCCCGCTCGCCCATGTCGGCCGGTAGTTCGGGGCGCTGCACGACCACGGTCGCGGCGATCTGGTGATCGGCGATCTCGAGGGCCTCGTCCAGCAGCGGCTTGTAGGGCACCACCCGTGACGGCTCGATGCCGCAGGACGCGCAGACGACCACCTTCGGCGCCGCGTCGTCGATGCGCGCGGCGAGTTCGGCCGGCGCGAAACCGCCGAACACCACCGAGTGGACAGCTCCGATCCGCGC
>JBIRBF010000220.1:0-3674 GCA_044326505.1 Candidatus Nanopelagicales bacterium | reverse complement strand
GGTCGGACCAGGTCGGTGAGGAAGGCGAACAGCTCGTCTTCGGTGGCGGTCCAGTCGAAGCGGCCGTCCTCGTCCTCGATCTACCCATCGAGGGACACGTTGGTCACGTAGATCATCCTGGCCATGCGCGGCAGAGTGGCACGGGGGTGTCCACGGCGCAATCGGCTTGCAGCGTCGACACGTCGCCGGCCCACCACCCAGATCCGACACAATGGCCCCACCAGTCCGCCGGCCTGCCCACAGAAGTTGGAGGGCGTATGGAACCCGATCCGCAGCAGACCGTGCCCGGCATCACGATCAGGCTGGCTACGCGCCACGACATCGCCGCGATGATGGCGCTCGAGGCACACCACTACGTCGGCAACCTCGATGCCTCCGAGCGCACCGACGGCTTCATCTCGGTCCTGCACCCGCAGGACTGGTTCAACTGGGCGGTGAACTGCGCCGGCATCCACGTCGCGGTCGTGGACAGCGCGATCTCCGATAGCGCTGACGCCGGTAGCACGGTCGCCGACGACGGGGGAGTCGCAGGTTTCATCGCCATCACCCCGCCTCCCACAGACCTGGCAGCGGACGCCTCGCCCATCATCGGCACCATCCTCGGCCTGGCCGAAACGCTGGAGTTCCGCGGTCGCCCACTCGCGCAGCAGCGCTGGGCGCTCCGCGGTCCGGTCCTGATAGATCGGCCCGCCCGCGGCCGGGGGCTCTACTCCGCGTTCAACGCTGTGACCCGCGAGGCGTATCGGGAGCGCTACGACGTCGGCGTGCTGTTCGTCGCGGCCGGCAACCCACGTTCGCTGCACACGACAACGACGAAGCTGGCAGCGCAGCCCCTGGCCGTCTTCGAGGTCGGCGCCGACCAGTATCACTTGCTGGCGTTCAGCTTCTGACGGCGCCAGGGATGGCGACGGCGGGGCCGCCGCTTCCCGACCTGCCCACGACGCCGGATGCGGAGGACCAGTCCGAGGCCGTACCGTCGGACTATGGCTGATCAGCGCGAACTCGACGTCGTCGTCTACGGTGCTTCCGGATTCGTGGGGAAACTCCTCGCGGACTACCTGGCTCGGCACGCCCCGGAGGGAACCAGGATCGGCCTGGCAGGACGCTCGCAGGCCAAGCTCGCCGCCGTGCGCGACGAGCTGCCGGCGGCCGCCCACGACTGGCCGCTGCTAATAGCCGACGCAGACGACCATGAGGCCCTCGGGCGCATGGCCAGCTCCACCACTGCTGTGGCCACCACGGTCGGCCCCTACGCCAAGTACGGCATGGGCGTGGCCGCGGCGTGCGCCGCCAACGGCACCCACTATGCCGACCTGACCGGGGAGGCCCTGTTCGTGCGCCGCTGCGCAGATGAGTTCGACGCCGAAGCTCGACGCACCGGTGCGCGGATCGTGAATTCGTGCGGCTTCGACTCCATCCCCTCGGACCTGGGCGTGTATGAGACCTACCTGACCTCCCAAGCCTTGGGCGATGGCGGGCTGGGCCAGACGCGCCTGATCGTGACAGGAATGCGCGGCGGCTTCAGCGGCGGCACGGTCGACTCCCTACGCAACCAGATGGCCGAGATGGAGCGGGACCCGTCGCTGCGCCGCCTCGCGGGCGACCCCTATGGCCTCAGCCCCGACCGCGCCGCTGATCCGACCGGGGAGGCTGCGGCAGCGGATAAGGACGTCTTCGGCGTCGGCCGCGACCCCGCCCTGGGCGTGTGGACCGGGCCCTTCGTGATGGCCACCTACAACACAAGGATCGTCCGCCGGTCCAATGCCCTGCTCGACCACGCCTACGGCCCGGACTTCCACTACCAGGAGTTCATGGGGTTCGGCTCGAGTCCGCTCGGGCCGGTGATGGCCGCAGGGATGGTGGCCGGGCTGGGTGGCTTGGTGGCGGGCATGCGGTTCGGCCCGACTAGGTCGCTGCTCGACCGCGTCCTGCCCGCCCCCGGCGAAGGGCCGGGAGAGGAGGCCCGGCGCTCGGGCTACTTCCGTATGGAGATCCACGCCATGACCGACTCCGGGCAGCCGCTGCGGACCAAGGTCGCTGCCCAGGGGGATCCGGGTTACGCGGCCACGGCCGTGATGCTCGGGCAGAGCGTGCTGTGCCTGGCCCTGGACGGCGAGGTGCTCCCCAAGCGAGCCGGGGTCCTCACACCCGCGGTCGCTATGGGCCGAGTGCTGGCCGACCGACTGCGCGACGCCGACTTCACGATCGAGACCTCCATAAAGCGCTGACATCCGCCCGCCTCCCGGGCAACTCGCGCCGGCCGCGTCAGGGAGCAGTCGGCTCAGCACTTCCCAGCTCAACTCCGGAGCTGGTGGTGCGGTGTGTCACGACGCCGATCGCGAGCAGCAACGCCGCCATCAGCAGCGCTGCACCCAGGTACTCCATTTCGTTCACCAGGAGTCCTCCCACGATCGCGCCAATGATGACGCCCCCCGCCCAGCCGATCGCCGACGCGGCCGACGAGTAGCCCTGGTTGAGACTGGCGCGCGTCGCCAGGTCGGTCACCATCGTCATGGATGTGGTGAAGGCGAAGCCGGAGCCGACGGCGTACATGGCGAGCAACAGGGCCAGCATCCAGGTCGAGGGCGCGACGGCAACCAGGATGAGGCACGCGGCCATGACGGCCAGTCCGATCAGGTACGGCTTGATCCGCCCGACGCGATCACTCGCGCGTCCGACAATCGGACCCGTGAGCATCTCCACCAGCGACATCGCCAGGAACAACCCGGCCAGGAGCCACGCGGACAGCCCCAGGTCGTCGGCACGCAGGGGCGCCATAAGGAGGATCATCCCGAGCGCGATCGAGGGTCCCGTGACTGCCAGCAGCGCCAACAGCCAGGCCCTGGCGCCGGACTCCCCGACCGCGCGCATGGCTTGGCGGGCCGTCTGGCCGTCGGCTTCGGCAACGGACGGGACAGTCCGAGCCAGCGCCACAAGCGCGAGCGACACCAGCAGCATCGCGCCGAACACTGTCTCGGTGCCCACCTCATCGGCCAGCGCACCCACGGGCGCGCCGACCAGCTCACCGGCGACCGCCGCTGCGAGCAGCGTTCCCATCACCTGACCCCGTCTAGACGCCGGCGTCGACGAGATCATCCAGCTCAGCCCTCCGGCCCACAACAGCGTGCCGAACGCCCCGAGGAAGAACCGGCTACCCTCCAGCACCGCCAGCCGTCCCGCGAAACCGAAGAGGACGCTCGACACGCCCACCCCTAGTAGCCCGAGGATCACAGCCTTCCGGGGGTTGAACCGCGAGGCGAACCAGCCGGCCGGGAGGGCCAGCAACAGGGACCCCGCCGCATAGGCCGCGACGAGTCCCCCCGTCGCCGCGTCGGTCAGCCCGAGCTCTCGGCGGTACGAGGGCACCAGCGGCGTCAGAACGGCCGAGAAGAAAGACTCCATGAGGAGGACGGCGCAGACGAGGAACAGCAACCGCTTGGCCACACATCCAGGTTATTGCGCGGCACGGACCATCGGCCCACTTGATTGAGGTACTTGGACGCGCCATGCGCACGTCTACCTCGTTGATCAAGCAGAAGCGGAGGCCGCCTCCACGGTGGTCCGGCCGCCCGACCGATCAGTTGCGCACGCGGCGCTGATCGCACTGTGGATCGCGGTGGGGATCGCCACTGTCAAGTGGTGTATTGCCTTGTTCTACGACGTCTCGCCCAGCG
>JBIRBF010000045.1:0-15708 GCA_044326505.1 Candidatus Nanopelagicales bacterium | reverse complement strand
CGCACTCGGCTGGGATGTCGCGCTTGCCGAGCAGGATCTCGGCGCCGGCCAGAACCACCTCCTTGGCGGTGAATCCGGCCACCAGCTGGAGCGGCTCCTCCCGCGGAAGGTCGTTCACAGCGTCCTGCAGGCCCGGGAAGATGTCCGCGACGTCGCCCAGGGTCGCGAGCTCCGCGGCGGCCTCGAGCGGAGCAGTCGTCGAGAAGCTGAACACGCTGACAAATGGAGGTTTGACGTCTTCCTCGAACTTCGTCTTGGAGGTATCCGAGGCCGCCTCCATCACCCGGTCGCCGGCGACGTAGCGATCGGGGTGGCGGAACTTCAGCGTGACCTCACGCTCCTCGCTCACGGTGTCTAGCCGCTCGCGCACGATGTAGCTCTCGCCGTGAAGGCTGTTGGCGCCAGTGTCGAAGAAGCGGATCAAGCGCATGGCCTTCACCTCGTCGAAGCCGCCCGAGACGGGGATGTCGATCGTACCCAGGCGGTCGCGCAGTGCGGCCCAGAACTCGGCGACTGCGGCGGAGAACGCGGCCGCGTCGCCAATAAACAGGTCGGGTTTGAGCATGACCTTGTACTCACGGGAGGTGACGAGCTTCGGCTTGGGCATGCGGAACTCCGTCGTTTCGGGGGTCGGCCGGGTGCGGCGTCCCATGATGCCCGCGTTGCCAGTCCGGTGTCCCTGCGTAGACGCGGGATGGCCCCTCAAGTGGTGGCCGGCTGACCCTTCTTGCGGCCCCTCGGCTGCGGCGCGCCGAGCTTCACGCGCAGCAGATCGCCGCGCCAGGCGCCGCGCGTGGTGCGAATCCCCACGGTCACCCAGGCGGCCAGCAGGCACACATACAGCGCGACGGCGGCCCACTGGAAGAACACCAACCCGGTGTGCACGGCCAGCTGCGTCGTGCCGGTCACACACGTCCCCACCGGGAAGGTGAACGACCACCAGGTCAGCGCGAAGCCCATGCGCGCCCGCAATGCCCGCACGGTGAGCATCGTCGCGATGCTGAACCAGAGCACTCCGAAGCCCCACATCGGAACCCCGTAGAGCACCGCCATCAGGTTGAACGCTGTGGACATCGGCACCACCAGCACCACCAGAGCGGCTGTGCCGAGGGTCCCCGCAGCGGTGATGGATTGGCCGATCGGGCCCAGCACGATCCACAGGGTGGGCACTCGGGGCGATCCGCTGGAGCCGAAGTGGGCCAGCCGACTCCAGATCAGGGTGATGATGATGAGCGAAGCGATGAGGGTCATGCCGAACATGGCGTAGCAGGCGAAGAGCATCGTCTGCTGCCCCTGGCCGGGCGGCAGGTGCGTCACCAGTGCCGCACCGGTCGAGGCCGACACCATCGGAGGCACCACCGGCATGAGCCAGCCGCCGAAGGCGCCATCCTTCGGCACGCTGTGACGGGTGAACAGCAGGAAGGGCACCACCGCTGCCGTCACCAGGCCGCCGATGGTGCCGAGGCTCCACAGCACCCAGTCGACCACCAGCGCCGGACCCTGGCCGATGACTCGGCTGCCGACCAGCAGCGTCCCCAAGCCCACCGTCATGAACGCCATCGGCGGCGCCCCGAAGAACTGCGACATCACCGGATCGTGGGCGACGTCATAGACGCCCCGCCGCCGGCGCAGCCAATTGACGCCGACGGCCACGCAGAGCACCGCCAGGATCGACGCAGACAGGACCCAAGCGGCCATCGTCAGCGCATCCAGCCCGGGCAGCCGGATGGGGAGGGTGGCGCCTGCGACCGCGATGATCCCCGTACCCATCACTGAGGCGAACCAGTTGGGTCCCAGCAGGATTGAGTTGTCGTCGCCCGCTAGTGGTGATGCCAGTGCTCCGCACAGTCGGGCGAGCCTGCCATCGGCCGGCCCGGGTCCGGAGTGGAGCTCGCGCTCCGCGGTGCTGTCCAAAGACGCCTCGTCCACAAGTTCCGCGGGGTCCACGCCGTTGCGCCGTCCCCGACCCGATGAGCTGACGGGCGGCAGCCTAACCCGCCGGGAGTGCCGAGGGGTCGGCTCCGGCTGTCCGCGCGCGGGGACCGCACCGCCCCCGTGCTGGCCTAGGATCGATGCGCTGATAGCAGCCCACGAGTCGGAGGCCCTCATGGCGTACGAAGTGGGTTTCCAGGACGTCTTCACCGTCGAGCCCGCCGAACTGGCCGCGCACTTCAAGTTCGCCCGGCAGCGGTCCAAGCTGGCGGGGACAATCCGCGGCTCGTACTTCGTGATCAAGGGCGAGTACTAGCGCCGGACGCAGCTCAGCCGCGGGCGGCCGCCTCGATTGTGGCCACGTCGATCTTCTGCATGGGCAGCGTGGCCTCGAAGGCGCGCCGGGCCACGTCACCCCCAGTTGACATGGCCTCGATCAGCACGCGGGGCGTGATCTGCCAGGAGACCCCCCAGCGATCCCGGCACCAGCCGCACCGGCTGGCCTCGCCGCCGTTACCCACGATGGCGTCCCAGTAACGGTCCGTCTCCTCCTGATCGTCGGTGGCTATCTGGAAGGAGAAGGCCTGGGTCTGCGGGAATCCAGGGCCGCCGTTCAAACCCAAACAGGGGATGCCGGCGACCGTGAACTCAACGGTCAGGACGTCACCGGCCCGCCCGGACGGGTTGTCTGCCGGCGCGTGCTGAACGCCCAGCACCTGGCTGTCCGGGAAGGTGGCGGCGTAGAAGTTGGCAGCCGCTTCGGCATCCCCGTCGTACCAGAGGCAGATCGTGTTCTTGGGCATGTGCGTCCCTTTCCGCGGATGGGGCGCCAGCCTACCCACGAGCCCGGCCGGAACCTGCTGACTTCCGCGGCCTCACCCCGGGAAGCGCGCCGGGACGTATCCACCTGAGGACGACCCGTGCCGCAGGCGCCCTGGCTGCTCGTGACCCGCAGCCGACGCCATGGGCTCTCAACGTGCGGATATCATCACAACATCGCGCGCGGCAACGGACGGGGCACCAGACCCTCGGTGCTGCCCCGCGCCCTAAGGGGCCTCTAGCTCAATGGCAGAGCTGCGGACTTTTAATCCGTAGGTTGTCGGTTCGAGTCCGACGGGGCCCACGCTTGGCGGCTGTCAACCGTCGTCGGCGGCAGTCACGCGCCGCAGCGTCAGGTTCAGCCGCCCGCCGCCGGCCAGCAGATCCGAAGTGTCGGGGTAGACGCGGCTGATGCCGTGGTAGTTCAGCCGGGACGCCCCGCCGAAGACGAACACGTCGCCCGACTCCAGTCGCACGCCGGCGGTGCGCCCGCCGCGCTCGGGCCCTCCCATGCGGAACCTCGCCGAATCGCCGAGCGACACCGAAACCACGGGTACGTCGAGCGCGGCCTCGTCGCGGTCGGTGTGCATACCCATGCGGGCGTCGCCGCGGTAGAGGTTGACCAGACAGGCCTCCGGCGGAGGTGCTCCCGGTGCACACTCCCGCCACACGTGCAGCAGTTCGGCAGGGATGGCAGGCCAGGGTCGGCCAGTCGCCGGGTGGTAGTGCTCGTACCGGTAGCCGCGCCGGTCGGAGATCCACCCCAGCGATCCCAGGTTGGTCATCCGGACCGAGAAGGGCGTGCCCGTGCGCGGCATCACGGGGGTGAAGAAGGGCGCGGCCGCGACGGCGCGGCGCAGCGACTCGAGCAACTGTTCCTGCGCAGCGCGGTCGAGGTAGCCCGGCATATGCTCGCATCCGGGCGGAAGCGCTGCTGGGGCCACGGGCGTCACCTTGCCACGAGCCACTCCGAGTCGCCGTTGCGCGTTGGCTTGCCTAGCATCGCTACATGACCGCTGACCCGCAGAACATCAAGGCGCCAAGCACCGCAGTGCCCATCGCCGACATCCTCGCCAACCGATGGAGCCCGCGCGGTTTCGACACCGCTGCCGTGATCACCGAAGCGGAGGTCCTGGCCCTGCTCGAGGCCGCTCGTTGGACGCCGTCGGCCAGCAACCACCAGCCGTGGCGGCTCATCGTCGGCATCCGCGGCACTGAGGACTTCGACCGCGTGTACGGCTGCCTGGGCGGGGGGAACCTGGCCTGGGCCAGCCGGGCGAGTGCACTGCTGGTGGTGGTTGCACAGGTGCTGGACAGCGAGGGCAATCCGCGCCTCTGGGCGGAGTACGACGCCGGCCAGGCCGCCGCCAGTATCTCCGTGCAGGCCGAGTCACTGGGCCTGTCGGTGCACCAGATGGGCGGTTTCGACCGCCAGCAGGTCGCCGAGCGCTTTGGCCTCGACGACGCGCTGCGGCCGATGGCGGTCATGGCCATCGGGACCTTCGACCCGCAGGCTGACCTGCCCGAACCCTTCGCAACCCGGGAGGCGGCGCCGCGTAAGCGGCTGGCGCTCGACGACCTCGTGCTCAATGAATGGCCGTCGTCGACACGTTGACTCAGTCGCCCAAGAAACCTCTGGCGCCGGCAGCCCGCGCCCGCTAGCGTCTGGCCATGACGGATCAGCCGAGCAGCCCGCACACCACCATCTACACCTCGACGGTCTTCGACCCGCCGCCCGGCTACCGGGTGGAGCGCGGCATAGGACTGTGCTGGGGACTGCTGGTGCGGTCAGTGGGCTTCGCCAAGGGCTTCACGGGCAGCTTCCGGTCGCTCAAGGCAGGCGAGGTGCCGCAGTACACCGAGGTCGTCGACTCGGCCCGCACCGACGCCGTGCAGCGGATGATGGACCATGCGGTGCAACTGGGCGCCAATGCCGTGCTCGGCATGCGCTTCGACTCCTCCGACGTCGCCGACGGCCTCGCCGAGATCCTCGCCTACGGAACCGCGGTGGTGGTCGTTCCCGAGGACAAGTAGCGCCGCGTCAGCCGGTCCCGCCGTCGGCGGGGTGCCGTTCGTGCCAGAGCAGGGTGGTGTTGACCAGCACGGTCACTCCCACCCCGATGGCGCGCTCGTCCACGTCGAACGTCGACGCGTGCAGGTCCAGGCGGGGACCGGCCGACCCGGGATCGTGGGTGCCCAGCCGTACGTACGCGCCGGGTACCTCCTCCAAGTACCAGGCGAAGGTGTCCCCGCCCCATGATTGCTCGGTCTCCACGACCGCGTCCGAGCCGAGCATCAAGCGGGCCGCGTCGTCGACGATGGTGATGGCATCGGCATCGTTGATGACCGGCGGGATGCCGCGGTTGTAGATCAACTCCCACTCTGCGCCGGACCCCTCGAGCACCTGCTCCAGCGCCTGGCGCAGCACCTCCGGAGCGGCATCCCACATGGCCCGTGACGGCGTGCGCATCGTCCCCCGCATCCGTGCCAGGCCGGGGATGACGTTTGGCGCATCGCCGGTGTGCAGAGCCCCGAACACCAGCCGGGTGATGCCGATGGTGGCGGCGAGCTCGGCGAATCGCTGTGGCACCTCCTGAACCACCCGGGCGGCCAGCTCCACCATGTTCACGGTCCGCTCGGGCCGGGCGGTGTGGCCGCCGGGCCCGCGCAGGACGATCTCGACCGTGTCGGAGGCGGAGGTGATCGCGCCAACTCTGGTGCCCACATGGAACAGGTCGGTCTTCGGGTCGCAGTGCAGCCCGACGATGACGCCGACCGAGTCCAGCCAGCCCTCCTTGACGACCTCGATCGCGCCCCCCGGGACGCTCTCCTCGCCGGGTTCGAAGATCAGGCGTGCGCGGCCGGGCAGCCGCCCCAGGTCGTCGAGCGCTTGCAGCGCGATGCCGGTGCCGAGCACGATTGCTGTGTGCACGTCGTGACCGCAGGCATGGGCAACCCCGGGAGTGCGCGAGGTGTACTCCGAGTCGGTCATGTCGTCCATGGCGAGGGCGTCGATGTCTGCGCGCAGGGCCACGATCGGACCGTCGCCCGCGCCGATGTCGCACACGACTCCGGTACCGCTGGCGAGCACCACCGGGTTCAGGCCGTTGGCGCGCAGCCAGTTGCACAGCTTGTCGGTGGTGGCGCGCTCCCGATATGACAGCTCCGGGTGCCGGTGCAGGTCGCGCCGGAAGTCCACCAGGGACGGACCGTGCCGGCGGAGGAAGTTCGACAGGTCCAGCGGCGCCAGCTGGGCGTCGTAGGGCCGGCCGCTGGGCATCTCCGGCGGTCCCCCGGCAGCGGGGGTCGGCGGTGCTGGATTGGGACTGCCCGGGCTCACGGTGCCAGCCCGTCCTCCAGCTCCGCCGCCAGAGCGGCGACGACATCGCGTAGCGAGGCGCCGTCAGCGGTCAGCGCGAGCTGCCGCTGGTAGGACGCTCCGCGCGCGATCATCTTGGGCACCAGGTCCAGTTCGGCCCGCGAGCCGAGGCGGTCGGCGATCGGCCGCAGATGCTCGACGAGTTCGTTCAGCTCCTCGGTGAGCGGTTTGGTGTTGCCCTGGTCGTCGACGATCAGGCGTGCTTCAAGGCCGTAGCGGGCAGCGCGCCACTTGTTCTCGCGCACTGCCCACGGACGCCGCAGCGGCAGCTCGGCGCCGGCGTCGATGAGCTCGTCGAACCACGTCACGATGCACTGGGCGAGCGCGGCGATTGCGGTGACCTCTTCTAGCGAGGGGATGCCATCGCACATGCGCAGCTCGACGGTGCCGAAGCCGGGGTGCGGGCGGATGTCCCACCAGACCTCGCGCACGGTCGAGATGCTGCCGGCGCGGATGAGGGCGTCGAGGAAGAGCTCGAACTCCTCCCACCCGTCCAGCCGGGGCGGCAGCCCGGCGGTGGGCATGATCTCGAAGATCTTGGTGCGCACGCTGGCCATGCCGGTATCCGAGCCCTCCCAGAAAGGGCTTGAGGCCGACAGGGCCAAGAGGTGCGGCAGATATGTGGTCAAGCCGTTCACCGTCGCGATGGACTTCTCGGCCGAGCGCACGCCCACGTGGACGTGGACGCCGTGGATCATCAGGCGCTGGGCCGGCCACGCGATGGTCTCGACCAAGCGGTTGTAGCGCTCGTTCGGGGTGATCATCAGGTCGTCCCACTCGACATATGGGTGGGTGCCCGAGGACATCAACGACACGCCGCGGACGTCGAGCAGCGGCTGCAGTTCGTCGATGGTCGCTTGCAGGTCGGCGCGCGCCTCGGCGGGTGTCTCGCAGATGCCCGTGATGACTTCGATGCTGGACTGGAACAGTTCGTGTTTGGCCTTCGGGTGCTCGCCGCCGTAGGGGGCGCCCGCCTCGGCCAGCACGTCGACAGAACAGGCGACCGGCAGGCCGGTGATGTCGTCCACCACCCAGTACTCGACTTCGACGCCAAGGGTGCTGCGTTCGGAGGAGTTGAATTCCATGGGTCGAACGGTAGTCGCGCCGGGGACGTGATGGGCATGGTTGACCGCGGCGCCGGAGATTGCCGCCCCCGGGCGGACGGCGGCTGCGGGCGTCCCGTATGATTCCATTGCTCTCACCGGAATGTCGGAATGCGCAGGCCCCCATCGTCTAGCGGCCTAGGACGCCGCCCTTTCAAGGCGGTAGCGCGGGTTCGAATCCCGTTGGGGGTACGGTCACGCACAGTCGTGCATGGCCCCGTAGCGCAGTTGGTTAGCGCGCCGCCCTGTCACGGCGGAGGTCGCGGGTTCGAGTCCCGTCGGGGTCGCCAATGGGCCGGAATACCGGCCCATTGCTGTTCCACCACTGGAACAGGGCCAGGTAGCTCAGCTGGTACGAGCGTCCGCCTGAAAAGCGGAAGGTCGGCGGTTCGATCCCGCCCCTGGCCACCAGTTTCGCCATGATCAACGAGGTATATGCGCACCCCAGGGGTCCATATACCTCACTCAACTGGCTCGTGGCGTGACGCGGAGAATTCCGCGGCCTCGGCGATGGCTTTCGCGATCGAATGAGCGCCCACTCCTGTGCAGGCGTGCCAGCGCAAGTGCTTCTCGCCTGCCACCTTGCGAATGCGACGGCCGAAGTTAGTCCGGACCATCGGCATCAGCACCAAGATGTCGGCTGAATCCATGTTCCGGGCGGCGCGGTCCGCCTCCGGTACCCAGTTCGGCGACCAGCCGGGGTGCTGCCAGGTGATTTCGACGTGCAGGTCCCGCCGGGTGGCCAATTCGGCCTCCACCAGCCGGTGCAGCTTCGCCTGCCGCTCGTCGCCGCCGATGAACAGCACCCGCGCCTGTCGCACGGGGACGGCCGTCCGCCCGGTGGGCAGGGATCGGTCGCGAACAGCCCGGGGCATGAACATGATGTCGATCTCTTCCCGAAGCCCATCGGCGGCGAGCGCTCCGTGTCCCCGGGCGACCAGTTCAGCCAACTCGCCGGCCAGCACAGCCTGCTCCGGCTGACGCGGGAGTTCGGCGAAGGCATCCAACGCGATCCGGGCGGCCAGCTCCCGATCATCGACGTTCTCGGCGCATCGCACCATCCAGTCGATGACCGGCTCCGGGCCGAGGGCCTGGCGCAGCTCCTGGTCGGCCTGCAGCAGCTGCGCCCAGTCCCGCCAGACGCGGTGGTTGCGGCCGCCTTCGCGGAGCGTGGCGTCGATCGCATCGAGGATGTCTGCGAGCAGCTCGTCGTCGCCGCGCTGCGCGGCCGCGGCGGCGCACAGGTGCAGCAGCTCGAGCCGATCTGCCTGGGGCACGTGCCGGTGCAGGGCGGCAACCGACGACGCTGTATGGGGTGCCTCGATAGCCACCTCGGCCAAGCGCTCCGCGGGGAGCACGCGGTTGGTCGGGTAGATGCGCAGCGAGGCGACGAAGCCGGCCAGGTGGGGCGAGCCGAGAATCAGCAGAGCTGACAGGACGCGATCGACCTCGTCGCGGGTGAGGAAGCGCCCCCGCTCGCTGGCGCGCATGAGGGCACCCACGGCGGGACCGTCGGCGCCGGTGTCGGGGTCCGCCAGCGCCGAGAGCGCCCAGGCCCGCAGCACCCGCGACTGGAACCCGGGGCTCCAATCGGTGTCGCCCGCACCCCCGGCAGCGATCTCCAGCAGCCGGGTGGCGGCCGCGGTATCACCACGTGCGTCGGCCAGCACCCCCGCCAGGTAGGCCCCGTCGGGCTGGTGCGGATCGACTTCGAGCACCTGCCGGATGTGGGGCTCGGCCGGTGTCAGCCGCGCGATAATGCGGTCGCGCTCGGCCGCATCACGACCCGGTTTCACATTCGAGAGTTTGGCCAATCGCGCCGCCGCGAGCGCGCGCTCCAGACTCAGGGCAGCCTGCGTCCGCGCGGTGACGGCGATTCCCGCTGGCACGCTCGGCGAGCCCTCCGCACTGGCATCCAGCTCGTCCAGCACCGCCATCGCATCACCAAAGCGGTCGCCCCGACGCAGCGCGCGTGCCCGCAGAAGCCCGGTGCGTGCCCGGGCCTCGATCAGGCGAGCCATGGTCGCCGGCTCGTCCGTCAGCTCGCCCACCAGCTCGTCGGCCAGGACTCGTTGCCGCTCGTTGAGGGCGTCAACCAGGACGAGCGCCAACTTGGCATGTCCCTGGGCCAGGCGATCGCTGGTGTGGGCGAGCCCGATGTCGATGAGTTCGAACTCATCACGCACCGCCGCTGCATCCCGGAACGGCTGCATCGGGCGGCGTTCGCGCAGGACCACCGCCGCTGACCGGGGGTCGCGCTCCAGCAGCGCCCGCACGATGGGCCGGGCCAGATGTAGGCCGAGGAGGGCATCGGCGGCTATCGCCACGAGGTCGCCCAACTCCGCTTCAGGGATCCGGCGCAGCGCCTGCGGATCCAGGCGCAGCCGGGCGCTCAGGCGCCCGACGAGCAGCCACCTGCGGCGCTCCTCGTTGAGAGCCGCGGCGCTCTCATCGCCCAGGTCAGCTGGAACGACTCCCAGCTCCTGGGCGAACCCGACGTGGTACCACGACCGGGCCCGTAATGGATCGAGCTGCAACAGCTCGGTAATGGCGGCGCCGAGGTCGACCGGCGACAGCGCGCTGCTCGCCGACGCGGCTGCGGCGATGCATTCCGCGATGATGATTCGGTCCAGTACGGAGTGATCGGCTGCGGCCAGCGTGCTCACTGCATCCTGCGTCGGGTCCGCGGGTGGGGAGTCCGGGCCCTCGTCGTCCCGGCCGGGTTCGGCGTCGTTGTTCTGCTGCTGTGTCCCCGCCTCTGGGTCGTCCGCCGGGTCTTTGGCAGCGCCGTCCGTCGGCCGGGGATCGGGGTGCGGCTCGGCCGTTGGCTCGGGCAGCGGCGGGATCGGGTCCCCGGCAGCCAGCAGCGCCGCTGCATGCGGGGCGGCCCGCTGATCAGTCACCACCACCGTCACCAGCGCGACTCGGAGCAGGCCCACGGGCACCGACTCCGTCAGCCGCTGTGTCGCGGCGCGCAGTTGGTCGATCGTCGGATCGGCGAAGGCGTCGCCGAGTTCGTCCGAGTACCTGTCGAAGATGGCCGCAGTGAGTTGGTCAGCTGCGTCCCGTCCGCGGTGCAGGGCGTCGGCAATGAACCGCCGGCGGACTGCCTCGGGTAGTTGGGCGATGCGCTGCAGTCGTTTCTCGGACTGCAACCACACGGCCGTCTGGGTATGGCGCCCACCATGGGCCAGCAGGTAGTCGACTTCGGCGTCGCCGCAGGCCCGGAGGCAGCGGAGCAGGTAGTCCTGATCCACTGTGCCTCCCCGGTGGTCGCGCCTTCGCCCCCATTGTGCGCGGCGGCGGGATCGCCCGCCAGGCTAGTCGGCGCCGAAGTCGAAAGCGGCGCGGTCGAGGGCATCCTCCGCGTCCTCGACCTCGTCGCCGGTGGCCTCGCCCACGGAGGCCGCGATCGCTGCGGCGCCGCCCGGCTCGAGTTCCCCGACCAGGTGTGCCTGCCGCTCGGGCAGCTGTCCCATGGCTGAGTACAGCTCCAGCTTGGATCGGGTGTCCGCGATGTCCAGGTTGCGCATGGTCAACTGCCCGATTCGGTCCATCGGGCCGAAGGCGCCATCATCGTTGCGCTCCATCGACAGCTTGTCGGGGTGGTAGGACAGGTGCGGCCCGCGGGTGGCCAGGATCGAGTAGTCCTCGCCGCGGCGCAGGCGCAGAGTCACCTCACCCGTCACCTGGCCGGCGACCCAGCGCTGCAGGGACTCACGCAGCATCAGCGCCTGCGGGTCCAGCCAGCGGCCCTCGTAGAGCAGCCGGCCGAGGCGGCGGCCCTCGGCGTGGTAGTTGGCCAGGGTGTCCTCGTTGTGGATCGCGTTGAGCAGGCGCTCATACGCGATGAACAGCAGGGCCATCCCCGGGGCCTCGTAGATACCGCGGCTCTTGGCCTCGATGATGCGGTTCTCGATCTGGTCGGCCATGCCTAGGCCGTGCCGCCCGCCGATCGCGTTGGCCTCATAGAACAGGTCGACGTCGGTGGCGAAACTGTGGCCGTTGATGGCGACCGGTCGGCCGCCGGCGAACTGAACCGTCACGTCCTCGGTGTCGATCCGCAACGCCGGGTCCCAGAACTTGACACCCATGATCGGTTCGACGAGCTCGATCGAGGCATCGAGGTGCTCGAGCCGCTTGGCCTCGTGCGTCGCGCCGAGGATGTTGGCGTCGGTCGAGTAGGCCTTCTCGGAACTCGCGCGGTAGGGCAGGTTGCGTTCTGTGAGCCAGGCGCTCATCTCGGTCCGGCCGCCGAGCTCGGACACGAAGTCGGCGTCCAACCACGGCTTGTAGATGCGCAGGTTCGGGTTGATGAGCAGGCCGTAGCGGTAGAACCGCTCGATGTCGTTGCCCTTGTACGTGGAGCCGTCGCCCCAGATATCGACGTCGTCGGTCATCATCGCCCGCACCAGCATGGTGCCCGTCACGGCTCGGCCCAGCGGCGTCGTGTTGTAGTACATGCGACCGCCGGAGCGGATGTGGAAGGCGCCGCAGGCAATCGCCGCGAAGGCCTCCTCGACCAGTTGGGCACGACAGTCCACCAGGCGGGACACCTCGGCGCCGTACAGCGTGGCGCGATCGGGTACCGACGCGATGTCCGGCTCGTCGTACTGCCCGAGGTCGGCCGCATAGGCGCAGGGGATGGCTCCCTTGTCGCGCATCCAGGCGACCGCGACGGAGGTGTCGAGACCACCAGAGAAGGCGATCCCGACGCGCTCGCCGACGGGCAGGGAGGCTAGGACTTTGGACATGGGGCAAGCCTAGTGGTGCCGGCGTCAGCAGATGCGCGGTAGTTGCTCGGCCAACGGCAGGTCCACCACCCGGGTGCCGCCGATCCCGGTTCGCGCGACGACGATGCCCGGGTTCGAGTCCGTGACCGAACCGATGCGGGCCGCCCCGGACCGGTGGGCCTGCATGACGGCAAGGGCGGCCTCTGCCCGGTCGGGGCGCACGAAGGCCACCAGGGTGCCCTCGTTGGCGATGTACAGCGGGTCCAGGCCCAGGAACCCGCAGGCGGCGCGAACGTCATCGGCTACCGGGATGCTGCGCTCAACCAGGGTGATGCCGGTACCGCTCGCAACTGCGATCTCGTTCAGGCTCGCCGCCACCCCGCCACGGGTCGCGTCGCGCATCATGGCCAGGCCGCCGCAGGCGATGAGCTCGGTGCACAGGGAGGTGAGGGGGGCGGTGTCGCTCACGATGGCGGAGCCGAACTCGAGGCCGTCCCGCACGCTCAGCACGGCCACGCCGTGCGCCGCGATGGGCCCCGAGACGAGCACGACGTCGCCGGGTCGCACCTGGTGCGGTCCAAGATCCACGCCCGCTGGCACGACCCCGATGCCTGCTGTGTTCAGGTACACCCCGTCGCCGTGGCCCGCGTCGACCACCTTCGTGTCGCCGGTGACGATCGAGACGCCGGCGGTGCGGGCTGCCCGGCCCATCGTCTCGGCGATGAGGGCCAGCTCATCAAGCGGCATGCCCTCCTCGAGGATCGCGCCGACCGAGAGCGCCAGTGGCACCGCTCCGCTCACGGCGAGGTCGTTCACCGTGCCGTTGACCGCCAGGTCACCAACGTTGCCGCCGGGGAAGAACCGGGGCCGAACGACGTACGAGTCAGTGGTGAACGCAAGGCGCGGAGCGGCCGCGGCGGAGGCTGCCGGCGATCCGCCGTCGAGCACACCGCCCAGGGCGCCGCCGTCGATCACTGCCGCGTCGCCGAGCTGGGTGAGCAGGCCGGTCAGGGGCGCCCCGGCGAATGCGGGCAGGAAGAGGTGCTCGATCAGCTCGCTGGAGAGTCGGCCGCCACCGCCGTGACCCATGACGATCGTCGGGTGGTCGCGCAGCGGCAGCGGGCAGGACCAGTCAGCGAGGTCCAGTCGCCCCTCCTCGGCACCGAGACCGCCTGCGTCGTCCGCCGAAAGGCTGCTCACGACGCCACCGGGGACTCGAGCCGCCGGAACTGGTAGTACGCCGCGCACGCCCCCTCGGACGACACCATGGGTGCGCCCAGCGGCGACCGGGGCGTGCACTCCTTGCCGAACGCCTCGCACTGGAACGGTTTGATGAGCCCCTGCAGCACCTCCCCGGAACGGCAGAGGCCGGATTCCTCGGTGCGGATGTCGGTGACGTCGAAGCGCAGCTCGGCGTCGAGGTCGGCGTACGCCTCGGACAACCGCCAGCCCGACTGCGGGATCACGCCGATACCGCGCCAGGCCCGGTCGCAGGTGGTGAAGACCTCCCGCACGACGGCCTGCGCGGCCGGGTTGCCCTCCGGCTGCACCGCCCGCGGGTAGGCGTTGTCGAGTGTGGCCTCGCCCTGCTCGAGTTGCAGGATGGTGCGCCGGATCCCTTCGAGCACGTCGAGAGGCTCGAAACCCGTCACCACGATTGGCACCTGGTACTTGGCAACCAGCGGCTCGTACTCCGACATCCCCATCACGGTGCAGACATGCCCGGCGGCCAGGAACCCCTGCACCCGGCATGACGGCGAGTCCATGATGGCCGAGATCGCCGGCGGGACCAGCACGTGCGACACGAGCAGCGAGAAGTTGGGCAGGTTCTGCTGCTTGGCCAGCTTGACCGTCATCGCGTTGGCCGGTGCGGTGGTCTCGAAGCCGATACCAAAGAAGACCACCTGTTTGTCCGGGTTATCCGCGGCGATCCGCACCGCGTCGAGCGGCGAGTAGACGATCCGCACGTCGCCCCCGCGGCTCTTGACGCCGAACAGGTCGGTGGATGTGCCGGGCACCCTCAGCATGTCGCCGAAGCTGCAGAAGATCACATCCGGCCGAGCGGCGATGGCCAGCGCGCGGTCGATGGTTTCCAGCGGCGTGACGCACACCGGGCAGCCGGGCCCGTGGATGAGTTCGATCCCGTCGGGCAGCAGCTGGTCGATGCCGTTGCGGATGATCGTGTGGGTTTGCCCGCCGCAGACTTCCATCATCGCCCAGGGCCGGGTGACGGTCCGGGCGATGTCGTCGAGCAGTCCGCGGGCGAGCTCGGGGTCGCCGAACTCGTCGAGGTACTTCATGCGGTCTCCACCCGGTTGGTTGTCTCGGGCACGATGCCGAATTCATCGTCGAGCAGGCCCACGCTGCGCATGAGCTCGAGGGTCTCGAGCGCCGACGCCTCGTCGAGCTTGGTCAGCGCGAAGCCCACGTGGACGATCGTGTAGTCGCCGACGCCGATGTCGGGCAGGTACGCCAGGCATACCTCTTTGCGCACGCCGCCGAAGTCCACTTCGGCCATCCGGGTGCCGTCGGCGTCCCAGATCCGTTCGATCTTGCCTGGCACTCCCAAACACACGATGGTCTCCCTGCGTTATGGCCGTTGCGGCAGCGCCTCGCGCGCTCCGCCTGCGGCCGCTACCGCGACCTGTCCGAGGGCCAGACCGCCGTCGTTGGGCGGCACGACTCCGTGGGTCAATACCGGCAAGCGTGCACTGGACAGTCGCTCGAGACAACCCAGACTCAAGATGGCGTTGGCGAAAACGCCGCCGGTCAGCCCGACCGCGGCGAACTCATGCTCCTGCGCGACCAGGCCGACCGCGTGCGCCACCGCGTCTGCGAGGGCCTCGTGAAAGGCCAGCGCGGCCTGCGGCACGTCTGCCCCGGCCGCGGCGGCGCTGCTCGCGGCGGCGAGCATCGACGTCGGGTCGATGATGACCATGTCGCCTTCCCGACGGGCCCCCGGCGCCGAATCCGGTATGCGCGCTGGAACGCCGGCGCGCGCGCGAGCGGCCGCTGCCTCGAGCTCGATCGCGGCCTGCCCTTCGTAGTCCGCCTCGTGCCGGATGCCGAGCAGCGACGACGCGGCGTCGAACAGCCGGCCCACGCTGGAGGTCGAGGTGCAGTGCGACCCGGTGGCGATCATTCGCAGGACGAGCGCGGAGGAGGCCTCGCCCATGGCCAGGGCCGGTGCCGATCTGGCGGTCGGCAGATCGGCCGCGACCAGATGGGCGAGCGCGGAGCGGGAGGGGTGCCGAACGGCCGCGTCGCCGCCGGGTAGCAGCACCGGGCGCAGGTGACCGACGCGACGAACACCGGCATACGAGCCGAGCAGCAGCTCGCCGCCCCAGACCGTCGCGTCCTCGCCGTATCCGGTCCCGTCGAACACCACGCCCAGCACCTGTGCGTCGGGCGCAATGCCGTGCTCGGCGAGCAACGATGCCAGGTGGGCATGGTGGTGCTGTACGAGCAGGTGGGCCGCGCCCGTTGCCGCGGCGCGGCGAGCCGCCCAGCCACGGGACAGGTAGCCAGGATGCGCATCGCTGACGATCGCCCTCGGGTTCGCCCGCTGCAGCGCCGTCAGTGTGTCTGCCGTGCGTTCGAGCATGGCCAGCGTCTCGAGGTTCTCGGTATCGCCGATGTGCTGGCTCAGCCACGCGAGGTGGCCGGAACTCACGCACGCGGTTGTCTTCAGTTCACCGCCCACGGCCGCGAACGGCGGGGACGCAACCGGAAGTGTGATGGG
>JBIRBF010000066.1:0-13280 GCA_044326505.1 Candidatus Nanopelagicales bacterium | reverse complement strand
TGCCGCCCCCCGCTACCTCTGTCCTGCTCTCGCCTGTGCCGTCCGTCGACGTGACCACGGCGCCGGCCTGTGCACCGGCCGCGGCCCAGGCGAGCAGTTCCGCGGTGAGGTCGTAGGGGCTGGGACCGCCGACGCGGACCCGGGCGACCAGCCGATCGCCGGCGAAGACCTCGGCGATGGCCAGGGTGCTGCCGGCCGATCGGTCCGCGGCCGAGGGGCCGCCGCTCGCCGTCGGCGCGATTCGGCTGGCCATCGACGAGGCCAGCTTCGGTAGCACGGGCACCTTGGTGAGCGGCTCGAGCACTGCGCCCACCTGCGACACGGTCCGCGTCCGGGAACCGGCCCATCCGAGGTAGACGTTCACGTCGCGCAGTCGGGGGTCGATCGCCGGGAGCGTGTAGTGCTCCGTTCCGCCCAGCGAGAGGCCGTCGAGTTCGCGGCCGTCCACCACGAAGCTGCGCACGGACGCGCCTGGACGCTCGGTGTGAATGGCGCCCTCGTGCCATGCGAAGCCCGGTTCGCTCAGGATGGCGAGCGTGCTTGCCACGGTGCCGCTGCTCACGGAGCGCTGAGTCGTGCCGGTCGTCGGCACGAAGTATCCCACGTCCACCCTGGTCGGCACGAATCCGCTGTCCGCGGCCTGGCGCAAGGCAAGGGTCCCGGCGAGGTTGCCGGGGATGTAGTCGTAGCCGAAGGCGGTGAGCAGGGTCGCGCCGGTCCGCTTGGCGCGCGGGCCGTAGTGCTCGAAGACCCGCCGGATGAACGGCGGCTCCCCGGTGCTGTCGAGGTAGATCGCGCCGGCGCTGGTGGCTGCCTCGATGGCCGGCTTGCCATAGCGGGTGAACGGGCCGACGGTCGACACGAGCACGTCATCCGCCGAACCGATCAAGTCGGCCACTTCCGCATACTCCGAGGCATCGGCCTCGGCGATGTCGCACGTCCAGTCGTGCGCTTCTTCAAGTGTCGCGGCGAGGGTGCGCAGGCGCTGGCTGTTCCTGCCGGCGAGCACGACCCGGGGTGTGCCGTTGCGCGCCAGGGCCTCGGCGATGAGCGTGCCGGTGTAGCCGGTCGCGCCGAAGAGGATCACGCGTGAAGTCATGGCGATATGGTGGCGGATGGCTCCGACGCTATGCGGAGGTGGGTCTGCGAGGTGGTGACATGGGTAACGACTCCCGGCCTCCGGGTCCCCCACCGGACGAGGGCGCTTCGCAGAGCGGCACCTCGAGCGAAGCGGCCACGCGGCTTAGGCGGATCTTGGATCAGGCGCTGCCCGACGTCACCGCCGATGAGGCTGACGCCGGCGGCGGCACCGCGTCCCCCCGATCGGACGAGGACTACTACGCGGACCGGCCGCCGCACCACGGCTGACTTCGTGCCTACCCCGCGGTGCCGGCCCCATCCGGGTCGGATGGGGACTTTGCCTTTGCGGTGGCCGAGTCCTCGGCGTCTTCGGCATCCTCGTCGGCCTGGCGTCCGGCCAGCAAGTTGCGGATCTCGCGCAGGTAGTCCTGCTCGGTCAGTGCCTCGGCCTTGCCCTTGTTGCGCCGCTCCCGCAGGGCGTTCATCGGGTGGACGAAGATCAGGTAGATCACCACGGCCGTGATGAAGAAGGTGATGAAGGCGTTGATCATCGCGGTGAAGTTGATGACCTGGCCGTCGATCGTGATGGTGCCAGCCTCGATCCCGCCGCCGAGCAGCAGGCCGACGAGCGGTTTGACCAGGTTGTCCGTCAGGCTCTCGACCAGCATCGTGAAGGCCGCGCCGAGTACGAAGGCGACGGCCATCTCGAGGGCGTTGCCCTCGGACATGAACTCCTTGAAGCCGCGGTAGATCTTCACTGCAGTCTCCCTCGCACGCGTTGCACACGGACCGCTCCACGCGTACCTGCGTCGCCGCGTTGAGCGCTGTTGGACTCCCAGGGTGCAGGGTATCGCCGCCTGATCAGCAGCGATGCGGCAGCACCCGTCAGCTGCCCCGCAACAACACCGCGAGCCGGGTGGTCCCGGCGAGTCCGGCCAGCGTCGCTGCGGTGGCCGAATCCACGGCCACGATGATGACGGAACCCTCCGGGGAACCTGCGCCAGTGCCGCCCAGGAACGTGCCACCAGCGCCGGACTCCCCAGGAACTGCCAGGACTCGCACAGCCCGTGCCACGGTCCGCGCGGTCGAAGACGTCGATGCCACGGTCGAGTCGACTCCCGCCCCGCGCGGCGCAGAGACCACGTCGACTACGTCGCCCTGACGCACGAACGCCGAGTCGGCCGCCTCGTCGAGGCGCACCGGCAGCGCCACCATCCCGGGCGGCGAGCCCGTGAGCAGGCCAGGGCCGAGAACTCGTGCTGCCGTTACCGGCTCGCCCGCCGACACCGGTCCTGCCAGTGTCTGGCCATTCGCGTCGGCCGCCGCGGACAGAGCCCCCTTGGGGACCGTCTCAGCGGCCACGCTCAGCGTCCGCACGTCGGCAGGTGCGAGGACGTGCCCCGCCGGCAGATCGCCGGCGAATACCGCCATTGGGCGAAGCTGGGGTCGTTCGCGGACCGCAGACAGGCCGATGAGGACGCCGAGGAAGGTCAGGGCGAACGCGAGCACGCGCCGGTGCCGCCGGACGACGCGGGAGAGAGCAGCCACGCTTCCACGCTACGTCCGCCCGGTGGCTGCCTCGGACGTTATCCACAGACGGTGAGCGACTCAGCTGCCGGTGGTTCCCCCGCCGCCCGAGGATGAACCCGGGCTGCCAGAACCGCCCGAACCAGCTGCGCTGCCCGTGGACCCGCCGCCGGAGTCCTTCGACCCCCCGGACGCCGCCGACGAGTCCGAGCTGCCAGTGCCCCCGCCGGACCCCTTGGCAGCGGCCGTCGACGTGTCGGACGCACCACTGGGCGCACCCGCGCCCGCAGTCTTGGATGCAGTGGACTTCTTGCCCTCGCGGCTGTCCGTCCGGTAGAACCCCGAACCTTTGAAGGTGACGCCCACCGGCGAGAGCACGCGCCTGATGGGTCCGCCGCACTCCGGGCACTCGGTCAGGTTCGCGTCGTGGATCGACTGCACCGCCTCGAAGCGGTGCTCGCAGTCGCGGCACACGTATTGATAGGTGGGCATGGTCGTCAGGCTAGCGCCGCTGCTCGTTCCTCGTGGCGCGCCGTCGGGGTTTGGCCCGTCCTGCGGGTTAGCCTCGCGTCAGCACACCTGCCAGTCGGACAGGGGTGAAGAGCCTGAAGGGGTGACATGACCGTCCAGGCAATGAATTTGAGCAAGTCCTACGGCAAGGTGCGTGCCGTCGACGACCTCAGCTTCACCATCGAGCCCGGAGTCGTCACTGGCTTCCTCGGCCCCAACGGATCCGGCAAGTCCACGACCATGCGGCTCATGCTGGGCCTCGACCGCGGCACCGGCCTCACGCTGTGGGACGGCCTCAAGCTGCGCGAGACCGACGTCCCGGCCAAGGTCGTGGGCGCTCACCTAGATGCCAAGACCTTCCACCCCGGCCGGACGGCGCGCAATCACCTGCGAATGCTCGCAGCGGCCAGCGGAGCATCGAAGGCGCGGGTGGACGAGGTGCTCGAGCTCATGGGACTGGGCGGGGTGGCCAAGAAGCGGCCCAAGGGCTTCAGCCTGGGCATGGCGCAGCGGCTGGGCCTCGCCGGGGCGATCCTGGCCGAGCCCAAGGTGCTGCTGCTCGATGAGCCGGCCAACGGACTGGACCCGCAGTCGATCCAGTGGCTGCGCGAGTTCCTGCGCGCCTACGCCGCTGACGGCAACTGCGTGTTCGTGTCGAGCCATCTGCTCAACGAGATGCAGCTGATGGCCGACCATGTGATCGTCATCGCCAAGGGCAGCCTCATCGCCGACGAGTCCATGCCGGAGTTCGTGGCCCGCAGCACGCGCAACGACGTGTTCGCCCGCAGCCCGGAGCGCGAGGCCATCATCGACGCGGTCGCGGTCGCTGGGTTCAATGCGGTCCGCGAGGGCGACGACGGGCTGTCCATCGTTGGGATGTCCCCCGAGCAGCTCGGCGACATCGCCTTCCAAGCCAACGCGCGCATCTGGGAGCTCACTCGGCGGACCGCCAGCCTCGAGCAGGCGTTCCTCGAGCTGACGAACTCGGAGCAGGAGTTTGTGCTCGGCCTGGGACCGACCGGCGAGGAGCTCGATCCGGCCGTCGGCAGCGGCGAAGGCGGCACCGTCGTCGAAGCGGGCAACGGCGGCGACGGCGTAGTCGAGGACGTGACGGTCGTCCAACGATCGGACAGTCCGTACGCCGAGCGGGAGGACAAGAACTGATGGCCATCGTCACGTACGAGAACCGCAGGGTGCGCACGATCCGCTCGACCTGGATCATTCTGGCGCTGTCACTCATCCTGGCCGGGGCGATGGCCGCGGCGCTGTCGGCTCTGGCCAACCTCGACCCGCAGACCGGCGAGCGCATCGGCAAGGGAAGCCTGACCTCGATCATCGCCCTGGCCTACAGCCCCATCGTGCTTGTTCCGGTCTCGGTCATGGCCGCGCAGTCGTTCGGCGGTGAGTACCGCTTCGGCATGATCCGGCTGACCCTGTCCTCGTTCCCCCGACGGTCCAACGTGATGCTGGGCAAGCTGTGGGTCATCTCGCTGTGGATCCTGGCCTTCGTCTTCGCGTCGATGCTCGTGGCCGTGGCCGTCGCCCGGGTATTCCCGCAGTACGTGGACTTCACCATCGACCCGGCTGTGGGCCTCTATGCACTGCGGGCCTTGGCGTACTCCCTGGCCTACTGCCTGATTGTTTTCGCCTTAGTGGTCATCACCCGCAACCAGGCGTTGTCGATCGTGCTCGTGCTGCTCTGGACGTTGCTGATCGAGCAGTTGCTGCTCGAGTTCCTGGGCGGCAAGTTCCCGTGGTTGGACAAGGCGCTGCCCATGACCTCGGGGGCGATGTTCGTCGAGGGTCAGCGCATGCTTCCCAACGCTGCCATCTTCTTCGGGACGACTCTGGTGGCGTTGCTTGCGGGCTGGCTGCTGTTCCTGCGCCGCGACGCATGAGCGGCGGCTGGTCGCCACCCTTCCGGCTGGTGGCGGCCGTTGCCGTGGGCGGTGCGGCAGGCGCGACCCTGCGGTACGCCATCGAGACGATCTGGCCGAGTCCCACAGGTTCCTGGCCGGTCGCCATCTTCGCCGTGAACCTGGTCGGCTGCTTCGTGCTGGGGCTGCTGGGCGGGTTCCTGTCCCACCGCGAGATCCTCGGCCGGGGCCCGGCGGACTGGGTCAGGCCATTACTCATCACCGGGGTTCTGGGCGGGTTCACGACGTTCTCGACCATGATGGTGGACGCGGTGAACCTGGCCGACGCGCAAGGAATCCTGCAGGCCATGGCGTATCTGGCCGCGTCGTGTGCCCTTGGGCTGCTGCTGCTGTCGCTCGGCTGGTACCTGGGCGTGCCCGGCAACCTGAGGGCGGCGACTGACGAACTCGCCGAATCGGAGCAGGCGTGAGTGCCCTCGCCCTCGTCGCCGTCGCGCTGGGCGGTGCCCTGGGTGCCGTGGCGCGTTATCTGACTGACCTCTGGACGGTGCATCGCTGGGGTGCCGGCTGGCCCATCAGCACGCTGAGCGTCAACATCGCGGGCTCGGTCATCCTCGGCGCCCTCACGGGACTGAGCCTTCGGTTACCGGTAAGCCAGACGGTGACGCTGGTCCTCGGGGTGGGCTTCTGCGGCGCGCTCACCACGTTCTCCGGTTTCATGTTGCAGGTTTGGGACCTGGCGGACCCGGGACGAGCCACCGCACGCAAGTCGGTGGTCTCGGCCCCCGCGCGGCAGTGGTCCTGGCGCGGCCCCGCCTATCTGGGCATTTCTCTGGGCGCCGGACTGCTCGCGGCGCAGATCCCCATGGCGATCCTCCGATGACGGCAGAGGCGCCCTCCTACACTGGCCGCATGACTGCCGCCCTCCCCACGCGCGCCGCGGTGATCGCCCTGGTCTTCCTGGCCGCCGCTTTCGGGTTCGGCCGCCTGGGTCTGCCAGCGGCTGGCTACGCGGCCGTGGCAGTGGCGGCGACGGCGCTCGGAGTCTGGGTCCTGCTCAGGTATCGTCCGCCAGACCTCGCACTGTGGCTCGGAATCACCGCTGCCGTCGCCATGGCAGCTCCGGAACTCCTCGGCATGCTGCGCGGACAGCCGATCGTCCTGGGCCAGCTGGCGTTCGCAATCGTGGTCGGGGTGTCGGCGTGGGCCGCCACGCTGCTGCCGCCTTCGACGGTGCGGTGGGCCGCCCTGCTCGCGCTGGCCGCGGTCACCTGGGCGGGCCTGGCCGCGGGCGTACTGGCCGAACTGGGCGTCTACAGCTACGGGCTCTTCATCGAACCCGCGCAGGATCGGGCCCTCTTCGGCCTCGACCAGCTGCGCGGAGTGATGCCGCACCCCAACACGATGGGCATATTCGCCGGTCTGGCCGTCGCGCTGTCGATCCGCCAGCTCATCACGGATCGACTGGACCGGATCGCCGATCCTCGGCGCTTCTGGGCGATCCTGCTGGGAATCACTGTGCCGTCAGCGTTGGCGCTGGTGTGGTCGCAGAGCCGGACGTCCGCGGTCGCAGCTGGCTGCGGGCTCGTGGTCGCCCTGTTGCCGCTGCAGCGCCGGGGCTGGGACTGGGTACCGCCGGCCATCGCCGCTGTCGCTGGCCTGATGATCACGGTCCCCGTGATCATCACCGAGACACTCGGCTACACCTTCAACGGCCGCGGCATCCCCTGGGGCCTGGCGCAGTCGGAGTTCGAGCAGAGCCCGTTCGTGGGCCGAGGCCCGGAATTCCTCTCGCCGGACTACCTGGCGCCGCTCAACCTGCCGTGGGCGCCCACCACGTCGCACAACATGATGATGCAGGCGGTGGGTGAATCCGGCCTCGTAGGACTGCTCACCCTCGCGATGCTGATCTTTGTGATGGCACTGATCGCTGTCCGAGCGGTTCGCTTCGACCGGCAATGGGGCCTGATCATCTTCGTGACCTTCTGCCTGCTCGGGGGGCAGGAGTCGTCGCTGTCGCTGCCGGTTCGCTCGGCGCTGGTGTTGCAGATCGCGCTGCTCGCGGCAAGCGCCGTGCTCATTCGAGACGGCGAGGCGGCAGAGGAGGCGATGTCACCCGAGGACCAGGCGGCCGCTCCCGCCGGGACGGCGGAACGCCTGGGTTAGGCCCTGTGGGAGCCGGTGGCCGCCCGCAGCTTGCGCACGATCCGCCCTGTCCCCGATGCCGGTGCTCCTGATCGCCCGGTCAGTTCCGCCGTCAGCGCTGCGACAGTGTTCTGCGCTTCGGTCAAGTCGTCCTGCAGCCCGAGGATGTAGGGCTCAAGTTCGGCGTGGTGGGCGCGCAGATCGTCGAGTTGAGCTTCCTTGGCTTGGAGTTCCTCAATGTAGCCCTGCAGGTCCCGCAAGTGCGTGCGCAGTTCCTCCAGCGCCGCCTCGGCCAGCGTCGCACGACGACGCTCATCGCTGCTCTCGAGCTCCTCGCGCAGGGAATCGCGCTCGATCGACAGCGCCGCTAGTTCGATAGCAAGCGCTCGGTAGGGGTCCAGGTCCGCGACGGCACGCCCGGCCCTAGCCGTAGCGTCGGCGATGACGGCCAGCACGTCGGCCAGGCGCTCGTCCGGCACTGCCGCCTGGTTCCAGGCGCCCTCGATGAAGCGCGCCTGCTTGGTCGGCTCGCCCGGCCCGTGCGCGAGAAGCGGCACCAGTGAGTACTCATGCCGTGCGAGGAGGCCCTCGACCTTCTCGAACGGCGCCCGGGGCAGAATCTCGACCGTCAGCACCGGGCGCTCCCGGCGGATCAGCTCGTCGGCGCCGGCGAGTACGAGGTGCTCCGCCCCTTCGACATCGATCTTGACCAGGCTCACGTGCTCATGGGCGCGCTCGGCGTGCAGCGCATCGAGGGTGAGGGTGGGCACCTCGATGGTCTCGGTGGCCTCGGATTTGAAGTCGGGGTCGAGCGAGCAGCTGGTCTCGAGCTTGCGGTGATGGTCCGACGGGATGTAGAGAGTGGCGGTTCCGGTGGTGTCGCTGAGGGCAACCTGGACGACACTTGCCTCGACCTTGTTCAAGGTCAGATTGCGCTGACAGGCCGTGGCTATCGGGGGCATCGCCTCGACGCACACCAAAGTCTCGGACAGGCCGAGCCGACCGAGCAGGATTGAGTAGAAGCCTGAATTCGCGCCGACGTCGTAGAAAGCACCGGGAAAGGCCGAAGCCAACGCGACGAGAACCTCCGGCAGCGGGTGCTCGTACTGGCGCCAGTCGGCCTCGCCGCTCTCGCCCGCTTGGTCGCGGACGCCGAGCTGCAGCAACCGCACGGGACTTGGGCTGAACGCCTCCGGCACGGCCGCGGACGCGTGCGTCGCTCCGGCTTCGGCGCCGAATCCGGTGAGATCGATCACGCGTACGCTGTCGGGCATGCGCCGACTCTAGGTGCAGCCAGCGCCCCCGCCCGGTAACGGCGCGGCGCCATCGGAGGCCCTGATCAGCCCGGGGCGGAGGGTCTCGACGCTGGGCCCGGCGGGCCTAGAAGGTCCGGTGCCGCTCGAGCCACTCGGCGAAGACTTCGGGGGGAACCTCGGGCAGCGTGAGCGCCGAATCGACGCGAAACTGCCCCGATCGAGCCAGACCCGGATTGAGGTAGGGGTCGCGGGAGAGCTCCGCGCCCCAGCGCTTGACCAACTCCTCGCGCTCCGGCAGATCGACCACGCGCCGCTCCCGCGGCGCCTGCTCGATGAAGTCGGCGTACGGCGTGTAGGCGGTCCGCCAGCCTCCTGCGGCCAGGCGCAGGCATAGGTCGGCGTCGAAGCCGCCGAAGCCCAGGCGCGCGCCTCCCGCGGCGAACCCGCCGACGGCGCGCGCGGCCGCCACATCGACCATCAGGGCGTCGATGGGGGCGGCCAGCACCTCGTGAATGCTGACCGGCCAGGCTAGATAGACCCCCTCGTTTGGCGGCATTCCCGCCATCGCCGGGGCCGCACCGGCCGAACCCAGCCCGATCAACCCGGCCGCCGCGACTGTCCCGTCCGTGTGTCGGATCAACCCTCCGACCGCGCCCACTTGGGGCAACTGCGCCAGGCTCACCATGGCCTCGACCCAGTCCGCTCGGGTGGCGAGCAGATCATCAGCCACCACCGCCAGGTAGTCCGCGCGGCAGGTCCGCAGCACCTCGTCGAGGGCCTCGGCGGTGGTCAGGGCGCCCTCCGGGGAGGCCGTCCAGCCTCCACCGTCGCCGAGCAGCACCCGCAGTTGCGGATAGGTGCTGCGTCCGAGCGATGCCGCGCACGCTCCCCGGTCGCCTTCGGCGGGGAGGAGGACCACAGCCACGTCCGGCGGCGGGTCGGGCAGCGCGAAGTCGATCCGGTTGGCGACGAATCCGTCCTCGCGCCAGATCCGGGCCGGGTGGCCACGCCGCTCGCACGCCTCGGCCACAGCCCGCATGGCCGGCTCGACGGAGTAGGACTTGGTGCCGGGATCCTTGGCCACGCTCCCCGGATGGCTGCGCCACTGGTAGGCGATCGTGCTGAGGTGCACGGTAGGCAGACCGTCCGCCTCGCTCACCTCGGTGGCCCGCAGCATGAGGTCGTGATCCTGCGAACCGTCGAAGCCGGATCGGAAGCCGCCCAAGTCGTCGAGCAGCGACTTGGCGTACACGGTCAGGTGGTTGGTGTAGTTGCTGGTCAGGTGCAGCAGCGGCATCCAGTCGGGCTTCAGCCAAACCTCGCCGATCGGGTTGCCCTCTTCGTCGATCATGCGCTCGTCGGTGTAGACAACGAGCGGATGGCGGCCGTCGGGGCTGGTGTGCGCGGACAGCCCGAGGACGACCTCGGCAAGCGCGTGCGGATACAGCCGGTCGTCGTGATCGAGCAGTGCGACGTACTCGCCGTCGGCCAGCGCCAGGGCGTCGTTGCTGGTGGCGGCGATGTGGCCGTTGACCTCCCTGATGGCGTACGCGACCTTGCCGGGATGGGCGGCGGCGAAGTCGGCCAGGATCTGGGCGACTTCGGGGTCGCCGGACGCATCATCGACGATGCACAGCT
Source organism: Candidatus Nanopelagicales bacterium (assembly GCA_044326505.1). Taxonomy (GTDB): domain Bacteria; phylum Actinomycetota; class Actinomycetes; order S36-B12; family UBA10799; genus JACJWR01. The sequence goes on along the minus strand of JBIRBF010000066.1, from coordinate 3,247 downwards.
GCCAGTCGGGGTACACCTGCAAGGCGATGGAGCCCAGCATCTCAAGCAAATACCCGTGATCGGGCTTGTACGTCGGCACCACGATGCTGATGCGGGGTCGATAATCCACCCGCGCCAGCTGCGTGGTCAGCCGGTTGTAGTAGTCCAGCAGGGCAACGCGCTGCAGTTGCGTGGTCGCGCCGAAGGGCAGGCCGCCGCTGGCGGGTAGCCGGCGGTACACGCTCTCCAACCGCGGCCCAGCCTGCGTCGACGCCCGGCCGAGGCGGCCGACAGCCTGGCCCACAGCAGGTCCCACGCCGGGCCATCGCAGCACCTTCCGCGCGAACTCCTTGCTCCGAGTCCGGCCTGCCACGTCAATCCCGCCCGGCCAGGTCCGAGCCCCGCAGGTCGCTCACCCGGGCGGTTCCCAGGATCGCCTCTGCCCCGCCGCGCAGCGATCTCCTCGTGCCGATCAGGGCAGTGCGGCGCGCGAGCACCGCCCAGGAACTCGCCCGCGCCAGTGGATTGTGGCCGGTCGCACGCACCTCGTGTTCCTCGCGCAGCGACTCCCGCCACGCGACGGCGCTCAGGCCAGAGGCGTCGTAGTCGGTGATGATCCGATCAGAGCACCAGGGGCGGTAGCCCGCGATGAGCGCGCGGCGCATCAGGTCGAAGTCGGCCACGATGCGGTAGCGCTCGTCGAATCCGCCGAGGTCCAGCAGCATCGACTGGGACATGATCGCTCCTTGGTGGTAGCGCTCCTGCTCGCCGCGGCAAAACGCCCCCACGTCGAGGTCTGCCGACGCCAGCGGCCGGGTCGGCCGGCGCTGGCCGTCGACGAATCGGGCGCGGTACCTGCCCCAGTCGTACTGTTCGCGCAACCAGTCCTGGTGGGTGCTGACGACTTCCTCGGGGCTGGTGAAGTCGTCGCCGGCGTTGAGGAAGAGCAGGTGGCGGCCGCGCGCGGCGACGACCGCCTTGTTCATGGCGTTGTAGATGCCCGAGTCGGGCTCGCTGATCACGCGTACCCGCGCATCGCTCGCCGCGGCATCCCTCGCCACCTGCACCGTGCCATCGGTGGAGGCGCCGTCAACGACCAGGTGCTCATGCAGGTCGCCGTGCTGGGCGCCAACAGAAGCCAGGGTCCGGTTCAGCGCCGCAGCGTCGTTGCGCACGACCGTCACGACGGTCAGCCACGGATCGGTGGGTCGGGGAGTGCCGTTGGTCACTTGTCCGCCACCTGCCGGTACACCTCGGCGGTCAGCTCCGCAGTGCGCCGCCAGGTGAAATGGTCTGCGCGGTCGATGCCCCGCCCGCTGAGCTCGGCCCGCTGCGCCGGGTGGGAGAAGAGCTCGTTCAGGGTGACTCGCAGGGCCCACGGGTCTCGCGCCGGGTAGAACGCGGCAGCGTCGTCGGCAACCTCCCGGAAGATCCTGGTGTCGGCCAGGATGCAGGGGGTACCGCATGACATCGCCTCGAGCACCGGGATTCCGAAACCCTCTAGGAGCGAGGGGAAGACGAAGGCGACCGCGCCGGTGTAGAAGCCGGGCAGGTCCGACTCGGACGCGGTGATCTGCACAAGTGCGTCGGCCAGGCCCAGAGCGTCGGCCAGAGCGAGTTCGTCGGCGCTGAAGGGGCCTCCGCCGACGGCGACGATGCGCACCCCCGCTGACTGTGCGGCGCTGCCGGCAAAGGCGGTCAAGAGGATCCCGAAATTCTTGTAGGGGTCGCGCGAGCCGACGTAGAGCACGTAGCGGTAGCCCGGCTGGAAGGCTGGTGCCGTGGGGTTGAAGGCTGCTGAAGTCGCATGTGGAGTGACGACCACCGGCCGGTCGTCGATCTCGCCCCACAACTCGAAAAGGTCGTCGCGGGTGCTGGCCGAGACGCAGATGATGGCGTCGGCCTGCTCGATGAACTGCCGCTTGGCCAGGTGCGGGTCGTCGCCGATAAGTTCCGGCAGCAACTCAGGGGCCATGTCGTGGACGGTGACCACCTTGGGCACACCGGGGAACTCCGCCAGGCGGGCGGGGTTGTAGTACGTCGAGTGCACCACGTCCGGCCGTGCGCGGCGCTCCCGGCCAGCGGCCGGGTAGGCGCTGAGCCGTTTGGCGGCCTTCCAGCCGAAGGACAGCTCCGGGAAGGGCAGGTTGCGGACCCGAGGGTCCACCGCGCGAAGGTGCTGGTTGGGCGACCAGCGGACCGTGGTGATGGCGTTGATCCCCAGCTGCGGACTGTCACGGAACTCCCGCAGGAGCTCGGCGAAGTAGCGCGAGATCCCGCCGCGGGCATGCATGAGGAAGACCTGGTCGTCGATGAGCACATCGATGCTGTCCGCCACGGCGCCTCCTCCAGGTTGAGGGTAGCCCGAGCGTGGGGCGGCGCGCCGCCGTGCGGTGCTCAGGCCTGCCACCCGCCGCCGGATACGATGCTTTGGTGGCATACAAGCGCGTCCTGGTGACCGGTGGCGCAGGTTTCATCGGCAGCCATCTGTGCGAGCGCCTGCTGGCCGAGGGCGCCGAGGTGCTGTGCGTGGACAACTTCTACTCGTCCACCCGCCGGAACATCCACCATCTGCTGAGCAACCCGCGGTTCGAGTTGCTGCGCCACGACATCACCTTCCCGCTGTATGTCGAGGTGGACGAGATCTACCACCTGGCCTGTCCGGCGTCGCCGGTCTTCTACCAGCGCGACCCGGTTCAGACCACCAAGACGTCCGTGATCGGCAGCATCAACATGCTCGGCCTGGCCAAGCGGGTGGGGGCGAAGATTCTGCTGACCTCCACCTCCGAGGTCTACGGAGACCCGACGGTGCACCCGCAGGACGAGTCCTACTGGGGCAACGTCAACCCCATCGGTCTGCGCTCCTGCTACGACGAGGGCAAGCGCTGTGCCGAGACGCTCTTCTTCGACTACCGGCGCCAGCACGACATGCCGATCAAGGTCGTGCGGATCTTCAACACCTACGGTCCCCGGATGCTCCCCGACGACGGTCGCGTGGTGAGCAACTTCATCGTCCAGGCCCTGACCGGACACGACCTCACCGTGTACGGCGACGGCTCCCAGACCCGGTCGTTCTGCTACGTCGACGACCTGGTGGACGGACTCATGCGCATGATGGCCACGGCGCATGAGGTGACCGGTCCCATCAACCTGGGGAACCCGAACGAGATGTCCGTGGGCGAATTGGCCGAAACGGTCACCGACCTGGTGGGCGGCGGACGGCGGGTGGTGTACGAGCCGCTGCCCTCGGACGACCCGAAGCAGCGTC
>JBIRBF010000174.1:0-5789 GCA_044326505.1 Candidatus Nanopelagicales bacterium | reverse complement strand
CGTGCACCTTCAGGATCTGGTCGCGACCCTGCAAGTCGGGACGCTCCACGGCGATCTGCCGGTCGAATCGACCCGGTCGCAGCAGCGCCGGGTCCAAGATGTCCGGACGGTTGGTGGCGGCGATCAGGATCACTCCGCCGGTGACGTCGAAGCCGTCCATCTCGACCAGCATCTGGTTGAGCGTCTGCTCCCGCTCGTCGTGGCCGCCGCCCAGGCCGGCACCGCGGTGTCGCCCGACAGCGTCGATCTCGTCGATGAAGATGATCGCCGGCGCATTGGCTTTCGCCTGCTCGAACAGGTCGCGGACCCGGCTGGCGCCGACGCCCACGAACATCTCGACGAAGTCCGAGCCGGAGATTGAGAAGAACGGCACCCCGGCCTCGCCGGCCACGGCACGGGCCAGCAGCGTCTTGCCGGTGCCTGGGGGGCCGTAAAGAAGGACGCCCTTGGGAATCTTGGCGCCGACCGCCTGGAACCGCGTCGGCTCGGCCAGGAACTCCTTGATCTCCTGCAACTCCTCGACGGCCTCGTCGGCACCCGCGACGTCGGCGAACGTTGTCTGCGGCATGTCCTTGTTGAGCGCCTTGGCCTTCGACTTGCCGAAGTTCATGATCCGCGAGCCGCCGCCCTGCATCTGGCTCATGAAAAAGAACAGCAGGCCGCCGATGAGGACAACCGGCAGCAGGATGCCCAGAAGCGTCAGGAAGGGGTTGTCCTTCGGCACCTCGACGTTGTAGCCGCCCTCGAGCTTGCCTGCGTCCTGCTTGGCCTGCAACTGCTTCTGCAGCTCCAGGCCCTGGCCGGCGATGTAGTCAGCCGTGACCTTGGAGTCGTCGAGGAGCACGAGCGAGATCCGTTGCTCCCGATCCACCAGAGTCGCCGATTTCACCTGATCGGTCTGGATCGATGTCACAGCCTCGGCGGTAGACACCGACTTAGGCCCGTTGAGCCCGGCCACGAGGTTACTGCCGAGCAGCACCAGCAGCACGGCGATGATGATCCAGAAGAGCGGACCGCGGAAGAACTTCTTCGTGTTCATTGCAGCGAAGCGTATAACGATTCGTTGCACCTGCCGACCGGCAAGGCACCCGCTTCGCGACTGGCGAAACCGCGTCGGCTGCGCAGGGTCAGCCGCCGGCCACCACGCGCGGATGCAACGTGGCCAGGCATTCGAGGTTGCGATAGCGCTCGGAGAAGTCCAAGCCGTACCCGACGACGAACTCATCGCCGATGTCGAAGCCGAGGTAGTCGACCTCGATCCCGTTGGTCACGGCCTCTGGCTTGCGCAGCAGGGTCATGACGCGCAGCGACGCCGCGCCCCTGGCTCCCAGGGTCCGCCGCAGCCAGTCCAACGTCAGCCCGGAGTCCAAGACGTCCTCGACCACCAGCACGTTGCGTCCGGCGATATCGGTGTCGAGGTCCTTCAGGATCCGCACGACGCCGGAGGAGCGGCTGCCGGAGCCGTACGACGAGATGGCCATCCATTCGATGGCCGCGGGCGTGTGGAGTTTGCGCGCCAGGTCGGCCATCACCATCGTGGCGCCCTTGAGCACACCCACCAGCAGCAAATCCTCGCCGGCGTACTGCGCATCGATCTCGGCGGCGATCTCGGTCAGCTTCGCGTCGATCTCAGCTGCTGTCAGCAGGACCTCGACCAGATCCCCGGCGACGTCATTTGGATCCACCGAACTCCTTCCGGTAGTCGTCGCCGGTGCGGCGCGCGAGCACCACTGTGCCAGACTCGCGATAGCCGACGACACCGCCGGGCAAATGCGTCGGTCCCTGGCCCCGCCAGCGGCTGATCATGGCATGCAGCGGCGCGTAGTGCGCGGCGGCAAGGCGGTCGGCCGGCGCCCCGGCCACCAGTGCCGCGCGGGCCAGCACCCGCTGGATCAGCGCCTCGGGCCGGCGGGCAAGCAGCGCGGCGTCCAGCCGGACGATGACCTGGTCCCCCTGCCGGGTGATTGTGGTGATCTGCGGCCACACTTCGTCGCACCAGTCGTCCAGCGCCTGCACCTCGGCCCGCAGCTGCCCCGCGGACCGCGCCAGCGCTGCGGCGAACCCAGGCCCGAGGGCACCTTCGAGCACCGGCATCGCCCGCCTGGCGCGCACCCGCGCGAAGGCGTGGTCGTCGTTGTGCGGATCGTGCCAGACCTCGAGCTCAGGGAACGCGGCTCGGACCGTGTCGCGGGGGATTTCCAGCAGCGGCCGGGAATAGCGGTCCCGGCGCGGCGGCATGCCGGCCAAACTGCGCGGACCCGACCCACGCGCCAACCGGAGCAGCACGGTCTCGGCCTGGTCATCGGCCGTGTGGCCCAGCATGAGCGTCGGGGATCCAACAGCGTCGAGCGCCTCGGCGAATGCTGCGTATCGCGCGGCCCGAGCAGCGGCCTCCAGACCCTGTCCTGCGGCTGCGACCGCCACCCGCCGCACGAGCACGAGCGTCGCGCCGAGGCCGGCACAGGTGTCGGCGGCTCGGGCCGCGCTGGCCGCCGACTCAGGCTGCAGGCCGTGGTCGACCACGACTGCCCCCCAGCGCCAGTGATGGCGCTCGGCTGCGCGGGCCGTGGCGGCAGCCAGCGCGACGGAGTCCGCACCGCCCGAGCAGCCCACCAGAACGAGCGGGTCCCGCGCCGACTCCAGCTCAGCAAGTCGCTGCAGTTCTCGACCCACAGCCGAGACCACGCGGTGCCGAGCGTCGCTCGGAACCGCATCGCTCACAGGCACACCCGGGAGATCCAATCCGACGGGTCGCGGATCTCGGCCATCGACGGCAGCGTCTCGGGCGACTCCCACACGCGATTGAAATCGTCGCGCCCGACCTCGGCGATCACCGCCCGGACGAATGCCGCGCCCTCGCGGTACTGCGCCATCTTCGCGTCCACGCCGAGCACCTTGCGGATCACCGTGTCGAGCAGGCCCGCCGAACTGCGCCGTTCCTCGAACCTGGCGCGCAACTCCGGAGCGCTCGGCACGACGTCGCCGGCTGCATCCATCACCCAGTCGGCATGGCCCTCGAGCAGGGTCATGAGGCCCATGAGCTTCACCATCGTGGCGCGGCTGGCCGGATCCTGCAGCAAGCCGGCCAGACCGAGCCCGTCGGTGTTGCGGACCCCAGACGACACCCTCGAGATGAGCTCACCCGGACCCGCATTGAGGCCGGCAAGCAGCGCCCCCACCGAATCCGCGAAGAAGCTCGGGAGCCAGGGGACGCCGCCGAACTGGACGCGATGGGTCTCCTCGTGCAAGCAGACCCACAAGCGGAAGTCCGCTGAGTCCGCACCCAGAGCCTCCGCTGCCGCGACGATGTTGGGCGCCACGAGCAGCAGCCTGGGGGGACCGTCGGGCCCGGGCAACGCCTCGAATTGGCCGAGCACTTTGCCGGACATCCAGCCCAGCGCCAGCCCAAGCTCCAGCGCGGCGACGCGGGAGGTCACCGAGTGCGCGATGCCGCCGGAGTAGCCCGCCGAGATCGGCGCCAGCATGTGCCGGAGCGAGGCAGCATTGGAACGAATCCACTCGGGCCGGTCGATGACAGCCACGGCAACATCGTCGGCGGCCACCAAGCCGGAGACCTGCGCCACGGGTTCGCGGGCGGCGCGCGCCGCGGCGCGCAGTGCCTCGACCTCGGCAGCGGCAGCCGTGAGTGAAAGGTCGGGCCCTTTGCGGGCCGTGCGCACGCCCGTCGCCAGAGCGAGCGCCCAGTCCACCGGCTCAGCCATGTCGCAAGCCTACGTCGGGCCCTGGACGCCTACCTCGGCGCGGGACTAGCGGCAGCCGCAGGACGCCAGCGCAGCAGAGGCGGCGTCAAAGGCCTGCCTGGAGGCGAGGATGTCGGCCACGGTGTCCGAATCGAAGACGAAGACCAACTGCTGCCCATCCGCCGTCACGACCAGGCCGGCCAGGGCGGAGACGCCCACCAGTGTGCCGGTCTTGGCCCGCACCTCGCCCCGGCCGGCAACGGCGGCCGGACCGGTGAAGCGGTCGCCCAGCGTTCCGGTGAAGCCGGCCGTCGGCAGGCCCGCGGCGACGGGCCAGAGCTGGACATCGGCCGGACTCTCGCCCAGGGCGATCTGGCGCAGCAGATTGGCCGTGGCCGACGGCGGGATGCGATCGGCCGAACTGAGGCCAGAAGCATCTTGCAGCACGAGGCCCGGCGCGGGTATCTGCATCGCGGCGAGCTGCTTGGCGGTCGCTGCGGCACCGCCGGCGAAACTGGCCTCGCCACCAATGGCCGCCCCCGCCAGGTGCCCGAGCATCTCGGCGCCGGTGTTGTCGGACTGGGCCAGCGCCTGCCCGACCAGGTCGGCCATGGGCGGCGACTGGGCAGCAGCCAGTTCGGTGGCGCCGGCAGTGGCCTTGGCCCGGCCCACCGCCGGCAGGACCGGCACACCGAGCGCTGCGAGTCGGGCGGCAAAGGCGGTGCCGGCGGTGATCGCCGGGTCGGGATCCGGCACGCACTCCGCAGGCTTCGGCAGGTGGACCGAAAGGGCCATAATCGGCTGCACGGTGCAGTCCACGAGATCGTCCGGTCCCCAGCCCGGCACCGTGGTGGGACCGGTGAAGGCGGTGTCGTCCACGGCCACCGTCAGCGGCGCCGCAGGAGGCGTGGCGAGCAGCTCCGGGGCTGCCAGCAGCGCCAACTGCTCGAGCGACGCGGTTCTGGTACCGGGCGCAATAGCGTCCTGGAGCATGGGATCGCCCGCTCCAACAATCACCACGGTCCCGTTCGGCTCCTGCACGACCTTGGTGGTGATCCGCCGATCGGGCCCGAAAGCGCCCAGGACGGTGGCGCCGGTGAGGATCTTCGTCGACGACGCCGGGGTGCGCGCGACGCTGCCGGCCTGGTCCAGCAGGACCTGGCCGGTGGCCGGATCCAGCACCAGTGCGCTCAGGCCCGGGCCGAGGGCCGGCTCGGCCAGGATCGGGGCCAGCGCCGCTGCCACGCCGGCAGCCGTGGCCCCGCTGCCCGCAGCCGGTGCCGTCAACGGTGGTAACGCCGTCACGCTTGGGGTGATGGGCGGCACTGGATCCGAGCCACCCGCGTGGGCCGGCACTGCGGCAGCGGCCGCCAAGGCGGCCGCAGCGACAGCGGCGGCCAGGCCCACCCGCACCTGCCCCGACGGGCGCGACCGCGCGGGCAGGCTGTCGGACGGCATCCGGGCAGAATACCCCTCCGTCCGCTGGCCGCGATGCAACACGGGGCCGTCTGCGCCACACTGACTGGCGCACCTGGGCAGCGCCCAGCCCCGCCCCGCGGGCCCCCCACGCCCGCGTTGACAAGCTCCGCCCCGAGGAGGTCCACATGGCCATGGAGTTCGACGTCACGATCGAGATTCCCGCCGGCAGCCGCAACAAGTACGAGGTAGACCACGAGTCCGGCCGGATTCGGCTCGACCGCATGCTCTTCACCGCAACGCGCTACCCGCACGACTACGGCTTCGTGGATGACACCCTCGGCCTCGACGGTGACCCGCTGGACGCCATGGTGCTGGTGAACGAGCCCACGTTCCCCGGCTGCGTGATCCGCTGTCGGACGATCGGCATGTTCCGCATGACCGACGAGGCCGGCGGCGACGACAAGCTGGTCTGCGTCGTGGCCGGCGACCCCCGCTACGAGAACATGCAGGACATCCAGGACCTCGACAACTTCGAGAAGCTCGAGATCCAGCACTTCTTTGAGGTGTACAAGGACTTGGAGCCCGGCAAATCAGTGGAGGGCGCCAGCTGGGAGGGCCGCGCGGAGGCCGAAGCTGAGGTCGTGGCGTCGGTGGACCGCTACGTCAAGG
>JBIRBF010000061.1:0-13810 GCA_044326505.1 Candidatus Nanopelagicales bacterium | reverse complement strand
GCCGGGCAGCCACCGGCAGATCGACCACATCCACGGGTAGCCGAGCGCCGGCTCGCCCGCTCTGACTGGCGCCGGGATGGGCAGCGGCAGCTCGGCGTCCAGTTCGGGCAGCCAGCGGACCTCGTTGCACACGAGTCCGGCGGCAAGCTCGCGGCGCGGCAGGCGGATGCACAGCTCGGGCCCGAGCCGGAAGACGGCGTTGTCCCAGCCGGTGCCGACATGCCTGACGGGCAGGTCGCCTAAGTCCGGATGCTGCAGTCGCACCAGCGCCCGCGCCAAGTCCGCGTCGACTCGCACGTCGGGGCCCGCCACCGCGTCAGGTTCCACGCTCCCGGCCACGCGCCATGGTCCCACCGGACCGCCAGGGCGGGCCAGCCTGCGCGCCGTTGATCATCAAGCTGGTGCAGAGTCTGGGCGGCTCGCGCATGCGGTTGGCCCGACTCGGTGTTGTCGGACACGACCGCTTGGCCTCATCTGGGGTAGGAACTTGCCACGGCAAGCCTGCGGGCATTCACATGATGCCGAGCGGGATTGCGCAGCGGTTTGTCTGCCTAAGAAGGTGCCAGGCGCTCAGCAAGTATGTCGGTCCTACGTAGCCGAAATCCCCGCTCGGCCAACTGGCGGCCCGCAGGAATCCGCCGAATAGGTCGGCCGCTTCGCTCTCGCGCTAACGATCTGCCGAGACTCACCTCATGGACGTCACGCAATGGTTAGGAACCTTAGGGTCGACCGCTGAGTTGGCGTTCTGCGGATTGCGGAACCAACACCGCAGCCATCCCGAAGATGGGACTGGCCGCATCGCTGGATCCTCCATCCCCGGTCCCCGGTCTCGTCGACACAGGCCGTGCCAAGGTGCAAGCCGCGAGTCTATGAACGATCCCGGCGGTCAGGTCTGACCTACCCCACGGGCGTGAACGGGCACACGCCCCCCACCGGCCGTTTCAGGGACACGACGTAGCTGGTGATCTGGTCGTTCACGCACGTCGAAGGCGTCATCATCCAGGTGACGTGCTGGGCGCCCTTGTACGACACCAGCGCCGAGCTGGCGAACGACTTCTGCATACGTGTGGCCCAGATCATCGGGGTCGATCCGTCGTTGGTCGCGTTGGCGACGACCACCGGCAGGCCTGCGATGCGCGCCTGATTCACTCGCGACCCCGTCGTGGGCACCGGGTCGGGGCGCACGGCGAGCCCCGAGCAGCCGAGGACGTACTCGCTGGTGATGAGGCCGCCGAAGACCGGTCCGTCCGTGGCGTTGCGCTTGATGGCGGCGTCCTGCGCGGCAGGAGTCATACGGTCGGCGTAGTCCAGACAGTTGACCACCCCGAATGCGCCACCGAGGTTATGGTCCGTACTCCCGATTTGAGTCCGCAACTTGTCGCGGGCCTGGGCGCCTTCGGGGGTGTTGAGCCGAGCCGTGGCGATCACATTGTTGAACCCCTTGACCTGCGGCCAGCTCCCCTCGCTCGGGATGACTCCCGACATCGTCGTCAGGTAGTCCCAGCGCGTGTAGCGCGCCCCGCCGCCGACGTCGATGGGTGCTGCGTCCAGACCCTGCAGGGTGTCCATGATCGATTTGTGGGTAGCGGGATTGGCCGTGCGCATGAAGGTGAGGGCGGAATCCAGCGCCACGCCGCCCTGAGCCAGACCTGCGTAGGTGCCCGTCGGGTCGATGTTCCCGTCGAGGACCATGGCGCGGATCCGATTGGGGAACAGGATCGCGTAGACGTAGCCGATCCGGGTGCCGTAGCTCATTCCCCAGTAGGTCACCTTGTCGTCGCCGACGGCCTCGCGAAGCCTGTCGAGGTCGCGCGCCACGTTGGTGGTTCCGACGTAGTTGATGAAACTCGCGTTGCGCGTCATGCAGGTGCGGTTGGCTGCTGCGACGGCAGTCTCCGACCGGGTCCTGGCCGCGACCCAGTCGACCGGTCCGCTCGTCGGCAGCGTGAGCCCCAGGTAGGGGCAGTCCCGCAGGGTCGGCTTGGTGTCGCCCACGCCCCTCGGGTCCCAGCCGACGATGTCGAATCGCTCCCGGACTGACGGAGGCACCACCGCGGCGAGGTAGGGGACGACTCTGGCGCCGGCCCCCCCTGGACCACCCGGGTTGAAGAACAGCGTGCCGGTGGGTGCTCCCGTTGCCGGGAGCTTGGAGACGGCCAGGGTGAACTTGGGGCCGAAGGGTTTGGCGTAGTCGAAGGGCACTGCGAGGGTGCCGCACTGCAGCGTCGGCGCCTCGGCGGTCGCACAGGAACGCCAAGGAATAGTCGGCGTTGCGAGGCTCGACGACGGCGGCGCGGGTATGGGCTGCGTCGCGCTCGGCAGGTTCGCCGCGGCGGCGCTCGCTGGATTCGCCAGCGCCGCGACGACGGCGAAGACCCCGGCCGCAGCCAGGGCCGAACCGCGCCAGCGCCGCCGGGCCATACTCCGATGGTAGACCCGGCCTGGGGCGAGTACCAGGGGCCCTTGGACCCCCGTGAGATCGCAGCGCCCCCGTTGTGTCGGACCCCTCATCTAGCCTCGATGCAGTAGTTCAGCCAACCAGTGGGGGAGCACCATGCAGCTACTCGAAGACGGCACCGTGATCGCGTCGCCGACTGACCTCAGCGCCGCCGCGACGTGCGAGTTCGCGCTGCTCCGCGACCTCGATGGCCGGCTCGGTCGAGCAGACCCCGTCGATGAGCCCGCCGACGCCATGCTGCAGCGCGCCGCGAGTCTGGGGGAGGCCCACGAGCAGCGCGTCCTCGACGCGTACATCGCCGAGTTGGGCGTGGTCCCCGTCCCTCGCGAGGCCAGCGTCCCCGGGGACGTCGGCGGTGTGCTGGTGCTGGAGCGCCCCCGCCGTGGCGGTGAGGCTCTGGCCGCCGCCATCGAGGCGACCATCGATTCCCTGCGCGCCGGGGTCGACGTCGTCGCCCAGGGCGCGGTGGGTGATCAGCGTTTCGCGGGTTTCGCGGACTTCCTGGTCAGAGAGCCCGACGGTTCCGGAGGTCAGCACTACGTGGTGGAGGACACCAAGCTCGCGCGGCGGGCCAAGGTGCCGGCGCTGCTGCAGATCGCGGCCTACGCCGACCTGATCGAGGCGGCCGGAGTGCCGGTGGCGCCTGTGGCGCGGCTGCGGCTGGGCACGGGCGAGGTGGCGGAGTACCGCCTGGACGACCTCGTTCCGGTCTACCGGCTGCGCCGTGCCCGGCTGGAGTCGATCATCGACGAGCACCTTGCCGAGACCGATGCGGTGCGCTGGGCAGACGAGCGCTACTCGGCCTGCGGGACGTGCCCGACCTGCGAGGTCGAGGTGCACCTTCACCGCGACCTGCGCCTCGTCGCGGGCATGCGCGGGATCCAGCGCGGCAAGCTCAGGGCGGCCGGAATCACCACGATCGACGAGCTGGCGAGCAGCGAGGGCCCGGTGCTGGGCATGTCCGCGCGCACGCTGGCCAACCTGCGCGATCAGGCCCGGCTACAGGTGCTGTCCGACGAGGCGCCGATCGACGGGCAGTCCGCCGACGGCATCCGCGTCGAGGTGTTCGACCCCGGGCCCATTCAGGCGCTGCCCGCGCCGTCGCCCGGCGACATCTTCTTCGACTTCGAGGGCGATCCGCTGTGGACGGGGGCCCACGCCTCGGATTGGGGGCTGGAGTACCTGTTCGGGATGCTGGACACCGACGGCGCCTTCACCTACCTGTGGGCCGACGATCGTGCGGCTGAGAAGCGCGCCCTGCAGGACTTCCTCGACCGCGTCCGGCAGGTCCGCGCCCAGTATCCCGACATGCACGTCTACCACTACGCGCCCTACGAGGTCACGGCGCTCAAGCGACTCGTCATCACGCATCAGACGGGTGAGGACTACCTCGACGAGCTCTTGCGCGCCGGGGTGTTCGTGGACCTCTACGCAGTGGTGCGTCGCAGCGTTCGGGTGGGGCAGCCGTCCTACAGCATCAAGAAGCTCGAGCCGCTCTATATGGGCGATCAGCTGCGGACCGGGGAGGTCACCAACGCGGCCGACTCGATCGCGGAGTACGCGGACTACTGCGCGGCAGCCGAGGCCGGCGACGAGGCCAGAGCGCAGGTCAAGCGGGCCGGCATCCTCGACTACAACGAGTACGACTGCCTGTCCACCTTGCGGCTGCGCGACTGGTTGCGGGAGCGCGTCGCCGGGCTTCCGGTACCTCCAGCGGATTTGCTGACTGGCGCTGCCGACGATGAGGCCGAGCACGCCGAGGACGGTCCCGGGGTGTTCGATGTTCTGCTGGAGTATGCCGAACCGGGGCCGGACGGACGTACGGCGCAGCAGCAGGGAGCGGCCCTGATGCACGCCGCGACGGGCTTTCACCGCCGCGAGGACCGGCCCTACTGGTGGGCGCATTTCGATCGGTTGCAGACCGCGCTGGACGAGTGGCCTGAGTCGCGCGAAGCCATGGTCATCGACGAGGTCGAGGTGGTGAGGGACTGGTACCTCGAGGGCCGTCAGAGCAAGGGGCGCCGGGACCTGGAGGTCCGCGGTGCGGCGCCCGCCGGCTCGGAGCTGCTGGACGGCAAGGTCGGCTTCGCGCTCTATGCTCACCCCGCGCCGCTGTCAGCGGACACGTGCGCGCCGGACTCGATGGGCACCATCGACGTCGTGGACAGCAGGGTTCTGGATGCCGGAGACGCGGACGGCGTCGTCCGCCTGCACCTCACGGAGTCGGCCTCGGATCCCCATGGCGAGCTGCCCGTGGCCCTCTCCGTGGGCCGGCCCCCTCACACGAAGGCGTTGGTCGAAGCGATCGAGGAGGCTGCCAGCCGAGTGGTGAGGGCCTGGCCTCGGCCGGCAGCCGACGCCGCCTGGGACATCCTGTGCCGGACACCTCCGCGCACGGCTGACGGCGGTCCGCTCGATCCCGTGGTGGACCACGACTTCGTCGCGGCCATCACCTCCGCCGTGCGTCGGCTCGACAGGTCGTACGTGGCGGTCCAGGGCCCGCCGGGGACCGGCAAGACCTACACCGGCGCCCGGGTCATCATGAACCTGGTGGAGGACGGCTGGAAGGTCGGCGTCGTCGCCCAGTCGCATGCCGTGGTCGAGAACATGCTCCGAGGTGCCATCAAGGCGGGACTGGATCCGGAGTTGGTCGGCAAGAAGTCCCGCAGCGGCGCAGCGCCGCCCTGGCGGGCACTCAAGGACAATCGGGCCACCCGCGCTTTTCTCGAGGGCGACCGCGGCCCGGGGCAAGGCCGGCTGTTCGGCGGCACGGCCTGGGACTTCAGCAACAGCAACCGCGTCCTGCGCGACGAGCTCGACCTGCTGGTGATCGACGAGGCCGGGCAGTTCTCGCTGGCCAACACGATCGCCGTCGCTGTGAGCGCCCAACGGCTGCTGCTGCTCGGGGATCCGCAGCAACTGCCGCAGGTCAGCCAAGGCACGCATCCCGAGCCCGTGGACGGTTCGGCGCTGGGCTGGCTGAGCGATGGCCGGACCCTCGGGCCGGAGTTCGGCTACTTCCTGGACCGGACCTTCCGGATGCACCCGGACTTGACCCGACCGGTGTCCACGCACTCGTACGAGGGGAAGCTCGCAGCGCATCCGGTAGCCGCGACGCGGGCCCTCGCCGATGCCGGCGGCGAGGCTGTCGAGCCGGGCGTTCGGGTCCGGATCGTCGACCATCGCGGCAACTCGGTGGAGTCCCGGGAGGAGGCCGAGGCCGTCGTCGAGGAGGTCCGCCGGGCGCTGACGTGGACGTGGACCGATGCGCGTCCCGGCTCGGTCGCGGCACCCAGGCCGATGACTCCCGAGGATGTCCTGGTGGTCGTGCCCTACAACGCGCAGCGGGGACTCATCACCCAGCTGCTCGCCGAGGCCGGCCTTGCTGGTGTGCGAGTGGGGACCGTGGACAAGTTCCAGGGCCAGGAGGCGCCGGTGGTGATCGTGTCGACGACGGTCTCGGCAGCCGCGGACGCGCCCCGCGGGATGGGGTTCGCGCTGTCGCGCAACCGCGTCAACGTGGCGGTGTCGCGGGGCCAGTGGCAGGCGGTCATCGTGCGCTCGGAGGCACTGACCGACTACTTGCCCGCATCGCCAGACGGCCTCGCGGAGTTGGGTGCGTTCATCGGCTTGTGTGCAGGATCGGTAGTGTCGCGCGGCACGGGGAACCCCCAGGAGGGCCAGTGATGGCAACCCAACCCCTGCCCTCGGAGCGGGCGAGTTTCATGCTGGGGCGCCAGATTCGTGCGTACTCCGACGCCGTGCTGCCAAACCCAGGTGTCAGCCCGGATCTGCTTGCGGCGACGCGACTGCAGAGAAGGCCGACATGTCGCGGGAGTACACGCGCGATGAGTTGATTCTGGATGTGGCGGCGGCGTCGGCCAACCTGCGCGAGGTGAGTTCGAACGGCGATGTGCGGCGTTTCACCGATGAGCGCGTGTTCTCGCTAAGCCTTGGCTTTCTTGCGGCTGCGGGCTGATCGATCGGCCACGCGCCCCACGTAGAGTCCAGCCGTGGCCAATTCACGTGCGAAGACCATCGGCGTCTGGTTGCTCGCGGCTCTGCTCGCGATTGCCGGAATCGGCCACTTGGTGGCTCAGGACTCGTTCCTGGCTCAGGTGCCGCCCTGGATGCCGGCGCCGCAGTTGGTTGTGGTGCTGTCGGGGCTGGTGGAGCTCGCCCTCGCAGCCGCACTGCTTGCGCTGCCGCGGCACCGCGCCTCGGTCGGGTGGGTGGTCGCGGCCTTCTTCGTCGTGGTCTTCCCGGGCAACATCTCGCAGTTCCTCACCGGCACCTCGGCCTTCGGCCTCGACAGCGATGCCGCCCGGGCCGTGCGGTTGCTGTTCCAGCCGCTGCTCGTCGTCTGGGCGCTGTGGTGCACGGGTGCCTGGGCGGCGTTTCGTGGCCGAAGGGCGAGTGTTCCCGACGACTCGAAGTGATGTCCGGACGGGTCCCGCAGACGTCGATTCACGTACTGACGCGCATCAGAGGCGATTCGAAGTCACCATGTCCGCATGTCTGTTGATACTGCCGAGCGCGACTCTTCCGAGCAATCGGGCACGCTGACCGTCGCCCCGAGGGGCTCAATGGTCACCGTCGCGCGGATCTATCACCTGGTCGTCGCCCTAGTGGGCACGTCCGCCTTGACGATCAGCCTCATCATCTCGGCGGCCAGTCCGGTCAGCGGCGGCGGCCTCAACGGGATCATCTTCACCTTGAGTTACTTCACGGTGTGGTCCAACATCGTCGCGCTGATCGTCAACTGGATGCTCGCGGTCGACCCGACCCGCGACGGCAAGCTCTTCCGCTGGTTGCGCATGACCTCGTTGGTGATGATCGTCATCACTGGTTTGATCTACGCGCTCATCCTCGCCGCCAGCGCGCACCCATGCGGCTGGGGCATCTACACCAACATGGGCTACCACTACATCGTCCCGTGGGCGACCCTGCTCGGGTTCCTGCTGTTCGGGCCGCGGCCGCGCTTCACCTGGGACCTTGTGCCGAAGATGCTTGTCATCCCCGTGATCTGGTTGGCCGTCACCCTCTTGCACGGCCTGATGACCGTCAACGCGCCGGGCAGCGAGTGCACCAACACCCCGGTTCAGATGGGCGTCAACTTCTACCCGTACCCGTTCATCAACGTCAACTACGACGGCACCGGCGGTCCCTCCCCGCTTGTCCCGGGACTGGAGGCGGCCGGCTATGCGGGCATCGCCATCAACCTGGTGCTGATCGTCATTCTCGGCCTGCTCATGGCGATGATGTTCCTGGGCCTGGACCGTCTGCTCAGCAAGGGCGCCAAGCCGACGCCGCTGGATCGCTGAATCGGCGGCCGCTGGCCGTATTGGGGGATCGCGGTGGTTCCCCCACACGATCTCATCGACTCGGGAGGTGACCTCGCGGATGGCGCCAGGTGAATCGCTCGAAACAGCAGGGGCCGACGTCGCCGAGGCCACCCTCTTGGTCGTCCACCACACAGTGTCGCCGGCCACCGAGGCGATGCTGGACGCGGTGCTGCGGGGAACCCGGGCAGAGGGCATCGCCGGCGTCACAGTGCGGGTGCGGCCCGCGCTGACCGCGACCGCGGTCGACGTGCTGCAGGCGGACGCCTTCCTGCTCGGCACGCCAGCCAACATGGGCTACATGTCCGGCGCGCTCAAACACTTCTTCGATCAGGTCTACTACCCCTGCCGAAGTGCGACCGTGGGCTTGGGCTACGGACTGTTCGTCCACGGGAATCAGGGGCTCGAAGGGGCCGTTCGTTCGGTGGATTCGATCGCCAAGGGGATGGGCTGGCAGCGGCGCAGTGAACCGGCAGAGGTGCGTGGCGACCCGCACCCAGCCGACCTGGAGCGCTCTTGGGAGCTCGGAGCGACGCTCGCCGCGAGCGTCATGCCGTGAGGCTCAGGCGGCCACGCCGGGCGCAGCCGCCTACGACTCCCAGATCCGTTGCCACCAGTACTCCTGGGAGCGAGACTGCCAGCGCACGACTTCGGCGAGTTCATCGTCGCGCAGCTGCCAGGTCGTGGCACGCGACTTGTAGCGGACCAGATCGCCGACCGTCACGTCGAAGCCGCGACTCACCGCCAACTCGGCGACTGCCTCGGGCTGCTCGTTGCGCAGCACGACTTGCAGGTCCGGTTGCGCCGACACGTGGCGCAGGAAGGAGTTCAGGGCCGCGGCCGTCATGGCGCCGCCGGTCCGCGGCGCTGGTCGAACAGCCAGGCCGACACGTCCGGGGCGTAGTAGGCGATGTCCCACACGTCGTGGCCGAAGCCCGGTAGTTCGGTGTAGGTCACCTCGGCGCCGGCGGAGCGCAGCGCTGCAACCGTGGCGCGCGCATCCGCGACCGGGAACACTGGATCGTCGTCACCGTGAAACACCCAGATCGGCACGTCGCGCACCCGCTCGGCCAGAGCGGCGTGCGGATCCACGTCGCCGGCGGGCACAACGGGGTCGGGGTCGGGCGCGAGCGAGCCATCGCGCAGCTCGGGTCGCAGCACCCCGCAGACGACGAGCGCTGCGGCGAAGGTGGAGGGCCGGCGGAAGAGTGCGTGCCAGACGGCCTTCGCGCCGGTGGACACGCCCGTCAGGTAGACCCGCTCCGGGTCCACCGCGAAGGACGTGGCAACGTCGTCGAGCACCCGGAAGGCGAAGTCCACGTCACCCGAGAGCCACACCGGCTGATAGCTCTGCACCTGCGGGAACACGACCAGGCCCGGGAACCTCGCCGACTCGCGCCGGATGGCGCTGCCGAGCTGGTACTCCGTCGCCAAGATGCCGTCGCGGCCGCCCTCGCCCGCGCCGTGCAGGAATAGAATCGTCGGCCACGACTTCGTGGGGTCGTAGTCGGCGGGGACGTACACCGAGTACCGCCGACCCTCGCACTCGCGAATCAGGAAACCACCCGTCATGGCCGCCATCCTGGCAGCCGCAAGGCCACGGCCTAGAATCACGCTGCCCGAGGCGAGCCTCGCTTGGGGGTAGGTCAGGCGCGGCCGGCCGTTGATGCCTCGCCCGCTTGCCCGTAACCACCGACCTCCGAGGATGCGACTTTGTTCCACGATCCCGATCCGATGGCGGCCCTGGCCGACCTGGGGCGTCCGTTCGAGTCGGCGCTGGCCGGGATGTACGCGGGGACCCCACAGGTCGGGGCGGATGGCGAGCGACACCCGATCGACGACTCGACGCGGATCTCGGTGGAAGAGGGCATGGCGATCTTCTCGCTGTGCAGCACTGGCGACGTGGCCGACACCCTGGAGGTCGGCCTCGCCTATGGGTTCAGCACGGTCTACCTGTTGGCCGCGCTAGCCGACAACGGCGGCGGGAGCCACACGGCCGTCGATCCGTACCAGGACGTCGACTGGAACGGCATCGGCCTGACGACCGCCGAGGGTCTGGTCGGCGCACACTCCGGCGGCGGTCCGGTGACGTTCGAGCTGGTGCCGGAGCGATCCGAGACCGCACTCGTCGATCTCGCCCGCCAGGGCAGGTCGTTCGGCCTGACCTTCATCGACGGGTACCACCGCTTTGACGACGTGCTGGTGGACTTCACGTTGGCCGCGCGGCTGTGCCCGATAGGCGGCGTGATCGTGCTGCACGACATGTGGCTGCCGAGCATCAGCGCGGTCGCGTCGTTCCTGCGGGCCAACCGGGTGGACTTCGACGAGGTCCACACCGGGTGCCCCAACCTGTTCGCGGCGCGCCGAATCGACGACGATCGCCGCGATTGGACGCACTTCGTGGACTTCGGGATGCGCTGAGGGGTTGCTGCGGGCCGGCGCCCAGATGCGACGGCGTGCCGTCGGTGATCAGCCCTCGGGGGCGCCGGACCACTGGATCACGCCAGCTTTTGCCAGCCACATGATCGACATGCGTACGAACGCGCGTCGACCGGCGGGAAACAGCGCGACCACGTCGGCCACCGGCGCCTCACCGTGCTCGGCCAGGTAGTCGAGCACCTGCTGGGCCTCGTCAGCGCTGCCGCGCAGGCCGGGGAAGAGGTCGTCGAGGGCGACCAGCGGCCTCCACAGCGCGGTGTCGGGGGCGCCTTGGCGGTCGGTCGGACCGCCGCCCGCCAGTCGGATCCGGAGGTCGTCGGTGAGCACCTCCGTGGGCAGGTTCGCGAAGGTGCGGAAGGGATCGTCGCGCAGCGGGGAGAGCCGGGGGCCCGATTGAGGATCCGCCGCTGCGCGTCGGTGCTCGGCCAACTCGTCGAACAGCTGCTGGTACTGCCCGACCACGACGCGCCAGTCGAACACCTCCCGGGCTCGCCGCCGACCCGCGTCGCCGAGTCGCTGCCGCAGCGCGGGATCTACGCACAGCTGGGCGAGCGCCGCGGCGGCCGCCGGCACATCCACGGCGGTGTGCTCGGCCGTCGCACCGCCGTACTGCGAGTAGTTGGTCTGCCCGAGCTGGTCCATCAGCGCGAGCGTGCGCCCGATCGGCCCGCCCGGAGCGCCCAGGGTTGGCACCAGGTACCCGTCGACGCCCTCGCGGACGATGCTCCGGTAGCCGTCCCAATCGCTCACCACGAGTGGCAGGCCAGCCGCCATCGCCTCGACCAGGGCCTGGCCGAAGGTCTCGAGGATCGTGTCGGAGAGCAGTAGGAACACGTCCGCGGCGGCCCAGCAGCGGCGAACGATCGCGGCGTCGTTGCCGTCCAGGATGGTCACCGCGACGTCGGGGGCGTAGGCCGCGGCGGCGTCGATGTAGCGCGCCCGGTCATCCTCGCCGCCGGGGAACCAGCCGGTCAGCACCAGGTGTATCTCGGTGCCGCTTCGCTGCTGCGCCGCTTGGACGGCTCGGAACATGGGCTGTGGGAAGGCCTTGTCGTACGGGGACAGCCGGGCCAGGTGGAACACCATGACCCCGTCGTCCGCGATGCCGAGTTCGGTCCGCAGCGAGCGCCGGGCGTCGCCGTCGTCGGCCGCCGCGACGACTGCGCTCACGTCGGTGCCGAAGGGGATGACCGGAAGCTGGGGCCGTGGCAGCTGGACGCTCTGGTCGCCCGCTGTGCAGCTGAGGCGGGCCAGCAGGTAGTCCTCCCACTCGTCGAGGGTGCGCTCGACGGTGGCTCGCAGCGTGGGCGACGAACAGACCAGCGCGTCCCAGCCGTGGATTGGGGCCAGCAGCGAGGTGAGCATCTGCTCCCGGTGCGCGGCGGAGGCGAAGGCGAAGATGGAGCCGACGATCGAATAGTCGCTGTCCCGTCCCGCGCTGCGCCTGGCCCAGGCTGGCTCGGTCAGGTACGGCTGGCCATACAGCAGCGTGCCGGCGGCTGCGGCGGCCGCGGTCCCGAGGAGCGGGCCGACTGTGATGACGGGGGAGGGCGCCCCCGAGATTCCAAGTTCGGCGGCGAGTGCCGACGGGGTGCCGGCCGGGGGTGGGCCCGGGGCGGCGGGGGTCCGCGCGCCGCACTGAAAGTGGAGTTGGTCGTAGCCGCCGTGCTTGGCAAGCGCGCGGAACAATCCGGCGTTGGCCACGAGGCGGCCGTAGGGGTCGCGCGGCGGGGCGATCCTTGCGCCGGGCAGGTATATCGACAGACGTCCGTTGGGCGCCGACGGCTGGGTCATCGGTGTGTCGAGTTCGTCGCCATCGCCGTGCGCTGTGCTCAATCGACTGTCAGACGACAGCCTCGCCGCCCGGGTAGCCCAGGGGTGGAATCATCTCGGTGCCAAGACCGCCGGAGATCGCCTCCAGCGTCTGCTCGTCGAGCTCCTCGGTCTGAGCCGCCGCCGGGGCGGCGTGGTCGGAGGTGGGCTTCTCGTCCTGGCTCATGCTGTGCCTCCCGAATGCGGTGAACCTGGTGCCGGCTGGAGTGCCGCCGGGGTAGTTGGCTGTGCAGGTGGCCTGTGCAGGTGCTCTACCGGTCGAGGTGAGTGACCGAGCCGCTGGTATCAGGCGTCCCTTCTCCCCATTTGACCATCCGACCACGCCTACTCACCATCGGGTCACGGATGTTCGCGACTGCAGGTGTCAGGACGGCAGGTGCCGCGCCGTGCGGGCCGCGCGCGCCCATCCCCGCCATCCGCGACCGTCCCGACGGATTCCGCCCCATCCGCGCCGGGCCGAGCGGGCGCAAACGATTTCGAGCGGCTACGCAATCGATTTCGGTTTCTAGGCCCTTGTCCCACAACTTGCTGGCGGGTCATGGTTGGGCCACAGGCACCGGATCGGCCGGTGCACATCGAAGGAGACACACCATGAGCGCCAACGACTCCCGGGCCAGCCGCTGTCGACGGGGCCTCCGGCTGACGGCCGCCGCCGCGGCCTTCCTCACCGCCGGCACCATCGTCAGCGCCGGGGCCGCAGCCGCCTCACCGGTTGAGCCCACGGCCGGCCAGCCCACCGCCACGCAGGTCGCCGATCAGGTCAACTCGACTTTGGCGAGCGCCCCCCTCGAGCAGGGCCTACCGGTCCCGCCGACCGGCCTGACCTTGAACGGCGCGAAACCTGGCCTGATCGCGGCCGACAAGCTGCACGTGGTGAAGGAGACCGGTGAGTGGAACGGTGACGAGCCCGTCATGCTCACGGTGCGACTCGAGTCCGTCCTGGGCAAGGCCAAGTCCACCAAGGTGACCCTCGTGAACGCCTCTCCCGGCGAGATCGGCTCCGGCGTGGACGCCGGCCAGACGGTCGGCATCCCGGACCGCGAGGGCGACATGTGGTTCGGCGTCGCTCCGCTGACGTCCACCGACGTCCTCGACGCGGCGATCGACCAGACCCCCGTCCCCATCCCGGTGGTCGTGACCGCGACCGTCATGCTCGAGGGCGACATGTCCAACGGCCCGATGATCGGTGCCATGGGGCAGACCGTCGCCGACCACCTGCAACGCTCTTTGGCGCCGCAGCTCGAGAACACGAAGGTGATGATCGACCCGAACTTCAAGGTGTCCGGCCTGGAGGACGCCCTGAGCCGGATCCAAACGGCCGCGACACCGAACTCGGACGTCATCACCCAGTTGGTGGTGCAGAAGATCCAGGACTGGACCTCGAGCTTCGCCGACCCGGATGACCCGGTCGGCGTCAGCCTGACGGCGCTGGTCCCGGTGGACAAGTCCGTGACCGACTTCATCAAGACGCCGGCGGCCCTGGGCCTGGACTCGCAATACATGAAGGTGACCAAGCACCCGGTCCGCACCACCCCGTTCGACACGGACATCGAGCTCCGGACGGGCCTGCTGGTCCCGCCGTCGGCCCTCAACGGCGCTGAGCAGCAGTGGTGGACCACCTACTCCGGCGACTACGTGCTCGACGCCCCGGTCGAGTACCGGGTCTGGAACCACGCGTGGCCCCAGATCAACTGGTAGCCCGTCGAGACCAGCGGCGCCCGGCACCCTCGCGAGGGGG
>JBIRBF010000076.1:0-12363 GCA_044326505.1 Candidatus Nanopelagicales bacterium | reverse complement strand
TGGACGATTCCGACGCCGCCGACGTGGTCAACCTCATCACCAAGTCCGCCGCCACCGGCAAGATCGGCGATGGCAAGGTGTGGCTCACCCCGGTGGAGGACCTGGTTCGAGTCCGCACCGGCGAGCGCGGCCCGGACGCGCTGTAGCGCACGCGTCCACCATGCGATTGCGCAGGACCACGGCGGGACCGGCTCTAAGCCGGTCCCGCCGCGGTCGTTCCCACGATCCGGCCAATCCCGCCCTCGGCGCCCTCGGCGCTGCGCCCCCGCAACCGGAACCTCTCGAGGAGTCTGATGTGCTGGTCGATGTGACCGACCCCGCCGTCTTCCGCAACGCACGCGCCGAACTCCTGGCCTCGCCGTGGACGCCCGAACTGCCACCGGCTCAGCGCCGCGCCGCGCTCTCGGACCTGACCGACGGGTGGCTGCAGGGCGTGTTCGCCGCGTCAGGTGCGCCCCCGCAGGGTGCCGCGCTGGTCGCCGTCGGCGGCTACGGTCGTCGAGAGCTGGCGCCGGGCAGCGATATCGACCTGGTGCTGCTGCACAGCCCCGGCACCGACGTGGACGAGGTCGCCGACCGCGTCTGGTACCCGGTCTGGGACTCCGGCCTGCGCTTGGACCACAGCGTCCGAACACCGGCTCAGGCGCGCCGGATGGCCAACTCTGATCTGAAGGTCATGCTGGGGCTGCTGGACGCGCGCACCGTGGTGGGCGATGCCAGCCTGCTGGCGGGACTGCGCGCCTCGGCCCTGTCCGATTGGCGGGCGCGAGCGGCCGAGCGACTGGGCGAGCTGCGCGACCTCGTCGAGGTCCGCCGCCACACCTTCGGAGAGTTGGCCTACTTGCAGGAGCCGGACGTCAAGGACAGCCTCGGCGGCCTGCGGGACGTTGTGATCATGCGGGCGATCGCGGCCTCGTCAGTCACCGACGTGCCACGGGGACGTTTGGCAGACCCCTACAACCTGCTGCTCGACGTCCGCGATGCACTGCACACCGCCACCGGGCGGGGCAGCGACAAGCTGTTGCGCCAGGAGCAGCCCGGCCTCGCACGGATGCTCGGCATCGACGACCCGCGCGGCGACGGCGACGGGGTGCTGCAGGCCGTCTCGGCGGCTGGTCGCACCATCGACTGGGCGTCGGACATCGTGTGGCATCGCGTGGACAGGCTCCGCCGACCCTCGAGGCTGCCCGGCATGCGCCGGCGGCGGGTGGACCGCACGCAACCGCGCACGCCGCTGGCCGATGGCGCGGTCGTCGCAGATGGCGAGGTCGTGCTCGCCCGCGACGCGCGGCCGGGGCGCGACCCGGGGCTGATCCTGCGACTGGCCTCGGCCACCGCCCGGGCCGGGTTGCGGATCTCGCCCATCACTCTCAAGCACCTGGCCGAGACGTCCGGCGCCATGCCGACGCCTTGGACCGATGCGATGCGCAACGACTTCATCGGCCTGATAGGCGCCGGTCGGGGGGCCGTGCCGGTCTGGGAGTCGCTGGACCAGGAGAACCTGATCACGCGCCTGATCCCGGAATGGGAGCCGACCCGCAGCGCGCCGCAGCACAACCCGGTGCACGTCCATACCGTCGACCGGCACAGCCTGCAGACAGCCGTCTGTGCCGCGTCGCTGGCCCGCGATGTCGCCCGGCCCGACCTGCTGCTCACCGCCGCGATCCTGCACGACATCGGCAAACCCGCCGGAGCGTCCCGGCACAGCGAGGTCGGCGCAGAAATCGCTGCGGAGATCCTGCCCCGCATGGGTTTCGACGCCGACGACTGCGCGACGGTGGAATCCCTGGTGCGCCATCACCTCCTGCTGGCCGATACTGCGACCAGACGCGACATCGACGATCCGTCGACGGTGGCCGGCGTCGCTGCCGCCCTGGGCAGCACGGAGGTGCTCGAGTTGTTGTGGGCCCTGACGAAAGCAGACGCCCAGGCCACCGGGCCGGCCGCGTGGAGCCCCTGGAAGGGCGCCCTCGTGGATGCCCTCGCCGAGTCGGCGGCTGCCGTCCTGGCCGGGCGCTCGGACGTCAGCATGCCGGCTCGCAGCGAGTTCGAGGAGGTTGCCGCCACATCGACTGGTCTGGTTGTGCTGCGCGACGAGCGCAGCGGGCTCGAGGAACTCGTCGTTGGCGCGGATGCCGACGACGACGGTGCGCGCACCGTCCTGTCGGACATCTCAGCCGTTCTGGCGCTGCATCGCCTGCGGGTGATCGAAGCGCGGGCCATCATCGTCAACGGCCGGTCGGTGAGCACCTGGCGGGTGGTGCCGTCGTTCGGCGAGGCTCCCGACGCCCACCGCATCGCCGTCGATCTGCGGCGGGTATTCGATGGCAGCCTGCAGGCGCATGAGCGGATCATGCGGCGCGAGGCGGACTCGGCCAACGTCGCCAACGCTGCCGCCTCGCCGGCGCCGCGGGTCACGATCGTGCCGGCGGCCTCTGACACGGCCACGGTGATCGAGGTGCGGGCGGCGGACTCCAGCGGCCTGCTGCACCGCCTGCTCGACACGGTCGCCGCCGAGGGTGCAGCCGTGCGTGCTGCGAAGGTGGCGACGCTGGGAGCCGACGTGGTGGACGTGTTCTACCTGGTTGCCGACCGCGGCGGGCCGCTCGGCGACGGGCGGGCGGCCCGGCTGCGCGACCAACTGGTGGCCGCCGCGCAGGTGCCGACGGGAGGCTGATCCGCCTCGGGGGAGGCGGTTAGGCTTGGTGAGTCGTCGTCGTGAGGAAACCACGTGTTCGCAACGCTGTCTGACCGGCTCACAGCCACCTTCAAGAACCTGCGCGGCAAGGGCCGGTTGTCGCAGGCCGACGTTGATGCCACGGTGCGCGAGATCCGCGTGGCGCTGCTCGACGCCGACGTGGCGCTGCCCGTGGTGCGGACCTTCACGTCCCGCGTGCGGGAGCGAGCGACCGGCTCGGAGGTCTCGGGCGCGCTCAACCCGGCCCAGCAGGTCATCAAGATCGTCAACGAGGAGCTGGTGCAGATCCTCGGCGGCGAGACTCGCCGACTGCGCTACGCCAAGCACCCCCCGACCACGCTCATGCTCGTCGGCCTGCAGGGTTCGGGTAAGACCACCCTCGCCGGCAAGCTCGCCCGTTGGCTCCAGGAGCAGGGCCACCGGCCGCTGCTGGTCGCGGCCGACTTGCAGCGCCCCAACGCCGTCGACCAGCTGACGGTGGTGGCCCAGCGCGTGGGCGTCGGAATCTATGCACCCGAACCCGGCAACGGAGTGGGCGACCCCGTGGTCGTGTCCCGCAACGGCGTCCAGTTCGCCAAGGACTCCGGCTACGACGTCGTGGTGGTGGACACCGCCGGCCGGCTGGCCATAGACGCCGAGCTCATGGATCAGGCCCGCAACATCCGCGCCGCGATCGATCCCGACGAGGTGCTGCTGGTCATCGACGCGATGATCGGCCAGGACGCCGTCAACACCGCGGTGGCCTTCAACTCCGGCGTCGGTTTCGACGGGGTGGTGCTGACCAAACTCGACGGCGATGCCCGCGGTGGTGCGGCACTGTCCGTCCGCGAGGTCACCGGGCGACCGATCATGTTCGCGTCCACCGGTGAGAAGCCGGAGGACTTCGAGCCGTTCCACCCCGACCGGATGGCATCGCGCATCCTGGACATGGGCGACATCCTCACGCTCATCGAGCAAGCCGAGCGGACCTTCTCCGAGGAACAGGCCGCGGCCATGGCCGACAAGCTGGCCACGGGGGAGGACTTCACGCTCGAGGATTTCCTGGAGCAGATGCAGGCCGTTCGGCAGATGGGCAACATCGGCAAGCTCATGGGGATGCTGCCGGGCATGGCCGATGCGCGCAAACAGCTCGAGCAGCTCGACGAGCGCGAGATCGACAGGGTGCAGGCCATCATCCAGTCGATGACTCCGCAGGAGCGGCGCAACTCATCGATCCTCAACGGTTCGCGCCGGGCTCGTGTCGCCAAGGGCGCGGGTGTGCACGTGAGCGAAGTCAACGGGCTGCTGGAGCGCTTCGGGCAGGCGCAGAAGATGATGCGCCGCATGGGTGCGGGGATCCCGGGTCTAGGCGGCGGTGGGGGCAAGAAGGCGCGCGGGAAGGCCCAAGCGGGCCAGGCGCGCCGTGGCAAGAAGGGCCGCAGCGGCAACCCGGCCAAACGAGCACAGCAGGAGGCCGCCGCGGCGCTGACGAAGAAGTCCGAGCCGGGTTCGGGTCTGCGCGTCGGCGGCGAGAACGCCGGCGTGCCCGGGCGCGACCCGCTGGCCACACCCGGACAGGTGCCGGACCTGCCGCCGGAGTTCAAGAAGCTCCTCGGCGGCGAGTGAGGCGCACCCGTGCCGTCGTTCGGTGTCGTACCTCTGGCACACTAAGGGGGCTATGTCCTCAGCGGGACCCTCTCGCCCGCCGCCGGACGGACCATTCGGATGTCATGAGCGACGCGCTCCCCGCTGCATCGCCCGCGCATCCACCCCCGTGAAGACAATGGAGAAGACCACCCCGTGGCCGTCAAGATCAAGCTCAAGCGCGTTGGCAAGATTCACCGACCCCAGTACCGCGTCATCGTCGCCGACTCGCGCACCAAGCGCGACGGCCGCGCCATCGAGGAGCTGGGTCGTTACGACCCGCTGCCCAACCCGTCGGTGGTGGAGGTCGACTCCGACCGCGTGCAGTACTGGTTGTCCGTGGGAGCCAAGCCGACCGAGGCGGTCGAGAAGCTGCTGAAGCTGACCGGAGACTGGCAGAAGTTCACCGGCGAGGGCGACACCTCTGGATCGCTCGAGGTAGCCGCTGCCAAGTCCAGCCGCGACGCCATCTTCGCCGAGGCCGTGTCGGCCGCAGCGACGGCGGAGAAGCCCGCCAAGAAGCCTGCCAAGACTGTTGCGGCCGAGCCGACTGAGGCTGACGCGGCCGCAGAGGCCGCCGAGGAGCTGTCTGCCGAGGCACTTGAGGTCGTCGACGACGCCGCCAAGGTGTCCGCTGACGCCGCCGAGGCCGCAGCAGACGCCGACGGGTCCTGAGTCATCATGGTGGCCGCCGAAGCCCTTGAGCACCTGGTGCGGGGGATCGTCGAGCACCCCGACGACGTCGTGGTGAGCGAGCGACGCAACCGTCGTCGCGGCGACGCGCTCGCCGTCCGCGTGAACCCCGAGGACATGGGTCGGGTGATCGGGCGCGCGGGCAAGACCGCCACGGCGCTGCGCACGGTCGTCAAGGCCGTGTCCGGGGGCGCTTCGGTGCGCATCGACTTCCTCGACGTGGGCGAGCGCTGAGCAGCCAGCCCGAAGTCGTGCCGGTACTGGTCGGCAGATTCGGCCGAGCGCATGGTTTGCGCGGCGAGATCGCCGTGGAGGTGCGTACTGACGTACCCGAGGTCCGGTTCGCCCCCGGGGCCGTGCTGCATTGCTGTCCTTCCGCCGAGCAGCCCATGCACAAGGATCGCCACGTCACCCTCGAGGGGGCCCGGGTGCACGGTGGTCGACTGCTCGTGAGCCTCGAGGGGCTCCTCGACCGCACGGCGGTCGAACCGCTGACAGGCCTCTTCCTGTTCGCTGACGCACCGCTGGACGAATCGACCGGGGACGACGACGAGTTCTTCGACCGACAGCTGATCGGCCTGCAGGTCGTCGACGCCGATGGTGGACACCTCGGCAGAGTTGCCGAAGTGGCGCATCTGCCGGGTCAGGACTTGCTGGTGGTGTCCGATGGGGAGGCCTCCGAGTTCTTGGTCCCCTTCGTCGGCGAGATCGTGGTGTCGGTCGATCTGGCAGCCGGGCTGGTGGTGGTGAATCCGCCCAGCGGCCTGTTCGACCTCGACGCATCGGACTAGGACGCCATGCAGATCGACGTCATCACGATCTTCCCCGAGTACCTGGCGCCCCTGGACCTGTCGCTCGTGGGCAAGGCCCGACGTGCCGGTGTGCTCGACGTTTCAGTGCACGACTTGCGGTCTTGGGCTCGCGATCGGCATCGCACCGTGGATGACGCTCCGTACGGCGGTGGCCCCGGCATGGTGATGCGGGCCGATGTGTGGGGCGCCGCGCTCGACGATGTCATCGACGACGCCGCGCCCGCGCTGGTGATCCCCACCCCCTCCGGTCGACGTTTCGACCAGTCGGCTGCCGCGGAACTTGCGGCCCGCGACCGACTCGTGTTCGCTTGCGGCCGCTACGAGGGGATCGACTCCCGGGTCGCAGAGCACTACTCGACGCGCCTGCAGGTGCTCGAGTACAGCGTCGGCGACGTCGTGCTCGCCGGCGGCGAGGTAGCTGTGCTGCTCATGGTGGAGGCCCTCGCCCGACTGCTCCCGGGGGTTCTCGGTAACGAGGCCAGCGCCGCCGATGACTCCTTCGCCCCGGACCGCTCTGGAGCGGTGCTCGAGGGCCCGGTGTACACCCGGCCGCCAGTCTGGCGCGGCCTCGAGGTGCCCGCCGTGCTGCGCTCGGGAGATCACGGGGCGGTGGACCGGTGGCGGGCCGAGGAATCGATCGCCCGCACGCGTGTCATGCGCCCGGAGCTGCTCGGCGGTCCCGGAAGAGGCCCACAGTCGCCCACGGCGCCGGATGTGACAGACTAAGTCTCTGTCCAACGCCGGACGGCCTGCCGCAGAGGGCCGCCGGCGCCTTCCTGGACAGTCGATTTCATCCACCGTCTGTGGTGCGATCTGCGGCGTGCCACGAGGAGTTCCGCATGCACATCCTCGACGATCTCGACGCTGTCTCCAAGCGCGACGACATCCCCAGCTTCCGCCCCGGCGACAGCCTCAAGGTGCACGTGAAGGTCATTGAAGGCAACCGCTCGCGCGTCCAAGTCTTCGCCGGCGTCGTGCTTCGCCGCCAAGGCGGTGGCCTGCAGGAGACTTTCACGGTGCGCAAGGTCAGCTTCGGTACCGGTGTGGAGCGCACGTTTCCGCTGCACTCCCCGGTGATCGAGAAGATCGAGGTCGCCAGTCGCGGTGACGTCCGGCGGGCCAAGCTCTACTACCTGCGAGACCTGCGCGGCAAGGCGGCCAAGATCAAGGAGCGCCGCGACAACGTCTGACCCACAAGGTGGCGCCCCGAGCTCGGACGACACGACGTCGGCGGCGCCGGAAGCCGGGAGGGGGCGTCGGCGTGCTGCTGCGCTTCTTCCCCGCGGGCCGCTGCGGCTGTTGCTCGCGATCACGGTGGGCATCGCCGTGGCGGTGGCGGTCGACACCTATGTGGTGACCATGGCCACGGTGGACTCCAACTCCATGGCCCCAGCCCTGGTGGCTGGTGAACGCGTGGTCATCAACAGGCTGGATACGGTTGATCGTGGCGATATCGTCGCCTTCGACGGACGGGGATCGTTCCTGCCTTCCGTGCATCCCGAAGTCGTGTACGTCAAGCGTGTGATTGGGGTGGGAGGGGACCGAGTCGCCTGCTGCGTCAACGGCCAACTGGTGCTGAACGGCCAGCCCATGGACGAGCCTTACCTCGCACCGAGAACCTCCGAAGACGTGTCGTTCGACGTGATCGTCCCGGACGGCGCGTTGTGGGTAATGGGCGACAATCGCCCCCACTCGGCCGACAGCAGGGCACACTTGGGCGATCCGGGCGGTGGCTTCGTGCCGCTGACGAGGGTCGAGGGCACGGTGACGGCGGTGATCTGGCCGCTGGCCAGTGCCCGTGTCGTCCGTTGACCGGCCCAACCGCACGAGCAGCATCGATCGGAGGTGAGTCCAAGCGATGACCGAGCAAGCAGTCCAGTCCTCCGAAGGTGCGCGCCATCGCAAGAAGTCGGGTTCCGGCTGGCGCTTCCTGCGCGAGGTCGCAATCGTGTTGGGCACCGCCATCGTGCTCAGCATCGTGGTGCGAACGTTCCTCGTACAGGCCTTCTACGTTCCGTCGCAATCGATGGAGAACACCCTGCTGCCTAGCGATCGGATCCTGGCCTCCAAGATCACGACCGACCTGTCGGGCGTGCACCGCGGTCAGATCGTGGTCTTCGCCGATCCCGGCGGTTGGCTGCCGGCGCGGGTCCCAGCACCGACCTCGCCGGTCCGCACGGCGCTGGAGTTCATCGGCCTGGTGCCGTCGTCGAAGGGCGACGATCTGGTCAAGCGCGTCATCGGTATCGCCGGGGACCGCGTCGCATGCTGCAGCCCCGATGGCCGGATCATGCTCAACGGGGTGCCATTGGACGAGCCGTACCTGAAGCCCGGAGTGGCCACCGACCAGGTGCAGTTCGACATCGTCGTGCCCGAGGGCGCGGTGTTCGTCATGGGCGACAACCGGCCCGAGTCCGCCGACAGCCGCTACCACCTGCGGGACAACTCCGGCGGCGTCCCAGTGGACAACGTCGTCGGCAACGTGTTTGTCACGGTATGGCCGTTCGACCGATTCGCGTGGCACACCGTCCCCTCGGTGCCCTTCGACGACCCGGCGATCGACGCGAAGTCGCAGGTTGGGTCGGGGCCGGCGCCAGAGCCGACGGCGGGAGCCGCTGTTCCGTGAGCCCGGCACGTGCTTCGGCTTCGCGGCCCACACTGCGCCGCGAGCGGAGTCTGTTGCGCGAGCGCGGCTGGTTCGCGTTGGCGTGCGTGGATGAGGTCGGTCGTGGCGCGCTGTGCGGACCGGTGACTGTTGGGGTGGTGCTGGTGACGCCCGCGGTGGCTCCGGCTCCGCTGGGGGTGCGCGACGCCAAACTGCTCACGCCCAAGCGGCGCAGCGCGCTCGTGCCGCTCATCCGGCGCTGGGCCCCGGCGTGGGCGGTCGGGCATGCGAGCTCGGTCGAGATCGATTCGTGGGGGATCATCGGGGCCCTCCGCGTTGCCGCGCTGCGTGCGATGGCGCACCTGCCCCGGATGCCTGAGGGCGTCCTGCTCGACGGCAGCCACGACTACCTCTCTGGGACGCCGGCGGACGGTTCGATCGGGCTCGCCGTGCCAGTCGTCCCCGTAGTGCGCGCCGATCTCACTTGCTCGGCGGTCGCAGCTGCGAGCATCCTGGCCAAGACGACGCGGGACGGACTCATGGCTCAGCTCTCTGTGCAGTTCCCCGACTACGGGTGGGCGGAGAACAGCGGCTACGCCTCGCCCGCGCATCGCAGTGCGATCGAGCGCCTGGGGCTCACGCCGCACCATCGACACAGCTGGAACCTCCTGCCATAGCCGCGCGTCGCGCGCGATCGACCGCGTCGGGCGCGGAGCCCGCCGTAGCACTGGGTACTGTCGTCGCCATGGCGCGGCCGAGGGCCGCAGGATGCGTGAGGGCGAGGTGCGACATGGGCGTTGAGGATCTGGAGCAGTACGAGAGCGAGATCGAGCTCGCGCTGTACCGGGAGTACCGCGACGTGGTGCGGCTGTTCCGCTTCGTCGTCGAGACCGAGCGGCGCTTCTACCTGGCCAATGAGGCCGACGTCCGGGTCAAGGCCACCGACGGCGGTGAGGTGTTCTTCGAAGTCGTGCTCGCCGACGCCTGGGTCTGGGACATCTATCGGCAGTCGCGGTTCGTCAAACGGGTGAAGGTCTTGACCTTCAAGGATGTCAACGTCGAGGAGCTCGACCCGGGCGCGCTGGAGCCCCCCGCGCCGCCGACGAGGGGCTAGTCCCGCAGACCGGGTTATCCACAGGTTGACCCAGAGGCTTCCGCTCGCCGTCCCCTGCAGTGCAGGCTGCACTGCAGGGGGTGGTGCCGGTGGATTCTCCGCCGCGTGGGGGCAACAGGCGGGCGGCGATCGGCCGCTACGGCGAGGACGTGGCCTGCCGATATTTGGCCGGGTGCGGGATGCGGGTGCTCGAGCGCAACTGGCGCTCCGGGCGCTGGGAGGCCGACATCATCGCCGCCGACGGCGACGCCCTCGTGTTGTGCGAG
The DNA here is from genome assembly GCA_044326505.1 of Candidatus Nanopelagicales bacterium. Lineage (GTDB taxonomy): Bacteria > Actinomycetota > Actinomycetes > S36-B12 > UBA10799 > JACJWR01. The sequence continues at coordinate 2,552 of JBIRBF010000076.1, read as the reverse complement.
GTCAAGACCCGCACCTCGGCGACCTTCGGCTCGCCGGAGGAAGCCGTCACACCCGAGAAGGTGCGCCGGCTGCGCCGGCTCGCCGCCGAGTGGCTGCGCCAGTGCGATCGCGATGAGTTGCCGCGGGTGATGTCGGTGGTGCGCATCGACGTCGTCGCGGTGGAGATCCATCGGCGCGGGGCGCCCAGAGTTCGCCACCTGATCGGGGTGTGCTGATGGCGACAGGCAGATCGACCACGGCAGTCGTACTCGGCGTGGCGGCCCACCAGGTGCGGGTAGAGGCGCACATCGCTGCCGGGTTGCCGCAGTGGCACATGGTGGGTCTGCCCGACGCAGCGGTCAGCGAGTCGCGCGATCGCGTCCGGGCTGCCGCGTCGAGCTCCGGCTTGGTGTGGCCGACGGGACGGATCACGGTAGGACTCAGCCCGGCCTCGCTCCCCAAGCGCGGATCCGGCCTGGATCTGGGGATCGCGGTCGCGGTGCTCAGCGCGGCCAATTCGCTGCCGGATCCGGAGTGCCTGGCCAACTGGATGTTCGTGGGCGAGTTGGGGCTCGATGGCGCGGTGCGGCCGGTGGGGACGGTGCTGCCGGCGGCCATCGCCGCCCGCTCCGGTGCGATGAGCCGGCTTGTCGTGCCGTGGAGCAATCGGGTCGAGGCCGCGCTGGTTGCCGGCCTGGACGTCCTGCCAGTGGTGTCGCTGCGACACCTATGGGCCGTACTCCGCGGTGATGAGGAGGCCATCGCGGCCGAGGAGGCCCGCAGGCCGGTGGACCCCGGATCAGAGCCCGTCGGGCACATCGCCGAATCGGAGCCGGACCTCGCTGATGTTCGGGGCCAGGACGAGGCGCGCGAGGCCCTGGTGGTGGCCGCGGCCGGCGGCCACCACTTGTGTCTGTCGGGCCCGGCCGGTGTCGGCAAGACGCTCATCGCGGCCCGGCTCCCTTCGCTCCTGCCGGACCTCACCGACGAGGAAGCATTGGTGGCTTCGGCGATCAGGGCCCTCACCCGACCCGAAGGGCCGCCGGGCCTCGTCCGCAGACCGCCCATATGTCGGCCGCACCACTCGGCTTCGGACGTCGCCCTGGTGGGCGGGGGTGCGGTGGACCGTCCGCGCATCGGCCTGGCGACCCGAGCCCATGGCGGGGTCCTCTTCCTGGACGAGGCTGCGGAGTTTTCGGCCCAGGCCCTCGACGCTCTGCGCCAGGCAATGGAGACCCGCACGGTGTCGGTGGCCCGCGCCGGGTTCCAAGTCGATCTCCCGGCCCGCTTCCAGCTGGTGATGGCCACCAACCCGTGCCCCTGCGGCCGGGCGCTGGACACCACGGGGCGCCCCTGCGGGTGCAGCTCCGTCCAGCGCCGTCGGTACCTGGCTCGGCTGACCGGCCCGTTGCTCGATCGGGTGGACGTGAGGGTGACCCTGCGCCGGCCGACGGCGGCAGAGCTGGCAGGGCTCACCGGTGGGTCCGAGTCCTCCGCTCAGGCGCGCGGACGCGTCGCCGCGGCGCGGGACCGGTCCGGGCGTCGGCTCGCCGGCACTCCCTGGGCGACGAACGCCGCCGTGCCCGCCCACGAGGTGAGGCGCAACTGGCCCGTGCCAACGGAGCTTCAGCAGGCGCTGGACCGAGCGGCCAACTCCAGGGAGTCGATCCGGGGCCTCGACCTCTGCCTCAGGGTGGCGTGGACGATTGCCGATCTGCGCGGTGCGCCCCACCCCACGTCGGGCGACCTGGGGATGGCGATCGATCTGCGGAATGCGCAGGAGTGGGCGCTGTGAGCCGTCCACCAGGCCGCGCCTTCCGGTCATCGCCGCACCGTCAGCCGCCTCGCAGCCCGTTTCCACCCCGACCGACTCCGTCCGACTCCGGCAAGAGAGCGAGCCATGACCCAGCTGCCCATCGATCACCTTGACCCCGACCCCGATCCACTGGCCGACACCGGTTCCGACACCGGTGACGCCCTCCGTGCTGACACCGAAGCGGTTGAACAGGTAGATAAGGGCGCCGGGTCACAACGCCCGCGGCCGACTGGCGGTCGGCCGTCCTCACAAAGGGCTGAGGAGCTGCGGGCCCGCATTGCCCTCAGCCTCTTGAGCGAGGCTGGTGACAAGGATGTCGCCTCGCTGGTCTCCGAGAGCGGTGCCCGACGCGCGGCCGCAGAGCTTGCCCGGTATCGCGTTCCCCGCCGTTCCGGTGCCGACCTGGCAGCTGCGGTCGCCGACCAGGTCGATCGGGCCCGCAAGGTAGCGGCGCGCTGCGTCCTTCCCGGCGACACCGGTTGGCCCAGTCAGTTGGGCGACCTGGGCCCGGGTGCGCCGCTGCTGCTCTGGGTGCGGGGTGGGAAGCTGCGCGAGAGCCTGATCCGTTCCGTTTCCGTCGTGGGGGCACGGGCCTGCAGTCCCTACGGCAGAGTGCAGGCCGAGACGCTGGCCGCCGACCTGGCGCTGTTCGGATGGACCATCGTGTCCGGTGGTGCGTACGGCATTGATGCGGCCGCCCACGCTGGAGCGCTGGCCGTGGGCGGACGCACGGTCCTCGTGTCCGCCGGTGGCGTG
>JBIRBF010000258.1:0-1967 GCA_044326505.1 Candidatus Nanopelagicales bacterium | reverse complement strand
TCCGGGCAGGTGGGCCCGTCGGGTGTGGTCCGCGACATCTGCGCGATGGCGATGCCGAAGAAGGCGACGGCGAACACGGCCGCGACGATGAGCCAGCCGGTCACGACTCGCCCCTGACGAGTTCGGCGATGCCGGTGAACAGGACGGCGAACCCGACGACGCTGGCGGCCTGGATGGGCCATGCGACGGCGAGGTCGGCGCAGATCCAGCGGGTGGCGACGACGGCCGTGATCAGGGTGACGGTGCGGCGCGCCTGGCGCTCGCGCCTGCGACTTGCGTGCAAGGAAGCGCCGCTCATGCCGCTCTCCGAACGACACCGAGGCGGCTGATGCCAGCGACGCATTCTTCGCCGAATGCGGCCAGTACCACGGGGTGGCTGATCGCGCCGCCGACGAAGTGTGAGCCACGTGCACCGGGAGCCACGAGGGCGTCAGCGGCGTTCCACAGCTCGTGGAACCAGTTGGCCTTGGAGAACAGGGTGAGCGACACGCCGTGGCCGTGGGCGATGAACCGGCGGACCCACGGCGTGGGCTGTGAGTAGGGCGGATTCATCCAGACTCGGCCCTCCCACGGCTGCGACAGCCCGTCCTCAGCCTTGGTGAAGAACCGCCTGCATGGAACCCAGGGGATGCCTGACGGTGGGGCGCACACGTCCACGTCGAACTCCAGCCCCATCGCCTCGAACATCCAGGCGGGCGTGTAGTAGTCGTCGGAGGTTTCTTGTTCCTGCTGCACCCCGAATAGCGCCGCCTGGCGTGGCAAGTCACCAGGCAGAAACTCGCGAGTCACTTCCTGATCGGCGCTCACGACGCACGCCTCCGTGAGACAAGCGCAGCAGCGCTTCCGGCCGCCACCAGTACGGCGCAGATCCAGCGGGTGGCGACGACGGCCGTGATCAGGGTGACGGTGCGGCGCGCCTGGCGCTCGCGCCTGCGACTTGCGTGCAATAAGACGACGGGGCGGGTCACGCTTCCTCCCAGGGGAGTCGCCACGACGTGAAGTGGTCGGGCTTGGGTTGGAGGTTCCAGCGGTCGGCACGAGCTACGACCTCTCGACGGAAGTCGATGAGGATGTGCGTCGTCATGTCGGCCAGCCAGACGGGGCCGATGGCGTGGACGATCTCGCAGCGTTCGAGGTCGTCCCAGTCGCTCGGTCGATCCATCGACGGCACGGGCTCGTCCCTGACGGCAGCCTCCACCATCGCCGCCGACGAGACGCCGAACCGTACGAACCGACCGATTTGGGCGATGTCTCGGAGCCTTGGGGCGCTGAGCCTCCCCGAGCAGAACAGTCGCCCTACCAGGGCATACGTGGTGTTGTTCGGGGTGGAGTTGAGGGGGCGTTGACGCTTCGGGATCTCAGCGTCCCGGTCACCCTGCAACGATCCGCGCGTCATAGCGGGTAGATCCCGTGTCGGTCGTCGGCGTCGTCGGCGGCCGTGTGGAGCGCTCGCCAGAGCTGCTGCTTCACGGCGTCGTCTCCCTCGGCCCATTGGTCGAGCATCCGCCCTGCGGCGATGACCAGGGCTCGAACGTCGGCTCGCAGTGCGTCGATCTCGTTGAGCGCTGCCTGCGCTTCCTGTGAGGTCTGTCCCTGACAGTGGGGGCCGGAGTTGTTGGCGTGCAGCTTGGCGTAGGTCTCTCGGGCGGGCTCGTGCCGTCGATTCTCCGAAGGAATGGAGGTCTCGGCCATCACGACGCACGCCTCCGGGCGATGAGCGCCGCCGCGCTTCCGGCCGCCACCAGTACGGCGCAGATCCAGCGGGTGGCGACGACGGCCGTGATCAGGGTGACGGTGCGGCGCGCCTGGCGCTCGCGCCTGCGACTTGCGTGCAAGAAACGATCGTCAGGCATCGTCGCCCTCCAGCACAATGCCCCAGTCGCCTGGCGGGATCACGTCGTAGAGGGTCTGATCGAGGCGGTCGATCCAGCCGTGCATTGCGCTGAGCACGGCGTCGGCCAGGTTGT
>JBIRBF010000017.1:0-23521 GCA_044326505.1 Candidatus Nanopelagicales bacterium | reverse complement strand
TGGGAAGTCCTGCGCGTGGGCACGGTCCACGGGAAACCCCTTCTCACTCAACGTTTGCTTACCGGATTGATTCCGCATCCGGAGAACCTGCCCACCCAGCCTAGACACCCACCCGGGCTGCGGCGCCCGCGGCGCGGGCGGCACTAGCGTTGCGCTCATGTCCTCCAGGCCATCGCGGAATCTCGACCGCTACGCCGGAACCGGCAACCTGCAGCGGGCACAGGGAATCGGCACCACTGCGCCACCGCACCGGGGTGCGCTGCGCAGCCCTGGCCTTTCGGTCGCGGTCCTCACCCTGGACCGGCCGGACCTCATCCTCCCGCTCATCGCCAGCCTGTCCACTGCTCGCGCAACCTTCGCCGAGCATGGCTTGGGATTCGAGTTGCTGATCGGCGACACAGGATCGACCGATCCGGCCGTGCTCGCTGGCTACGCAGGCATCGACCCGCGCTCGGGCATCCGCGTGGTACGGGGTCTGAGTTACCACTTCTCCCGCTGCAACAACGAGGTCCTGGCCGAAGCGGCCGATCACGAGCTCTTCATGCTGCTGAACAACGATGTGATCTTGCCGGGCCCGGAACCCCTGCTGGCGATGTGCGACGAGTTCGCCGACGACTCCGTTGGCGTTCTCGGCCTTGCGCTCGATTTTCCGGACGGGACCGTCCAGCACCGGCGGGTGGAGTTCATCGACGGCGGCGACTACCACCTGATGCCATACCACGCGGGCGCAGGCGAGCAGGCGTCGCACGAGGCGGGAACGTCCGCGGAGGCGATCGCCGTCACGGGTGCCGCGCTGATGGTCCGAGCCGAGCTGTGGCGGCAGCTGGGCGGCCTCGACGAGGCGTATGCGGGGGAGTGCCAGGACATAGACCTGTGCCTGGCGGTGCGGCGCCTGGGCCGACGCGTGGCAAGCTTCGACGCCGGGCCGATCGTGCACCTGGAGAACGCCACGCGCGAGCGCGGCGACGTGTCCGAACCCGACCGCCGGCTCTGGCTGCGGCGCTGGCAGTCCTTCCTGGAATCGGACCTGGTGTGGGTCCCGGAACGGCTGGTGGCGCCGTGAAGGTCCTCATGCTCACCCCGCTCATGAAGATGGGCTACGGCGTGCCCGAGGCGATCGCGTCGCTCGCGCGCGGTATGACGCCGTTGGGGATCGAGACGGTCGTGGGCTGCATGGACTTCGACGACAGCTTCCCCGACCTTCAGATTCGGCGGGTGAACCCTCATCCGCCGCTCGTGCTCGACCTCGCGGCCCGGGAGGGCGCGACGGTCGTGGTGGCCAACGGCTCGCCATTCTTCGAGGTGCTGCCGGCCCTGACGGGCAAAGTGCGCACGATCGCCTACGAGTACGGCGATCCGACTCCAGAGATGTTCGAGGCCGACGCGGCCGAGCGGCGGGCCATCGTCGAGCATAAGCGCACGGCGGTGTACCCCAACGTCGACGCAGTGGCCGCCATCAGCGAGTTCGTCCGCCATGACATCGACTGGCCGCAGGCACGGGTGGTCGTACTCGGCGTCGACCACATCCCCGACCTCGGGCCCAAGCCGGCGAGGCGCCCCGACGATGCTGACAAGGCGCTGCGTGTGGGCACTCTGATGCGGCTCGGTCAGGGCGAGGCGCGGTACAAGGGCACCGACCTGCTGCCGGCCCTGCGCGCCGGTATCGACGCCGTGCTCGGCGAGGAGGGGCGGAGTGTGCAGTTTGAGGTGATGGGCCGCGGCACCGAGTCTGACGCCGAGCGGCTCACGGCAGCCGGGTTCGCGGTGCACCTGAACGCCAGCGACGTCGAACGCGCCGCGTACCTGCGCGACATCGACGTCTTCATCTCGCCCAGCAAGTGGGAAGGCATGAACCTGCCGCTGGTCGAGGCCCAGGCGCTCGGTACGCCGGGCCTGGCGTTCGACACAGGTGCCCATCCGGAATTCACCCCCCTGCTGTTCCGCTCGGTGGCGGACGTGGCAGTGCAGGTCGCCGCGTACAACCAGGATCGCGAGGGTTTGCTGGCCGAGCACGGACGAGCCGCGCACGCCTTCGTGCGGCACCGGCTTCGCTGGCAGGATTCGTCCGCCGAGATGGCGAGGTTGATCCGGGACCAGGCCCCGCTGAGCGCGCCTCGGCGCCCCGCATTGCCGAGGCGCGTCGCCGATAAGGCGCGACGCGGCGTGCTGAGTCTGCGGCACCATGGGTTGCGCGAGACGTGGCGCCGCAACGCCGACAAGCTGCGACGCCGCTGACGCCCGCGCCGCGCATTGTCAACTAGCCTGAGCGGGTGGAGCCCATCGAAGGGGAGCAGTGACAGGTCAGGGCGGTAAGACCGCGTTCATCACCGGCCTGGCCGGCCAGGATGGCATCTACCTGGGCCGTTACCTCACAGGCCTCGGCTACCGGATCGTCGGCACGGTCACCTCGAAGGCCCGCGCTCGCGCCGCACTCGGCGTGTACCTGCCGGGGGCCGACGTGTACGAGATCGACGTGCGCAACCATGCGGCGATCGGCGTGCTGCTCGATCGGGAGCGACCAGACGAGATCTACAACCTGGCCTCCTGGAGCTCGGTCGGCCGGTCTTGGTCCGATCCCGAGCAGGTGACTGCGGTCAACGGCCTGTCGGTGCTCGGCCTGCTCGAGCAGGTGAAGCACCTGCGCGACACGGAGGGCTACGACCCGAGGATCTGCCAGGCGTCGAGTTCGGAGATGTTCGGACTTGTTACGGAGTTGCCGCAGACCGAGGGCTCGCCGCACCACCCGCGCAGCCCGTATGCAGTGTCCAAGAGCTTCGCTCACCACACGGCGGTCAATTACCGCGAGTCCTACGGCATGTTCGTGGCCGCCGCGATCTTGTTCAATCACGAGAGCCCCCTGCGCCCCGAATCCTTCGTGACCAGGAAGATCAGCGCCGGCGCGGCCGCTATCGCCCTCGGCCGACAGGACACCCTCACCCTCGGCCGGCTCGACGTGCGGCGGGACTGGGGCGCGTCGGCCGACTACGTCAAGGCCATGCACGCCATCCTGCAGCACGACCGGCCGGACACCTTCAACGTCGCCACGGGGACCTCGCATGCCCTTGAAGACTTCCTGCACGCGGCCTTCACCGCCGCCGGTGTGGCCGACTACCGGAACCGGATCGAGAGCGATCCGGCGCTGCTGCGGCCCGCGGACGTGCCCGAGACCCGCGGCGACGCGAGCAAGGCCGAGCGAGAGCTTGGCTGGCGCCCCACGCAGTCCTTCGAAGAGATCGTGAATTCCATGGTCGCGGCCGATCTGACCCGGCTCTCGACCGGCATCGAGCACAGCACCGCGTACCTCTAGCGGGGCGCACTATCAGGGCGGTGTGACGCCCGCCATTGCCTTTACTGTTCCTTTAAGCAATGGGTGTCGGGCCTCACCTTTTGCCCGGCTTGCACCCGCCGAAGCCTGGATACCTTTGTTGTGTCGCCGAAAGCGTTCGACGATCTCGACCCAAGCGCCGAGGTCCCGAACGGGCGACCTGCCGAATCGCAGTCGAGGGATCCCCAGATGGGTGCCCGCTCGAATGCGTACTGGGGCGAGGCTTCGGGCCCGCCGCCGCGGCGCCAGGCTCCCACAGCGAGCCGCGCTGATTGGCCCAGGAGGTAGTCGACTCAAGGAGTCTGCGAGCTTATATGTCCATTTCGAAGCGAACCATTGTCCCCGTTGCCGTCACTTCTGCCGTCGTCGCCGGTTTCGGCCTCACCGCCGCTGCCGTGACTGCGCAGGACGCGTCCGCTCAACTGACCGCCGGCACTAACGTGCCTGCCATCGGAAGCGTGGGCACGTCGAGCGCGTACCAGCAGGGCCTGCAGGACGCCATGATCAAGGCCACTCAGGCCAAGCTGGACGCTGACCAGGCCGCCCAGCAGGCGGCGGCCCAGGCCGCCGAGCAAGCGCGGATCGACACCTACATCGCTGCGGTCCAGACCGCCCAGGCCGACCAGGCCGCAGCAGCCGCCGCGGCGACGGTGCAGGCGCCGGTGCAGCAGCCAGCCAGCACCTCGGCCCCGGTCGAGGCGCCCAGCCAGGCGCAGACCGCGGCGACCACCAGCGCTCCCGCGTCGACCGGTGGATCCGGCGATGCGTCTGCCTGGGCCAACAGCTCGGCCGCCATGGCGGTCAAGTCCTGCGAGTCGGGTAACAACTACTCGACCAACACCGGCAACGGCTACTACGGCGCGTGGCAGTTCGACATCTCGAGCTGGCTCGCCAACGGTGGCGGCGCGTACGCCGCGACCCCGGACCAGGCTTCGGCTTCTGCCCAGGACCAGGTGGCGTACAACTACTACCAGTCCGCCGGTTGGGGCCCGTGGTCCTGCGCCAAGTAGGACCTGGCGCTTCGTCCCGGAGCACCGTTGAGCAATCGAGCCCGGCCCACCTCACAGGTGGGCCGGGCTCGATGCTGTGTGTTCGGGCTGCTCAGAACGGCTCGGTGTGCCAGATGCGTTCCAGGTAATCCCGGATGGCGCGGTCAGACGAGAAGAAGCCCACTCGCGACACGTTGAGGATCGCCTTGCGGCTCCATTCGTCCTGGTCCTTGTAGTCCACCGCCACGCGGTCCTGGGTGTCGATGTAGGGGCGGTAGTCGGCGAACACCAGGAAGGGGTCCTGGTCCAGTAGTCGTCCGATCACTGCTCGCCCAGCCTCGGCGGCGCTCCCGAGCATGATGCCGCTTGCGAGGGCATCCACCGCACGGCGCAGTTCCGGATCGCGCTCGTAGAAGTACCGCGGCGAGTAGCCAATCGCCTGCAGCTCGCTCACCTGCACCTCGGTGAGGCCGAACAGGTAGAAGTTCTCCGGACCGACGAGGTCGCGGATCTCCACGTTGGCGCCGTCCAGCGTGCCGATCGTCAGCGCCCCGTTGAGGGCGAACTTCATGTTGCCGGTGCCCGAGGCCTCCTTGCCCGCCATCGAGATCTGCTCGCTGAGCTCCGCCGCCGGCACGATGCTCTGGTTCAGCACGACGTTGTAGTTCGCCGGGAAGGCGATCTTGAGCTTCGAGCGCACGGCCGGGTCGTCGTCGATCATCCGGGCAACCGCCAGGATCAGCTCGATCGTCTGCTTGGCCATCACGTAGCCGGGGGCGGCCTTGGCGCCGAACACGAAGGTTCGCGGCACGACGTCAAGTCCCGGGGTGGTCTTGATGCGTTGGTACAGCGTCATGATGTGCAGCAGCTTGAGCACCTGCCGCTTGTATTCGTGCAGCCGCTTGACCATGACGTCGTACATCGTCGAGGGGTCGACCAGCAAATCGTCCCGTTCGGCGAGCAGCGTCGCCAGCCTGGCCTTGTTCGCCCGCTTGACCTCGGTGAACGCAGCTCGGAACGACGCATCGTCGGCCATCGGTTCGAGCTCTCCCAGCCGATCCAGGTCGGTCTCCCAGCCCGGGCCGATGGCCTCGGTGATCAACTGCGAGAGCCCGGGGTTGGCCACGCGCAGGAATCGTCGCGGGGTGATGCCGTTGGTGACGTTCGTGAACTTCTCCGGTGTCAGCGCCGAGAAGTCGTGCAGCACCTTGTCGCGCAGCAGTTGCGAGTGCAGTTCGGCCACGCCGTTGACGTGGCTGCTGCCGACGACCGCCAGGTGCGCCATGCGCACACCGCGCCACGGCTCCTCGGAGATTATCGACATGCGCCGGAGGATGTCCGTGTCGCCGGGGAAGCGGGCGGCGACCTCGGCCAGGAACCGGGTGTTGATCTCGAAGATGATCTCCATGTGCCGAGGCAGGAGCCGCTGCACCAGATCAACCGGCCACACCTCGAGGGCCTCCGGCATCAGCGTGTGGCAGGTGTAGGCGAAGGTCGCGGTGGTGATCTGCCACGCCTCGTCCCAGCCGAACCCGCGCTCATCGAGCAGGATGCGCATGAGTTCCGGGATGGCGATCACCGGGTGGGTGTCGTTGAGCTGGAACACCACCCGTTCTGGCAAGTCGTGCAGATCCACTCCGGCCGGCAGCACCTGGGTGATGAAGTCGCGCAGCGACGCGGCGCTGAAGAAGAACTGCTGCGACAGCCGCAGCTCCTTGCCCTGCGGGGTGGAGTCCTCGGGGTACAGCACCTTCGAGAGGTTCGAGGCGTGCACCTGCTCGGCCACGGCGGTCTCGTAGTCGCCGGCGTTGAAGATCTCCAGGTTGAACTCGTCGGGCGACTCCGCCGACCACAGGCGAAGGGTGTTGACCACGCGATTGCGGAAACCCGGCACCAGGTAGTTGTAGGGAACGGCCAGCACGGTGCGCTCCGGCACCCAGACGGTGCGCCGGTTGCCCAGCTCGTCGATGTGGCTCTCGGTGTGACCGCCGAAGCCGATGGTCTGCGACATCCGCGTGTGGGCGAATTCCCAGGGGTTGCCGTTGCCCAGCCACTTGTCCGGCAGTTCCATCTGGCGGCCGTCGACGAAAGTCTGCCGGAAGATGCCGTACTCGTACCGGATGCCGTAGCCGACCGCAGGGATGCCCAGGGTGGCCAGCGAGTCGATGTAGCAGGCCGCGAGCCGTCCAAGGCCGCCGTTGCCGAGTCCCGGCTCGGGCTCTGCGGCGATGAGGTCGTCCAGATCGATGCCGAGCGAGCCCAGCGCTACGCGCATCGAGTCCTCGAGGTCATAGGCGAGCAGCGAGTTCAGCAGCTGCGGGCCCAGCAGATACTCGGCCGACAGGTATGCGACCACCTTGGGAGTGCCCCTGCGCTGCAGCACGATCCGCTGGAGCCAGTCCGGCATGAGCAGGCTGCGCACGGTGAGCCCGAGAGCCTGGTAGAGGTCCTGGTCGGTGGCCCGGCTCAGGCTGACTCCCTGGCTGGTGGTGAGGTTGCGGACGAACTCCGCGGCCAGGGACTCCGGCGAGCGGTTGATCTCCGCACTTGGGCCGGCGCTGGTCCCCGGCGGGTCGAGCGAGTCGTCGGTGGTGGGGGCGGCCTGGGTCACGTGTGTGCCTTCCTTCGGGCGAACCTCCAGTGGCGGCAAGAGCTGCCACTGCCGCGATCAGCCTAGTGAGGTCGCGCGGGTGTTGGGAGGTGATGGCCGCGCCTGAGTTGCCGCGGTCGTGCCCTCCGCTCGGCTACCGTTGGGGTACTGGTGGACGATCCGCCCCGCTCGCGGGTGGGGGCGGAGTATGAAGGGTGTTGCTCCTGTGACTGCTGTTGCTATAGTGACGCCACATCCGGACTCCACGAGGGCGCAGGGGAAGGCGACTCTCAGTAGAGGAGGACGGTCGTGACTGCACACAGTGGTGTGGCGGGCGCAGGTTCGGCGGCACGTGGCGTTGTGTTTGTGCACACGTGCTCGAAAGCCATGTCCGCCCACGTGTCATGGGCGGTCGAGCGCGTGCTCGGTCGGCCGGTGACGTTGGAATTCACCCCCCAGCCTGCGCTGGATGGGTCCTTGCGGGCCGAGCTCACGTGGGCCGGGGCGCCGGGCACGGCCGCCCGACTGGCCACCGAGCTGCGCCCGTTCCCGGGTCTGCGCTTCGAGGTCACCGAGGATCCCACTCCCGGGGCCGACGGGGAACGCTATTCCTGCACTCCGGACCTCGGCATCTTCCGCGCCACGATCGCCAGTAACGGCGACGTGATGGTGGGCGAGGAGCAACTGCGCGACATGCTCGGCCGGGCCACTGCCGCGTCGATCCTGGCGGAGGAGTTCGACATGGAGGCGGAGCTCGAACTGCTCATGGGCCGTCCTTGGGACGAAGAGCTCGAACCGTTCCGGCACGCCGGCGATGGTGCACCGGTGCGCTGGCTCAACCAGGTCGGTTAGCCAGCGCCCTCGGTGTTGCCCGCGTCGGCCGTCTGCGGATCCCACAGGCTGTAGCGCGCGATCGCCTGGGCCGGCGCGTCGGCAGGGACCGCGCCCTCGGCGGCCAGCGCCGACAGCGTCTGCACGACGATGGACTCCGCGTCCACCCGGAAGTGCCGGCGTAGGGCACCGCGCGTGTCGGACAGACCCCACCCGTCGGTTCCGAGAGCGTGGAAGGCCTGCGGCACCCACGGTCGGATCTGGTCCTGCACTGCGCGCATGTAGTCCGACACCGCGATAACGGGACCCTTCTGACCGTCGAGCTTCTGGGCCACGTAGGGCCGTTGCGGCGGGTCGGCGGGGAACATCAGATTGTGCGAGTCCACGGCCAGACCATCGCGGCGCAGCTCGTTCCATGACGTCACCGACCACACCGCAGCCCGCACGCCCCACTCGGCGGCGAGCATCTCTCGCGCGCGCAGCGCCCACGGCACCGAGATGCCGGAGGCCAGTATCTGCGCCTTGGGCCCGTCGCCCTTGGGAGCCCGCTCGATGCGATGCAACCCCCGCAGGATGCCCTCGACATCGACGTCGTCCGGCTCGGCCGGCTGCGAGATGGGCTCGTTGTAGACGGTCAGGTAGTAGAACACGTCCTCCGACTGCTCGCCGTACATCCGGCGTAGGCCGTCCTTGGTGATGTGAGCGATCTCGTAGGAGAAGGCCGGGTCGTAGTGCACGCAGGTGGGGTTGGTCGAGGCCAGCAGCGGGCTGTGGCCGTCCTGGTGCTGCAGGCCCTCGCCGTTGAGGGTGGTGCGACCCGCGGTGGCTCCTAGCACGAAGCCGCGCACGCGCTGGTCCATGGCGACCCAGAACTGGTCGCCCGTGCGCTGGAACCCGAACATCGAGTAGAAGACGTAGACCGGGATCATCGGCTCGTCATGGGTGGAGTAGGACGAACCCACAGCCAGGAACGACGCGGTTGCGCCGGCTTCGTCGATGCCCTCGTGCAGGATCTGGCCGCTTGGGCTCTCCTTGTAGGACAGCAGCAATTCCCGGTCCACCGCGGTGTACTGCTGGCCGAGGTGGTTGTAGATCTTCTGCGTGGGGAACATCGCATCCATGCCGAAGGTGCGGGCCTCGTCCGGGATGATCGGCACCAGCCTCGGGCCCACCTCCGAGTCGCGCAGCAGTTCCTTGAGCAGCCGGACGAACGCCATGGTGGTGGCGACCTGCTGCTTCCCAGAGCCCTTCTTCATGATCGCGTAGGTCTTGTCCTCGGGCTGGCGCAGCGGCTTCGAGGTTTCCTGCCGGGTCGGGACGAAGCCGCCGAGCTCGTAGCGGCGCTGCAGCGCGTACTGGACCTCGTCGGACTGCGGTCCGGGGTTGTAGTACGGCGGCAGGTACGGGTCCATCTGCGCGTCCGGGATGGGGATCTCGAGCGTGTCCCGCAGGGCCTTGAGGTCCTCCAGCGTGAGCTTCTTCATCTGGTGGGTCGCGTTGCGGCCCTCGAAGTGCGATCCGAGTGTGAAGCCCTTGACGGTCTTGGCCAGGATCACGGTCGGTCGGCCCTGGTGGGCCCGGGCGGCGGCGTAGGCGGCGTAGAGCTTCGCGTAGTCGTGACCCCCACGGCGCAGGTGCCAGATGTCGTCGTCGCTCCAGTCGGCCACCATCGCGGCTGTGCGGGGATCGCGGCCGAAGAAGTACTCGCGGACGAAGGCCCCGTCCTCCGCCTTGAACGTCTGGTAGTCGCCGTCGAGGGTGTTGTTCATCAGGTTCACCAGCGCGCCATCGGTGTCCTGTGCCAGCAGCCGATCCCACTGGCGGCCCCACACGACCTTGATGACGTTCCAGCCGGCGCCGCGGAAGACGGCCTCGAGTTCCTGGATGATCTTGCCGTTGCCGTTCACAGGCCCGTCGAGGCGCTGCAGGTTGCAGTTGATGACGAAGGTCAGGTTGTCCAGGCCCTCGCGAGCGGCCAGCGAGATCTTGCCGAGGGACTCGGGCTCGTCGGTTTCGCCGTCGCCCAGGAAGGCCCAGACGTGCTGGTCGGTCGTGTCCTTGATCCCGCGGCCGGTCAGGTAGCGGTTGAACCTCGCCTGGTAGATGGCGTCGATCGGCCCGAGGCCCATGGATACCGTCGGGAACTGCCAGTACCCGCCCATGAGCCGCGGGTGGGGATAGGACGGCAGCCCCCCGCCGGCGTGACTGAGTTCCTGCCGGAATCCGTCGAGTTGGACGTCGCTGAGCCTGCCCTCCATGAACGATCTGGCATAGATGCCCGGGGACGCGTGTCCTTGGAAGAACACCTGGTCGCCCCCGCCCGGCGCCTCCGGGCCGCGGAAGAAGTGGTTGAAGCCGACCTCGTATAGCGTCGCCGAGGAGGCGAAGGTCGAGATGTGGCCTCCCACCCCGACTCCCGGGCGCTGCGCCCGGTGCACCATCACGGCCGCGTTCCAGCGGACGAGCCGACGGATCTGCTTCTCCAGTCGCTCGTCGCCGGGGTAGGCCGGCTCGTCGTCGGGGTGGATGGTGTTGATGTAGTCGGTTTGCCGCACGTCGGGCACACCGATGCCGAGCTCAGCGGCGCGCCGCTGAAGCTCGAGCATGATGTAGCGCGCTCGGTCAGGTCCGTGGTCGCGGACCAGATTGTCCAACGAGTCGCGCCATTCCTGGCTCTCGATCGGATCGCTGTCGACGTACTGGTGGGGGAGCGTCAGGGGGGACTTTTCCACGCGTCCGTCGGGCATGGGACAGATCCCGATCAGGAGGCTTGAGCGCCGGAGTCGTGCGCTTCGGGGGCGGGGTCGTCCTCGGTCAGCACCCGCTTGGAGTCGTCCGCGGCCGCCGCGGCGAGCTTCTGCTTCGCGGCGGTGTCCACGGCGTCCTCGACAGCGGGTGCCCCGGGCGCCTGGCCGGCGTCGTCGAGCGGGCCCAACTGGTCGGGGTTGGCGAAGAAGTCCTTGAAGGCACGGGCGACCGTGGCCGCCTGGAACCCGTCGACGAACCGGTGGTCGAGGGTGGCGGTGATGGTGAGGCCCTTGCGTACCTCGGGCTTGCCGTCGATGGCGAAAACCATGTCCTGGATCGCGCCCACCGCCACCAGCAGCGGCACCCGCGCGAACGGGGTGTGCGGCACCAGAGCCTCGTCCACGCCCAGCATGCCGACGCTGGTGATGATCGCCGAGCCGAAGGGGTACGCCGGCTGACCGCCGAACGGCTTGCCCATTGCGACGGTGGCCAATCCGGCCAGGCTAAAGATCCGGCGCAGCGCCCACGTCGGCACCTTGCTCGCGATGTCGGCGCTCTTCTTGAAGTTCGAGTCCTTGCCCGTGCGGATGCTTCCCGCACCCTCCTGGAGCTTGTGCGCGACCTGTGCCGGCGACATCTTGTCGATGTCCTTCACCAGCACCTGTGCCAGCTGCTTGCCGCCGTCCACCTGCACCAGGAACGACACGCTCACGTCGTCGTAGTTGTAGTAGTTGCCCCAAGCGATGAAGCCGTTGAGCGTGGGCTCGAGCGCGAGCGCCTTGCCGACGGAGGCGCCGATGAACGACGTGATCGTCACCTTCTCGCCGGTCGCCTCGCGGGCGCGCTCGAGGTAGTCGAGCACGTTGGTGGCATCCAGCGTGATGATGCCGTGGATGACGCCCTCGCGCGGTGGTCGCCACGTGGCAATGGTCATGCGCCGGCGAGTGGACATCATCTTCTTCGGCATTATGGGGTGTTCCTATCTCTTGGACCGGGGGCTGACGAGGCGGGTGCCCTGCCACTCCGGGGCGGCGCTGATGGTGCTGGTCTGTTGGAGGCCGGCGATGGGCGCGGCTTCAGCGATGTCGGCGGCCTCTATGTGGCCTTCGCGACCGTTCTTGGGGGTGAGCAGCCAGATCGTGCCGTTGTCGGCCAGCGGGACGATGGCGTCCATGAGCGCGTCGGCGAGGTCGCCGTCCTCCTCGCGGAACCACAGCAGAATGACGTTGACGACGTCGTGTGAATCCTCGTCGAGCAACTCCGTCCCGCTGGCCTCGCTGATGGCCGTGCGCAGGTCTTCGTCGCAGTCCGAGTCCCAGCCGATCTCCTGGACGGCGTCCCCCGGACGCACGCCGAGTCCCTCGGCCCGACCTGTGGTCGCCGTCACCCGTTCCTCCCTTGTGGCGCCGAAGGTGCGCCCGTGTGGCTGTAGTCCACCGGAACGGGGCGCCCCCACGCAACAGCAACGACGATATTTGCGCCAGGATGGGACTCCGAGTAGCCGACGGGATCCCCGCGGCCGCAATCAAGAAGATCACTGGAGGTACCCATGAGCATCGTCCTCGGCCAGCCCGCGCCCGACTTCGCGCTACCCAACCAGTTCGGGCAGCCGGTGCGATTGTCGGACTTCCGGGGCGCGAAGGCGGTGGTGCTGGTCTTCTATCCCTTCGCCTTCACCGGGATCTGCACCGGGGAGCTGTGCAGCCTGCGCGACGAGGCGGCCGACTTCGTCTCCGACGGCGTCGAGACGCTGGCGATCTCGTGCGACCCCGTGCCGTCGCTGAAGGTGTACAGCGAGATGAACTCGCTGGAGTACTCGCTGCTGTCCGACTTCTACCCGCACGGCGCCGTGGCGCAGGAATACGGGGTGTTCTTGGCGGACAAGGGGTTCGCGACCCGGGGCACCTTCGTGATCGACCGCGACGGCAGCGTGGCATGGTCGGTCGTCAACGGGCCGGGCGAGGCGCGCTCCACCGACGACTACCGGGACGCGCTGGCGCAGCTGAGCTGAACGCCGGGACTACTTGGCCAACGGCCGGAGGCCGGCGATCGCGCCGCCGAGGGAGTTGACGGTCTCGGCGGTACGGGCTTGTGCGAGTTCGAGGCGCTCCTGGCCGTAGGGGCCCACATCGCCGGTGGCGAGGGCGGTCGGGATGTCCATGACCCGGCTGTCGCCGTCGAAGGTGCACGTCGCGAGGATGGGTAGGTACTCGGCGCTGCTGGCAGTGAAGGCGCCGCTCGGCTGCTCGGCGAAGGCCAGGCGCACGATGATGCCCTCCTCGTCCGGGTCGCCGAAGTCCCGATGGCAGGCGAACAGGTTGCCGGTGCCGAACACCACCCACTTACCGTTGATGCGTTGGATCGGCTGTACGACGTGCGCGTGACCGCCAACGATCACGTCGATATCGGGCGATTGCGTCAGCGCTTCGGCGAGCGTGGCCTGCTGAGCGTCCGGTTGGGCCTGGTACTCCGTGCCCCAATGCATATTGAGGATCACCAGGTCGGCGCCGGCGACCTTCGCCGCCCGGGCATCGGCGAGGATCCGAGGTGCATCGATGATGTTGGCGCGCCAGGTCTCGTCGTTGGGGTAGGGCAGGCCGTTGAAGCCGAATGTGTACGCGATGTTGGCCACCTTGACCTCGCCGTTCGGCGTCGCCACCGGCGTGATCGACACGGCTTCGGCCTCGGCCTGGGTACGCGCCGAGCCGACGTGGCCCATGCTCGCGGCATCGAGGGCGTTGAGGGTGTTGTCGATGCCCTGGGCGCCCGTGTCGAAGGTGTGGTTGCTGGCCGTCGTGCAGAAGTCGTAGCCGGTGGCCTTGAGTCCGGCGATGAGCTGCGGTGGGGACGAGAACAGCGGATAGCCGCTGAAGGGGCCTTCGGCTGGCCCGATGGAGGTCTCCAGGTGGCATACAGCCAGATCCGCGGCCTCCACGACCCCTCGGGTGTTCGCCAACAGCGGGGCGAAGTCCATCTCGCCGGCGGCGGTCAGTTCAGCGTCCTTGCGCGCCTGGAAGATGAAGTCGGTGTGCACCAGCGGATCGCCGCTGACGACCACGCTGATGGTGCGAGGCGGCTGTGGGATGACCGGGGTGGCCGAGACGTTCGCCGGGGGCGTCGCCGCCGTGTCCGCGTCGGCCTGGGAAGCGGCGCTGCAGCCACTTACGAGGAGCCCGCCCAGGATGAGGGCAGCGCTGGCAAACGTCCTTCGCACCCTCCCCACCTCTCCACATCGATAGCTGCCTGACCGGTCAGTCCGGCGGGCTACCCGATTCCGCTGGTGGGCCCGGCCGGATTCGAACCGACGACCTACCCGGTGTAAACGGGGTGCGCTACCAGCTGCGCCACGGGCCCGCGGTTGAGCGTAGTGCACCCTCGCCGTCGTGCGGCTGATCGCCGTAGGTTGATGTCATGACCGACCACGGCTCCCGCCCGACGCATTCGCCAGCCGAGCCCAGGCCGCTGTCCGGCGCCGCGACCCTGGCAGACGTCATGGCCGCGATGGAGCGGCTCTACCCGACGCGCCTTGCCGAAGGGTGGGACGCGGTGGGACTCGTGTGCGGAGACCCCGAACGGTCGGTCCGGCGCATCCTGGTGGCGGTGGATCCCGTGGCCGAGGTGGTGGACCAGGCGCTGGCATGGGAGGCGGACCTGCTCATCACCCACCACCCGCTGCTCCTGCGCGGCGTGCACGGGGTTCCGGCGACGACGCCCGAGGGGCGGGTCGTCATGCGCCTGATCGAGGCAGGCTGCGCCCTGCTGTGCGTCCACACCAACGCCGACTCGGCCAACCCGGGCGTGTCCGATGCCTTGGCCGAGGCCTTCGGGCTACGCGACCTTCGGCCGCTGCAGCGGGTGCCCGAGTCCGAACCGACGCAGGTTCTGGTCGTGTACGTGCCGCCTTCCCATGTGGATGCCGTGCTGGACGCAGCGGCGGCCGCCGGGGCCGGTCAGGTGGGCGATTACCGCCGGTGCGCCTTCGTCGGACCTGGCGAGGGCACGTATGACGCGCCGCCGGAGGGCCGGCCGTTCATAGGTGAGCCGGGCGAGCGAGGGACCGCGCGTGAGCTCCGGGTGGAGGTGCTCGTGCCCGCCGGCGCCGCGCACAGGGCCGTCGCCGCCGTGCTCTTGGCGCATCCCTACGACGAGCCGGCGTATGTGCTGCTGGGGGCGGAGGACGTACCCCGGCGCACCGGTATCGGCCGCGTTGGGGTGTTGCCCGAGTCCGTGTCGCTGGCTGGCTTCGCCGCTGCGGTAGCCGCCGGGCTGCCTGCCACGGAGCACGGTGTGCGGGTGGCCGGCGACCTGGGTGCCGCAGTGAGCCGCGTTGCCGTCTGCGGCGGGGCGGGCGACTCGCTGCTCGCCGATGCGGACGCCGCCGACGCCGACGTCTACGTCACCGCGGACTTGCGCCACCACCGCGTGCAGGAGCACCTGGCGGCGGGCGGTTGTGCGGTGATCGACGTCGCTCATTGGGCGAGCGAGTGGCCCTGGTGCGCTCAGGTAGCGCACCTGCTGCCTGGGGCGCTGGCCGACGTGGCCCCCGGCGCGGCGGATAGCGTGGAGGTCCTGGTGTCCGAGGAGTCCACCGACCCGTGGTCGGCGCGGCTGCCGTCGGCACGTTGACCAGCTGCCGGCCGCATGCCGGCGAGCGCCGTATCAAGTTGGCTCGACCTGGAGGACCGCGTGAAGGCAGACCCGTACGACCAAGAGCAGTTGCTCGTGCTGCAGAGCGTCGACGCCGCGCTCGATCGCACGGCCCACCGCGCCCGCACGCTGCCCGAACGGGCCCGCGCGGCTGAGCTGGAGCGCGACTTCGCGCAGCTGCGCGACCAGAAGGTCATGGCCGAGACCCGCGCCACCGACCTCACGCGCGCCGTCCGGAAGGCCGAGAGCGACGTGGCGAGCGTGCGCGCTCGGGCCGAGCGGGACCGGCAGTTGCTGGCGTCGGGCACCATCACGGTCGCCAAACACCTGTCGGACATGGAGCACGAGGTCGAGTCGCTGGCGCGGCGGCAGGCGGAGCTGGAAGACGCCGAGCTCGAGATCATGGAGGAGCTGGAGCAGGCCGAGAGCGACCAGGAGCGCGCCAGCGCAGCCGTGCTGGCCACGAGCGCCGAGCTGGAGGCGACGGTGGCGGCGCGCGACGCAGCGCTGCAGGCGCTGCGCCAGGAGCACGCCGAGCTCACCGGCGAGCGGGCCGGCGTCGCATCGGGCATCCCGGCGGACCTGCTGGCGGTCTATGACCGGCTTCGCTCCGGCGGCGCCGACGTTGCCGTCGCCCGGGTGCGCCATGGCAGTTGCGAGGCCTGTCGGCTGCAGCTGTCGTATGCCGATACCGCCCGCATCAGCGCGGCTGCGCCGGACGAGGTCGTGCGGTGTCCGGAGTGCAGCGCGATCCTGGTCCGCGCGGGCCGCCCGGCAAGTGGAGATGCCGAGGACAACTCGTGACGACCTATGTCGAGGCCGACGGCGGATCGCGCCGCAACCCCGGCCCCGCAGCCCACGGCGCCCTCGTGCTGGTGGCCGACGAAGTTGTGCACGAACTCGCTCTGCGCGCCAACCGGGACCTGCCGGCGCACCAGGTCCGCTACCCGCGGGTGCCGCGGGTGCCGCGGGTGCCCAACAAGCGGGCGGACGCGCTCATCAACGAAGTCCTCGACACCGGGGATGCGGGGCTGCTGATCGATCGCGCGCCGTGACCCCTGCGCCCGCTACGCCGGACCTGACCGCAGGTGCCCGGATCGTCGTTGTGCGCCACGGTTCCACGCAGCTGACCGGGCGGGTCCTCAACGGCGGCGCCTCGGACGCTGCCGATCCCCCGCTCACACCGGCGGCGCGGGCACAGGCCAGGCGCACCGGGGAGGTCTTGCGCAGACTCGCGCTGATCGGCGATGGCGCCCGAGTGTGCTCGTCGCCGGCGCTGCGGGCTCGACAGACGGCGGCCGCGATGGGTTGGCCGGACGCGCCCACCGACGAACGATTAGCAGAGGTCAACCTGGGCGAATGGGAGGGTGCAGAGGCGAGCAGCCTGTCCGGCGCCATCACCCAGCGATGGTGGCGGGACGAAGGATTCGCCCCGCCGGGCGGAGAGTCGGCGTCCGACGTGGTGCGCCGGGTGCGCCCGGTGCTCGCCGCCTGCGGTTCCGGCACGACCTCGCTGCTGGTCTGCCACTTGGGAACCATCGTGGCCATCGTGAGGCAGCTCCTGGGCGTCGACCTGGCCGCCATTCGCCGCTTTGAGCTGCCCCCCGGGGTGGCGCTGGCCATGCGCATGTGGGCGGACGGCGGCTCCTGCCTCGATGCCATCGTTCCGCCCACGGGTACCATCGGGAGCTGACAAGCCAGCCGGGCGGCCGCGGACGCATGCGTCCGAGGAAAGTCCGGACACCACAGGGCAGAGTGGTGGGTAACGCCCACCCGGGGTGACCCGCGGGACAGTGCCACAGAAATCAGACCGCCCCGTTCGCGGGGTAAGGGTGAAACGGCGGTGTAAGAGACCACCAGCGCCGCAGGTGACTGCGGCGGCTAGGCAAACCCCACTCGGTGCAAGATCAAGAGGGCCGGCGAAAGTCGGTCTGCGCAGACGGGCTGCCCGTCCGATGTCTGCGGGTAGGTCGCACCAGGCCGCTGGCGACGGCGGTCGCAGATGGATGGTCGCCCCCGCGCACGCGGGACAGAATCCGGCTTACAGGCTGGCTTGTCACCCCAAATGCCTTAGCTGGCGTTGAACTTGTCGATGATCGGCTGCATCCAGCTCTCCCAGGCCTGCGTGGCCTCGTCCAACGGCCCTCGCAGGATGTCCCAGGGCACGCCGATGTAGCCGTTGAACCCGTAGTAGTACACGCTCGGCAGCAGTAGCACCGCGACAGTGATGATGCCTGCGAACGCCGCGACGTTGCCCGGGTCGGGGCCGGAGCGCACCGGGTCGGGCAGCACATCGGCGACTTCGCCGTGCCGGATCGTGTGCAGCTGTTCGTGCACGACGAACAGCGCCGCCGCGGTGACCACGCACACGAACACCCTGGTGCCGTCCAGAGTCAGCACAGTGAACAGCCCGGGCAGGGCGAACAGTCCCGCCACTACCCACCAGCGCGACGGGCCGTGCAGGGAGCCGACCACGAAGAGCACGACCAGCCAGAGGGCGCCGAACCACGAGTAGGGGCTGAGCGGGAAGGCCTCCAGAAAGCCCTGGATGCTCTTGGCGATCCAGACCGGGAAGAGCAACGCGCGCGAGCCGTCCACGTCGTTCAGCGCGAACCAGGCCGACACTGCCAGCCAGTTGGCAATTGCGATGCCGCCGAAGATCAACGCGTCGCGGCGCTTGGCCCGGAACCGTGGCGCCATGCTCACCAGCAGCAGGCACGCCGCAGCCACGATCGATTGCTCGGGGTTGGCGCTGCACGCGATGAGCGCACCGATGACGACCAACCACCAGCGCCGGCCCAGAGCCACAAGCGCGCTCCCGGTGATGAGGAAGATGTCGTAGCGGCCGACCCCGTAGAGCATGACTGCGGGCAGCGGGCTGCAGGCGAGCAGGATGAGCGCGATCCGGTGCCGGGGCGTGGGGCGGCGCAGGACGACGGCCGCTGCGGCGATGAGCGCGGCCATAGTCGCCGCGATGTAGCCGGCGTTCCAGGTCCAGACCGAGTGGTCCAACCCGGTCAGGCGGCCGAACACCAATGGCCCCCAGGACGAGGAGAACCAGTTGAGCGGCTGCGGCAGTGCCTGTGCGCCGGCCACGAAGTCGCGCGAGCCGATGTCCAGGTGGATGCCGTTGCGCACCACGGCCACCAGGACTGCCAGCGCGCCCAACAGCCAGGGCGGGCAGGTCATCACGAATGACCCGACGGCCCGAATAGGCGTCAGTGCTGAGGCGACTGTGAGCGGCGGGTAATCGTCGGACAGCGGGCGCCGCACGCCGCTACACCGCCGACTTGTCGGGGCTGGGGAGCAGCGGCGCGCTGATGGTGTTCCCCGCGGCGAGCAGTGGCTCGGCCACCCGCTCGCAGAGTCCGCCGAGCTGGGCGAAGTCCTCGCCGAGGACATCGACCAGGTGCTCGCGCACGCTGCGCACGTGGACGGGGGCGGCCCTGTGGATCAGATCCCAGCCGGAATCGGTGAGCACCGCCCACTGTCCGCGGTGGTCGGTCTCACAGCGCACGCGCGCCACCCACCCTGATCGCTCCATCCGAGTGATCTGGTGGGTGAGTTTGCTGCGCGAGGCGAACGTCGCGTGGGCCAGGTCGGCCATTCGCACCCGTCCCTCCTGGGACTCCGAGAGCTGGACCAGGATCTCGTACTCTCCTAGTCCGATCTCGAAGTGATCCCGCAGGTCGCGGTCCAGTGCCTCTGGGAGCATCCGGGAGACCGCCACCCAGGCTCGCCAGTCGCTCTGCTCCTGTGGCGTCAGCCACTTAGTCTCGGTGTCCACTGCCACGGCTCAGGACTCGTAGTCCATCTCCCAGATCTTGATGCCGCCGAGGATGCCCGCAGTGTTGGGCACGATCGTCGCCTTGGCCGGGAGTTTGGCCGCGGGGTAGTGCTTGGCGTTGCCGCCACCGATGTAGATGTGGTCGAAGAACAGGAAATCGTCGAAGGCTTGGATTCCTGCGGCCACGCGCTTGCGCCAGCGCTTGTTCCCGATTGTCTTGCGGGCGTCGTTGCCCAGCTGCGTGTCGAAGGTCTCGCCGTGGCGGAAGGGCGCGTGCGACAGCTCCATGTGGGGCAGCAGCCGGCCGTTGCTGAACACGGACGTGCCCACACCGGTGCCGAGCGTCATGACGAACTCGAAACCTTCGCCCTTCACCACTGCCGCACCCTGGACGTCGGCGTCGTTGGCGACCTTCACCGGCACGCCGAAGGCCTCGGCCAGGGCGTGGGACAGGTCGAAGCCGTACCACTTCTTGGCCATCGACTCGTCCTCCGGACCGCCGTAGACCAGCCGGGAGAACGCCGGGATGTGCCACACGCGGCCATGCCGCACGAGGCCCGGGAAGCCGACCGACACCCGGTTGTACTCGGGGAGGTCCTGGGTGAGCGCCTTCAGGTTCTCGACCAGGGTCTCCGGCGGGCAGGGGTACGGCGTCGGGATGCGGACACGGTCGGTGGTCATCGTGCCGTTGACGTCGAGCACGGACCCCTTCAGGCCAGTGCCACCCACGTCGATGGCCAAGGTGGTGACGTCGGCGGGCCAGACGGTAACGGTGTCGGGCTTCACTGCCATGGTGGTGCGCTCCTCGCTGCCGGTCAGGCCTGGCTGGGAAGGGTCAGAATCTCGGCCCCGCTGTCGGTCACCGCGATCGTGTGCTCAAACTGGGCCGAGCGCTTGCGGTCGCGGGTTACGACCGTCCAGTCGTCATCCCAGATGTCGTATTCAATGGTTCCAAGCGTGAGCATAGGCTCAATGGTGAAGGTCATGCCGGTTTGCAGGGTCACGTCCAGGCGCGCGTCGTCGTAGTGCGGAACGATCAGGCCGGAGTGGAAGTCCCGGCCGATGCCATGGCCGGTGAAGTCGCGCACGACGCCGTAGCCGAACCGCCGGGCGTAGGACTCGATCACTCGCCCCACTACGTTCAGCTGTCGGCCCGGGGCCACCGCTCTGATCGACCGTCGCAGGGCCTCTGCGGTGCGCTGGACGAGCAGCCGGGACTCCTCGTCCACGTCGCCGGCGAGGAACGTGGCATTCGTGTCGCCGTGGTAGCCCCCGATGAAGGCGGTGATATCGACGTTGACGATGTCCCCGTCGTTGATCACCGTGGAGTCTGGGATGCCGTGGCAGATGACTTCGTTCAACGAGGTGCACAGGGACTTGGGGTAGCCGCGGTAGCCCAGGGTGGAGGGGTAGGCGCCGTGGTCGAGCAGGTACTCGTGGCCGATGCGGTCGAGCTCGTCGGTGGTGACGCCGGTCCGGACCGCACGGCCCACCTCTGCCAGCGCGTCGGCGGCGAGCGCGCCAGCGACGCGCATGGCCGCGAGCGCCTCTGGGGTCTTCACGTCCGGCTCGCCCGAGCGGGTCGGCGATGGCCGGTCGACGTACTCCGGCCGCGCGATTTCGGCGGGGACTGCCCGGCGCGGACCGATCTTGCCCGGCGTCAAGGGCGGCGAGGGCGGCATGGCCGCAAGTGTAGGTCGCCCGGACAGCGCTAGGGTGTTGACTTGCCCGCGCACCGCCGAGGAGGGACTGGCAATGACAGACGAGCGCTCGATGGAAGACTCGCTGCTGCACCCGCAGCCGAAGTGGTACTACAACTTGCTCACCGGCAAGGTCACCCAGGATCCCGGTCAGGACCGGATGGGCCCCTACGACAGCGAGGACGAGGCCGCCCACGCGCTGGAGCTCGCGCGCAAGCGCAACGAGCAGTGGCAGGAGCAGGACGACGAGTGGAACGGTGCCAAGCCCGCTGAGTGAGGCCGCTGCGCGCCCCGATCCCTGGCAGCTGCCCGACGTCTCCGATGTGATCGTCGGAGTCGTTGGCGGCACGGGGGAGCAGGGGCGGGGCCTCGCCCTTCGCTGGGCAGTGGCCGGGCTGTCGGTCATCATCGGCTCGCGCGATCCTGCGCGGGCCCAGGAAGCGGCGGACGCGATCTCCGCCGCAACGGGGACTGTGGTCGGGGGCCTCGGGAACGCCGCGTGCGCGGCCGCCGCTGATGTGGTGCTCATCGCCGTTCCCTACGAGCACCATCGCCAGACCCTTGTCGACTTGGCCGACGAGTTGGCCGGACGGATCGTCATCGACTGCGTCAACCCACTCGGTTTCGATGCCAAGGGTGCCTACGCCTTGGCAGTGCCCGACGGTTCGGCGGCGCAGGAAGCGGCGCTGGTGCTCCCGGAGGCGCGGGTGGTGGCGGCGTTCCACCACGTGTCCGCCAAGGTTCTTGGCGACCCCGAGGCGGCGGTAGTGCCATGCGACGTGCTGGTGCTCGGGGACGACCGCGGCGCCACCGACGTCGTGCAGGCGCTCGCCTGCCTCGTCCCCGGGATGCGGGGGGTGTACGCCGGTCGACTGCGCAATGCCGGCCAGATCGAGGCGATGACCGCCAACCTGATCTCGATCAATCGCCGCTACCGGGCGCACTCTTCGCTGGCCGTTACCGGGCTCTAGCCCGCGCGATTACACGTCGTCGGTGCAGGGGCCGGCCCCCGCGACGGCCAGACCGGCCAGATCGCCGGGACCGAAGCCCGTCTGCCAATCGAGCACCGGTGCCATCAGTTCGGAAGGATCCGTGCTGTGACCGAGCCCGAGAACATGAGCCAATTCGTGCATGGCCACGAGTCGCATGATGCGGGGGTCGGTGTTTGCCGGGTCGGCGGAATCCAGGCTCACGACGCCGCTG
This sequence comes from Candidatus Nanopelagicales bacterium, assembly GCA_044326505.1. GTDB lineage: Bacteria > Actinomycetota > Actinomycetes > S36-B12 > UBA10799 > JACJWR01. The sequence goes on along the minus strand of JBIRBF010000017.1, from coordinate 1,701 downwards.
ACGTTGTACTCCTCGCCGGTTCCGACCAGGGTCACGGAGGATGGGCCGCCATGGCCGGCCACGCGCTCCCCGGACTCCGCCAACCATCCCACCAGAACCGGAGCCCAACGGTCGCCGTAGCGCTCGGGTTGGTATGGGCGGCGATCGAGGGAAACCGGCTCGGCGGTCTCGCCGTCGACGACGATCTGCAGTCCGGCAGCGCCGCTGACCGCCGCTACCGCCTCGACGATCGCGTCGTAGCCGCCGGGCGGCGCTGCAGCCGAGTTCACCACCAGGTGCAGCGGACGACAGGGCGAGAACCTGGCCGGCTGACCGTCATCGGCCAGGTTCATGAAGGTGTACGCGCCGTCGGTGCCGGAATCGACGGCCGGCAGCAGCCGCCCGGATTGCTCGCCGATGCCCGCGGGGGGAAATTCGCCGTTGCCGCGTCGCTTCGCCGGAGTCTGGACCGGCAGTGGAGCGGGAGCTGTGGAGGGGCGGTCTGACTCGGGAGCGGTCGCGGGATCGGTCGCCGGTCCTGCTGGTGCAAGCGGACGGGGGGCGGGCGCCTGGGCCGCAGTCTCGGTGCTCGACGGTGTGGTGGGCCCGCCTATCGCCGTCAGCGCGCCGGCGCCCCGGGCCGCGACAGCGGCCACCGCGGCGACCGCGAGGGCGGCGCCATGACGTCTGCGCTGTGTACGAGGCTGGATCGGCAGTGTGGTCGGCGGCGGCAGCGCGACGGGCTGACCCTGCGGCGGTTGGGTCCACCATTGATTCGACGACGGCTCGACCATGCTGTCCACCTCCTCCCGCAGCACCTGAAACCATCGTAGGTCCGGTGCCCATCGCCGGGTCATTCACACCTGGAGGTACACCCCGAGCGGAGCAGCCCAGCAGCTAGCTCACCGGGCAGGCGACCAGTTTGGTGCGATCCACCTTGGTGCTGTCCTTTCGCACCAGAATCACTGTCTCGCCTACGCAGATGCGGTCGTAGGTGGCCGCGATCTGGGCGGTCTCCGCTGCGCTCGCAGGGAAGTACAGGGCCTGGAGAGAGTTCGGGGACAGGAGGTCGGCCAGCACGATATCCGGCTGGCCTTCGATGATCGAGTGGGTGTAGTCCCATTTGTCGTGGCCGGGCAGCGGAGTTGGCCGTTTGCGCGGCCCACCTGCAATGGCGGGATCCACCTTGCCCAGCAGGTCAATTGCAGCCAGATGCCCCCAGTAGACGGGCGCTCCCGCTCCGTACACCGCGATCACAGCGTCTGGCGACGTCACGTCAGCGAGGGTGTAGGAATCGCGATACCCGACGTCGTCCAGCTTAGGCAGAGCCGCGCCCGTGGCAACCCAGTCTCGGTAGCCGTCGAGGCTGCTGAGGCCAAGCGCCAGCAGGCCGGCGAGCCCGGCGGCTGTGATCCCGAGCGCCGTGCGATCACCCGCGGCACGCACGGCCGCCGTCACCAGCAGAGTCGTGCCCAGCATCCAAGCCGAGGCGGTGAAGCGATCGGGTCGGAAGGCGTCGCCGCCGCTGTACAGGGCATACGCGGCAAGCAGTGCGGCGGTACCGACAACGAGGATGACCGCCAGGCGTTGAGCCACCCCGGTGCGGCGGGCCAGCAGCACGGCCGCGGCAGCGGTGAGGATCCCCCAGATCAGCAATTCGTGGTGGATGCTCCAAGAACGCCCGATGCGCTCCAGCGCCGATGAGCCGCTCATCTTCAGCGT
>JBIRBF010000072.1:0-12654 GCA_044326505.1 Candidatus Nanopelagicales bacterium | reverse complement strand
GACGTCACGGCGGGCTCAAATCACCCACGAGAGCGTCATTCGCACTCTTTACAAGGGAGACAGGGGGCCCAAGTTCGTATCCTGCAACGCATGATCCGTCGCTTCGCCGACGGTGGCATTGCTCGCGGTCTCAGCATGGGCGATTGCGTGCAAGACAGGCTTGCGCCATCCCTGGGACACAGTCTCCTCATTGGGGCGCGAACGCATAGGGCAAGATAGCACGACTCTGGGCCGAAGCATGATCGACTTCGAGACTTCGTTCTCTTTCGACTATAGGCCCGAGGCGCTCTCACTCCACCCTCAAGCCGACAGGGAGAAGCCGGCGCAACGCGGTGAGTCAGGGGTTGGCGGATCGACGTTTCGGCGCTGATCACGCCCGTGTAACTCCGGGACCCCGATTCGACGCGCCAGCGGCACCCGCACCTTGGCATGCTGGACACGTGCTCGTCCGACAGCCCTCCGGGCACCTGACGCGCCAAGGCATTGGCCCGAGCTGGACGGCGGTCAAGGCAGGCCTCGCGATCATGATGGCTGGCGGTTTGACCCTCGCGACGGCCGTCGAGGCCAACTCCGCCGCCTCCCCCGCTCCGACACCAGATGCACTCCAGGACGACCCGCTAGATCAGCCCACGCAACTGCAGGCCGAACTCCGCGCCCGCGACAAGGCCCAGGTGACTGCCGCGCTCAAGGCGCTCAGCACGCAGACTGACGCATTCATCGCCCCGGCCCTCGTCGAACCTCGCAGCACGCCGGTCCTCGTCTTGCCGGGCCGCGCGACGCCGTACGACCTGGCTGCCCTGGCGGCGCAGCATCCCATCGCCCTCAGCGCACGCCCGGACTCAGCGATCCTCCTGCACCTGCCCGTGATCGTTGGACCGGGCGCCACGCTGGGGGCCGACGCGACCACGGCGCGGACCGTGCTGCTCACCAGTTCCGCACGGGGCTACGCCCCGCTGATCGCCGCAGGTGGAACCATCGCCTTCACCGGGACTCCCTTCCAGCCGCTCGCCGTACGATCCTTCGACCCCTCGACGGGACAGGCCGACACGGACCTGACCGACGGCCGCGCGTACGTCTCCGCCTCGGCGACGCGGATGGACCTCGACCACGTCGTCGCGAGCGACCTCGGCTTCCTCGTCGGCGAGACCTCCGGCGTGGCCTGGATGGCTCGTGGGGGCACCCCCAGCTCCGGCGGCGCCAGCGACAGCACCTTCACCCGCAACTACTTCGGCGCATACAGCTCCGGGGCCGTGGGGCTGGTATTCAGCCGCAGCCAGTTCCTGGACAACATCGTCTACGGCCTCGACCCGCACACGGGGACCCGGCAGAGCGTCGTCGAAGACTCCCTGGCGGCCGGCAACGGCCGCCACGGCGTGATCCTCAGCCGGCAGTGCGACGACAACGTGGTGCGTCGGCTCCGCAGCGTCGACAACGGCGGCGCGGGCATCGTCGTCGACGACGGCTTCGACGGCGGGCCGCTGGCGCTGGGACCGTCCAACCGCAACCGGTTCATCGACGTGGAGGTGGCCCGCAACCAGACGGCGGGCATCGTGGTCGAGGGAGGGGAGGGCAACTCGGTGGATGCCGGGCGCATCGCAGATAGCCCGGTAGGCGTATGGATCAAGAACGGTGCCAGGCACACGAGCATCACTAACACCGCCATCTCCCGCAGCTCGCAGACGGGCATCCGGATCAACAGCGGGACCGCCGGGACCACGGTGCGCAACGTCACCATCGCGGACTCCCACGTGGGTGTCGCGAGCGATGGCGCCCGCCTGACCACGCTTACCGACGTCGAGGTGACCGACTCCACGGCGGCGGCCATCGAGATCAACGGCGACCCCGACCAGGTCTCCGCTGCCCACACCGTCGTCCAGGGCAGCGGTAGGGTGGCCTTCCTGCTCGACGGGACCAGCGCCGCACCCGCCGACATGAGCGGGATAGACGCCAGCCGGTGGAGCGAATCCACCACCGGGCGCAACGCTATCGGCCGGATCGACTTCTGGATTCGACTGCTTCCGTGGATACTCGTCCTGGCTATCCCTGCCATGTTCCGCATGCGGACCCGCGCGACCATCCGACGGCGCCGCACCCAGATCCCCCGAGGGGAGACGTGATGGGCCCCTTGGCTGTGCCAGCGTCGCTGCTCGCGGGCGGCGCGGCCCTGATGACCGCTACCCTGGCCGGCTGCGGCACCGAGGCGGCGCCCGACCCCGTGCGTGCGCAACTGCTCGCGCTGTGCCAGCGCACCGAGCAGACCAAGGCGGTCGATGTGAGCGATTCGGCGTCACTGGCGGCAGCGCTCGCCCAAGCCCAGCCCGGACAGCGGATCTACCCGAAAGCCGGCGTCTACCAGGGGCCCTTCGACGCGAGTGCCTCCGGGACGCAGGACTCCCCCATCGTCCTGTGCGGCAGTTCGGACGTCGAGCTCATCGGCCGCAAGGGCAACTACGCCCTGCACCTCGACGGTGCCGCGTGGTGGTCCGTGCAGGGCATCACCATCCGCGACGCGCAGAAGGGCATCGTGCTGGACCGGACAACGCACACCTCCCTGGTGGACATCCGACTCACCGACATCGGCCAGGAGGCGGTCCACCTGCGCACCAACAGCACTGACAACACCGTCGCTGGACTGCGAATCCAGAACACCGGCCGCACCGATGCGGAGTTCGGCGAAGGCGTGTACATCGGCAGCGCGAAGAGCAACTGGTGCCGCTACACCAACTGCTCCCCCGACGCCTCGGACCGCAACCGCATCCTGAGCAACACCTTCGGCCCGGGCATCACGGCCGAGAACATCGACGTCAAGGAGGGCACCACGGGCGGCACGGTGGAGGGCAACACGCTCTCGGGCGAGGGCATGATCGATGCCGACTCGTGGATCGACGTCAAGGGCAACGGCTGGCAGATCCGGGGCAATACCGGGAGCGCTGCGCCGCAGGACGGCATGCAGGTGCACGTCCCCGTTTCCGGCTGGGGCACGGGCAACACCTTCAGCGGCAACACCATGGCCGTTGATGCACCCGGCTACGGAGTGTTTGTGGACAAGGACGCCAAGGGCAACGTGGTGTCCTGCGGCAACACCGCCACTGGTGCCGCAGCCGGGCTGACCAACGTGGAGTGCACGCCGTAGGTGTAACCACGGCAGCGCCGACGCCGCTCTGATCGACTCGGCTTGCCGACTCCCGCGGACCAGTCGACACACCGCCGGATACTTTCGTTTAGCCCATTGACTTATTAGTACTCATGTGCGAATATTGCCCTAGGGCGGCCAGGGGGACTGCCTCGAACGACGTGGCACCGGTGCAGGGAATGGCCGGTCTTCCCGGGGGGGGTGGTTCGCATGCGAGTGGCTGTTGACCCGCCTGTCGACGTCAGCACGGCCACACCGCTGCGTCCGCCGGCGGGACGTCCCGTGGGGCCGGCGTTCGACGCCTTGGACCGGGCTCGAGATGCGCTGGCGGGGTTGAGCGCCGCGCTGGATGACGTGTCACCCACTGACCTTGCCGAGCTCGCGGTGGGGCTGCATTCCGTGGTCACCATGGCGCAATCCGCGCACGTGCGCCTCGTGCGCGCCGCCGTGGAGCGTGAGGGGCTGCCGCCGGGCCCGCTCGGGGTGAGGTCGTGGCTGCGCCACTCGCACCGGGTGTCGGGGCGGGAGGCCGGTCGGATCGCTGCGGCAGGTGCCTGGCTGCGGGACCACCCGCGGGTCGCCGAGGCCTTCGGGGACGGGTCGCTGCTCTTCGACCACGTCGATGTGATGCGTCGGATGTCCGAACGCACGCCGCGGCGCCGGGAGGCGTTCGTGGAGTTCCAGGGGCTCCTGGTCACCGCCGCACGCAACGCCGATGTCGACCGCTTCCTGGGGATCATGACCGCGTGGTGCGAGACCGTCGACGCGGAGGCCGCCGAGGAGGACGCCAAGGATGCCCACGAACGGCGCCGGGTGTTCCTGTCCCCGCTCGGCGACGGCTGGGACCTGTCCGGCTGGCTACCGGCGCTCGCCGGCGCGGAACTCGCAGGCATCCTGAACGAGTTCATGGAGCGGGCCCGCCGGGAGGACCAGTCGCTGGATTCGCACCCGGGGAAGGCAGCGGCCAGGGCAGATGCTCTGCTCGACCTGGCCCGCGCCGCCGCACAGTCAGACCTCGCGGTCGCCGCGCGGGACCGGGCGAAGATCATCGCCACCGTCCCGATCGACCGGCTGACCAACCTGACGGGCGAGCAGGCCGAGATCTCCCGGGTCGGAGCCCATGCACCCCTCACCACCTTCCTTGCGGGCCTGCAGGACGCGACCTCATCGTGGCGGACGGGCAACGGGCCCGGCACGGGGCCGCTGACCGGCTCAGAGGCACGCTGGCTCAGTTGTGACGGACAGGTCACTCGCCTCGTGATGGGACCGGAGTCGAGGCCACTCGACGTCGGCCGGAGCACCAGGGTGATCCCGGCACAACTCCGCACAGCGCTGGACAACCGCGACAAAGGCTGCGCGATCCCCGGCTGCGACCGTGCGCCTGGCTGGTGCGAGGCACACCACATCCAGCACTGGAGCGACGGCGGAGCGACCTCCGAGTCCAACCTCATACTGCTTTGCTCGCGCCACCACCACGAGCTCCACCTCGGCTACTGGAGCGTCGAAGTGCACGACGACGGCAACCCGCGGGTCCGCCACACCCGGCAGCTCCGCAAGCACGAGCGCCACCACCCACGACACCCGCGGGAATGACCCGCAGTGGATTCACGACACCTACCCACTGGCCTCCGGCGGCGTGAGCAGTCCCTTGTGTTGAAGCGAAGCGCTGTCCTGACCCTCGCCGCCGGTGGTGTCCGAGTGCCTGGTCATCCAGCCGGACCGCCGCATGGTCAGAATCGAGATCACCTTCAGCGGCAGCGCGATCACCATCACCATCACGACGATGACGGGCAAGATGAAGATGTCCCTGGGGTGCTCGCGAAGGTGGCTCAACCCGCGGATCGCCCGGCCGATGAAGACCCACAGAATGACGGCGCCGACGAACGGCGGCGCGAGGTGCCGGGCCCCGTACCAGAGGTAGACCAGCGAAACCCCCATGGTCAGCGGGGTGAGCAGGATCTGCATCACGGTCAGCTGCGTGATGAACGGCTGGCGCCACAACCACCCGTTCCAGATCGCCGTCAGGTAGCAGCGATACGAGTTGCGCCCCCAGCGCACGCGTTGCTTCAGGAAGGTCCAGAGCTTGTCCGGGAACATCGACACGGCCCGGGCGGAGCCCTGCTGGACCGTCTCGTAGCCGGCCGCAAGCACCAGCCAGGTCATCCGTCCGTCGTCCCCGGCATAGCACTTAGCCCCCAGGAAGTACTCGTTCTCCAGCGCTGGCAGCAGCGGGGTGATGACCGATCGCCGATAGGCCGCCGTGCGCCCGGAAAGGCACGGCACTGCGCCCCGCGCGCCCATCGCGGGAACGTAGTCCAGATACCGGATGTCCAGCAGCCACGAGGCCACCCGCCGCCACAGCGAGGTGTCCCTGACTGCGACCTCCTGGCGGGTGCCGACTCCGCCGACCCGCGGTTCGGCGAAGGGCATCTGGAGCTCGCGCAGCAAGTCGGGCCGCCAGGCGGTATCGGAGTCTGCGACCACAACGATCTCCGAGGTGGCCGCCCGAATGCCGATCCCCAGCGATGCCCGCTTCCCGGTGTGGTCGTAGGTGATGATGCGCACGTGATCGGGCAGATCGCGTTCAGCGAGCATGCCCAGGCATCCGTCCTCGCCGCCGTCGAGCACCAGGATGATCTCGTCTGGCCGTGCCTCCAACCAGGTGTCCAGACACTGGGAGAGGACGCCCGGGTCCTCGCGGTAGATCGGGACCACCAGGCTCGTCGTCGCCGTGTAATTGTTACGAACTGGGTGGACGCGATGCGACATGGTCCGGCGGAAGAGCCAGATGCTCCAGGAGATCAGCCCGAAGATCCCCAGCGGGGACCAGATAAGGACGTTCTTGAGCCAATCGGGCATGGCAGCGACCTATGCGCCCAAGGCGCGCTCGTCTGCGCGCGGCTGCGATTCGGCCCCGTCGTCGATCGGCGCCGGTGCACCCTCGGATGCGGCTCCCGGATCGGTCGGGCGGGTGGCCAGGCTGCTGCCCAGATGGCGCTCGGCGGCCTGGCTGGCGGTGCTCTCGCCGGGACCGAAGTACAGCACCGACTGCCAATCGACCGAGGCCTGGCCAGCGGTCCCGGCCGCTGTGGGCTTGGCCGGAACGTGCAACCAGTTCCACATGCCCACCGCGATGTCCACCAGCGAATTGCCGACACCGACGAACATGAGCAGCGCGTACGCGGTCAGCGTGGTGTTGACGAAAGCGAAGAGCCCGTTGGTCCAGTTCCGGGTGACGAAGTCCTGCAAGAGCGTGTACGCCGACAGCCCCAGGATCAGGTAGATCGCCACGATGTAGGACGCAGGCGCCGCCGTCCGATTCTTGATCTTCGGCGTCCGGGCGAACGCGGTCTTGGACTTCGACGCCGCCTGCTGCAGCGACTTGATGACACCGGCGAGATTGACCGGCAGCAGGATCAGGTTGAAGCCGTAGGAGCGCAGCATGTCGGTGCGCTTGTAGCCAAGCCGCTTGAAGTCCGAGGCCATCGCCATGAAGTAGGGCAGAGCTGCGAAGAAGACCAGCGGGCTGAGCAGCTCGCCGTCGAACGGGAACAGCAGCAGGAGCACCAGGCTGAAGCTGGCCCAGGCGATCGAACCCATGTAGTTGAGCCGCAGGGCTGTCTCGGACCAGTGCACCGGGTGACCGGCCCGCTTGCTCGCACGGCGGTAGCGCATGAACTTGGGGATGACGATCAGTCCGCCATTGGCCCAGCGGCCGCGCTGCACCACCAGCGCCCCGAAGTCCGGCGGGCTCGCGCTGTAGCTGAGCCGCTCGGGGTAGTTGTACAGGTTCCAGCCGCCGGCGATCAGGTCGATGCTCGACTCGGTGTCCTCGATGACGGTGCGGTCCTGGATGTATCGGAAGATGTCGCGGCCGCCGACGTGCTCGACCTCTACGATGTCGTCGAGCGCGGCCTTGCGGATGACGGCGTTGGCCCCCACCCAGAACGTCGCGTTGTAGTACGTCAGGCCCTGGTGGACGATGTGCTGGATGTCGGTTGTCGCACCCGCCATCCGCTCCAGGCGGGTGCGGGCGCCGCGGAACGCCGAGTAGGGGGTCTGGGCGATCGCCACCCGCTCGTTGCCGCTCTGCTCCAGGTAGTAGACCAAGCGCAGGCAGTACTCGCGCAGCAGGGCGCTGTCGGCGTCGAGCGTGAGCACGTAGTCGGTGTCGGGCATGTGCAGCTCGCCGCACTCGTCATCGACCTCGAGCAGCGATCCCGCAGGCGTCTGGACAGCGCGGTAGCTGTGGCCCATGAGCCCGATGTAGGAGTTGAGGTTCATGGCCTTGTTGGGTTCGCCGGACAGCGATGCGTACTGCTTGCGCTCGAAGCTGCCGAGTTCCGCCTTGAACGTCCAGGCCAGCCGGCGGTACAGCTGGGCGAGCCGCTCGATCGGCACGAGCGCATCCTGCTCTGCTGCGACCGCGAGGGCCTTGGCGGTCTCGGCGAAGTCGCGCGCCAGTCCGCCGAGCACCTCGTCGGCCAGGAAGCACTCCGGTGTGGTGGTCCGCGGGTAGGCGATGCTCTCGGCCGCCAACCAGTCAGCCGCCCAGCTGAATTCCGCGGCGAGCGAGGCGATCTGCTCGGAGGTGGCGGCGCCGCCGGGGTCTTCGGCAGTCTCCCGCTCGAAGCTGGCAAGCGCATCCGCCGACCGGCGCTGCGGTTCTGCCAGCCATTCCATCACCTCCCCAGGCAGTGCCCGGGCACCCTCGAGCAGCGCGGCCTCCAGGTCGTTTCCGGGCGTCGGGGGATCGTCGATCAGCAGCATCACGCGCAGATCGGGAAACTCCTGCAGCGCCGCCGAGATGAGCGTGCCCCGGACGAGTTCGGTCTCCTCCCGGTACGACGGCACGAGCACTGTGATCGAGTCCTGCGAGTCGGCGAAATGCGCATCGATCTCAACCCTCGGCACGCGGGTGTGCTGACGGGACCGGTACTGCGCCCCCTGCCGGGCCATCAGGTACATCAGCGCCGAGAAGGTGAGCATGGTGACCACGCTCAGGTACACGAACGCGGCGAAGATGAACCTGGCCTCATTACGGCCGTTGTCCAGGAACTGGGTCCCGATGGTCACGTAGACGTAAGCGCCCCAGGCGATGATGGTGGCAGCGATGGCCGCTCCGCCCATCCACATGCGCAGGTCGCTGGCAGGTGGCTCGATCGCCGGCAGCGGCGCGCGGTTGAGCTCAGTCCCCCACTGCCGACGGCGAGCGGACAGCGCGGCGGGGCGCTCGTCACCTTGCCCGCGGCCCATCCGCCGAAAGTACACCGTAAAAGCACGGCATCCACGGCCGAGAATTGAGATACCCGCCGCGACCGAGAGCGAGCATCTTCGACGAATTCCATCATTGATCGTTGTGACGCATACTTCGGCAATGAGTCAGGACGTCCAGGGCCGTGCGACCCGTCTGTCGCCTATTCGGCTGGGGCTCGTGCTGCTCATCGTCCTCGCCCCGCTCGCGTGGGTGGGCTACAACTTCGCCGAGGCCCGCAGCACCACCCAATCGGCCCGATCCGTGCCGACAGGTTTTGCCGGCTATGTGGATGTCACGGCCACGCCCACTCAGCACTTCGAGTCCCCGGCGACGCCGGCCCTGCAGGACGTGATCCTGGCATTCATCGTGGCTGACAAGGACAAGCCCTGCGTCCCGTCGTGGGGCACCTACTTCACGCTCGACAAGGCCGCGCGCGACCTCGACCTCGACCGCCGCATCGAGCAGCTGCGCATCGTGGACGGCAACGTCCGGGTGTCCTTCGGCGGTGCCATCAACGACGAACTCGCCACGGTGTGCACCAATGACAACGAGCTGAAGGACGCCTATCAGGACGTGGTGGACCGCTACGAGCTGACGAGCATCGACCTCGACATCGAGGGCGAGGCGCTCGCCGACGAGCAGGCGAACGAGCGTCGCGCCAAGGCAGTCAAGGCGGTGCAGGACACGCAGAAGGGCAAGGACAAGCCATTGGCAGTCTGGGTCACGCTGCCCACCAGCACCAACGGGCTGACCGAGCAGGGCATCGCGGTGGTCCAGGCCATGCTCGACGCCGACGTGGAGCTGGGCGGCGTGAACGGCATGACCATGAACTTCGGCGCCACCAAACCCGAGGACGAGGACATGTCCAACGCGGTCGAGAAGGCCGCGCTGCGGGTGCAGCAGCAGGTCGCGGAGCTGTACGCCTCATCGGGCGATCCGCTCACCGAGGCCGAGGCGTGGGCGAAGGTCGGCGTCACACCGATGATCGGCCAGAACGACGAGATCGACGAGCAGTTCACGATTGGCGATGCCAAGTCGGTGAACACGTGGGCGCTCGAGAAGGGGGTGGGGCTGCTGTCGATGTGGTCGGTCAACCGGGATGCCACCTGCGGACCGCCGCTGCCCAAGGTCTCGAACATCACGCGCGATACCTGCAGCGGCGTGGACCAGAAGGGGCAGAGCTTCGCCGACGCGCTGGCGGCGGGCACCGCGGTGCCGGCTTTCCCCGAGGACGACCCGGCCGCCTCGGCCAGCCCCAGCCCGAGTGCGAGCCCGCAACAGACACCCTCAGCCAGCGCTTCGGCCTCGCCTTCGGGATCGGCCTCGGGCGTCGTGGAGCCGGGCAGCAGCATCAGCCCGGGCGGCCCCCGCACGATCGTGGACGACCCCGCCAAGAGCCCCTACCCGATCTGGGATCCGACCACGCCCTACCCGGTGAACGTGAAGGTCGTCTGGCAGCAGCAGGTGTACCAGGCCAAGCGGTGGTCCACCGGCTTCGCCCCTGACACGCAGGTCGCCAAGCAGGAGGAGACCCCCTGGCGACTCGTCGGACCCGTGGCACCCGGCGGCGAGTCGCCCGTGCCGCTGCCGTCGGTGAGCGCGGGCACCTACCCCGAGTGGGACGTCAACCTCGACTACCCCACGGGCAGCCGCGTGCAGTTCCAGAACGTGCCGTACGTGGCCAAGTGGACCAACAAGGGCAAGCAGCCCGATCCCGCCGGCGGCAACAAGCATCCTTGGGCGGTCCTGCTGGAGTAGTGCGGGCGGGGGTTTCAGCTCAGCCGACTGGGCCGGCAACAACCTCGAGCGCCTGCGCCAGATCGTCCGGGTAGGCCGATTCGAACTCCACCCAGTCCCCGCTGCCGGGGTGCTCGAAGCCGAGCCGATGCGCATGCAGCCACTGCCTGGCGAGGCCCAGCCGGGCCGCCAGCGTCGGGTCGGCGCCGTAGGTCAGGTCGCCGCAGCAGGGATGGCGCAGCGCGGCGAAGTGGACGCGGATCTGATGCGTCCGGCCGGTCTCAAGGTGGACCTCGACCAGGGTGGCGTAGGGGAAGGCCTCGAGCGTGTCGTAGTGGGTGATGCTGGGCTTGCCGCCGGAGACGACGGCGAACCGGTAGTCGGCGGTGGGATGACGGTCGATCGGGGCGTCGATCGTCCCGCGGCTGGGATCCGGGTGGCCCTGGACCAGGGCGTGGTACACCTTGTCGACGGTGCGGTCGCGGAACTGCTGCTTGAGGCTCGTGTAGGCGCGGTCGGAACAGGCACAGACCATTAACCCGCTCGTTCCCGCGTCGAGTCGGTGCACAATGCCCTGCCGCTCGGCTGCTCCCGAACGGGCCAGGTCGATGCCCATGGCGGCCAGGCCCCCAGTGACCGTGGGACCGGTCCAGCCGGGGCTCGCATGGGCGGCCACACCCACGGGCTTGTCGACGACCACGACGTCGTCGTCGCGGTAGACCACTCGCAGCCCCGCGACCTCTTGCGGGGCCTGCTCAGCCACTGTCCGGGGTTCCGGCAGGTCGACCTCGACCAGGTCGCCGGCCGACCCCCGGGTGGACTTGCTGGCCATCTGTCCGGCGACGCTCACCCTCCCGTCGTCGAGCAGGGTGGCTGCGGCCGAGCGACTCAGACCGAGCATGCGGGCGAGCGCGACGTCGAGGCGTTCACCTGTCAGGGCGTCGGGCAGGGGCAGGAACCTGAGGCTCACGCTATTCGCCAGCCGGTCCGGTCGCGCTCGACTCCTTGGGCTGCGTGGACTCCTTGGGCTGCTTGACCTCGCGCGTGCCGTCGAAGTTGATGCCGAGGAGAGTGAGGATCACCATCGCGATGGCAGCACCTACGACAGCCATGTCGGCGAAGTTGAAGATCGGCCAGTTGGGCAGTTGCAGAAAGTCGACCACGTGGCCCTTCAGGCCGCCCGGCTCTCGGAATACCCGGTCGGTTAGGTTCCCCAGAGCGCCACCGATCATGGCGCCCATCGCCAGCGCCCACCAGACCGAGCGCAGGTTGCGGGCCCGGAACATAAGCACGACAGTGATGCCCACCGCGATCAGGCTGATGACGATCGTCGCGCTGCCGCCGAGCGAGAACGCGGCCCCCGGATTGCGGACCAGGTAGAACTGCAGGACATCACCGAGCACCTGCACGGGGGGCTTGTTCTCGAGCGAGGCGACCGCCCACATCTTGGACAGCTGGTCGATCGCGAGCACCAGCACTCCGGCGACGATCACCAACCACCAGGTGCGCGGCTTCGCGGCCCGGGCAGCTGGTGAGTCCGCAGAACCGCCGACCGCCGCGTCGGCGGTCATCGTCAGTCCTGTCGGGCGCGGCGTTGCTTGCAGCCCATGCACAGGGTGGCGCGCGGGTAGGCCTCCAGGCGCTCGCGACCGATCTGCAGGCCGCAGTCCTCGCAGGTGCCGTAGGTGCCCTCGTCGATGCGCTCGATCGCGAAAAGCACCTGGCTCAGCGCCTCGCTGACCTGCTCGGCGACGAACATCTCCTGCTCGCGCTCGAAGGTCTTGCTGCCGGTGTCGGCCAGGTCGTCGCCGGCCGCGCTGCCGGAGTCCTGCACGATCCCGTCGATGTTGCTGCGGGTGTCCGCGAGGTCGTTGCGCAGGGTAGCGGCCTCACGGGCCAGCTCGGCGCGGATCTCGGCCAGTTCGTCCTTGGTGAACGTCTGGGAGGTCGTCTCGGTCATGGAAGTCCTCTCGGAGTCAGCGCGACGAGGATACCCCAGCTGGTCTGCCGCCCTCGGCACCGCAGCACCGCGATAAACTCGGACGCTGCACGCCCAACGGCGGCCGGCGCCGCCGCCGCCCCCTTGTCACCCTGGAGGTCGGATGTACCGCCCCGTGCCCGCGCGCATCGATCTGCCCGCGATGGAGCAGGAGGTACTCGGCTTCTGGAACAGCAACGATGTGTTCCACCGCAGCCTCGCCGCCACCCGCGACGGCGAGCCCTGGGTGTTCTACGAGGGTCCGCCGACTGCCAACGGGATGCCGGGCACGCACCACATCGAGGCCCGGGTCTTCAAGGACGTGTTCCCCCGGTTCAAGACCATGCAGGGCCGCTTCGTGCCACGCAAGGCCGGCTGGGACTGCCACGGGCTGCCCGTCGAGCTGGCGGTGGAGCGCGAGCTCGGATTCTCCGGCAAGGGCGACATCGAGGCCTTCGGCATCGAGGAGTTCAACGCCAAGTGCCGCGAGTCGGTGCTTCGGCACGTGTCCGAGTTCGGCGCCATGACCGAGCGCATGGGCTACTGGGT
>JBIRBF010000215.1:0-4040 GCA_044326505.1 Candidatus Nanopelagicales bacterium | reverse complement strand
GTGGTGCGGCGTGGTTTCGGCTCGGGCTAGGAGACCGTCACCTGGATCGTGCGGGTCGAGTTGTCCGGGTTGGTGACCGTGATCGTCGCCGTGCCGGCCTTGAGCGCCTTGCCGCCGGGGTTGAACGTGGCGCTGCCGTCGTTGCGGCCCTGCTCCACCGACACGATCGACTCGTCGCTGGACGAGACCTTGGTGTTGACGGGGTCGGTGACCACGATGTCCAAGTTGTCGCCCACCTTGGCCGCGGCCGCCGTCTCGGTCTCGGTGATGATCACCGGCGGAATCATGCTGGCCGAGCCAGCCGACGCGGACGCGCTCGAGCTCGAGCCCGACTCCGACGCACTGGCCGAGGACGATGACATCCTCGACGCCGAGGCGCTGGCGCTGGTCGAGGACTTGCTGCTGGCCGACGCGGACGAGCCGCCGGAGTCGCTCGACGAGCCGCAGGCCGCGAGGGCGACCGTGGCCGCGCCGGCAGTCAGCGCCAGGCCGAGGCGGGTGAGGTAGGTGCTAGTCACGGGCATGCTTGACTCCAATGTGGTGCGGAGGCGCCCGGCAGTGCGGGCGGGCGTCCGAAGCGGTGGTTTTCCTTCGGACAGTACCCCGCTGACCCCGCAGGGCGGGCAAGATGGGCAATCAGACACGCAGACGACGGCGGCCAATCGGAATCGTCGGGGAAGGGAGGGCGTGTGCTCGCGGAAATCTGGAACGTCGCCCTCGGCGTCTTCGGGGTCTTCCTCCTGATCTCGACCGCCAACAGTGTGATCCGGACACTCGTGGTGCCGCGGGTCATGTCCTCGACGATCTCGAACATGGTCGCCCTGGGAACACTCGGCACGGTGGGCTTCATCGCCCACCGGATGAAGTCCTACCGCGGTCGCGATCGGGTGCAGGCGTGGGGCGGCCCGCTGACGATCCTTGGTCTGCTCATCGTCTGGTTGGGGCTGTTCTGGCTGTCCTACGCACTGTTGATGCAGACCCTCTCGGGCATGACTATGGCGACGGCCTTCCGAGAGTCCGGCTCGTCTCTGTTCACCCTCGGCTACGCCACGAATGAGCGCGCGCAGCTGATCACGCTGGACTTCTTCGCTGCGGCCACGGGGCCCATCACGATCGGTCTGATGATCGGCTACCTGCCCACGTTGTATGGCTCCTTCAGCCGGCGCGAGGTGGAAGTCACCCAACTGGGCTGGCAGGCCGGTGAACCCAACTGGGGTCCGGAGTTGCTGGCCCGGCAGGCCACCCTGGGAACGCTCGACGAGTTGCCGGATCTGTGGCGCTCCTGGACCGGTTGGGCGGCGGACATCTCCGAGAGCCACACCACCTACTCAGTGCTGGTCGCTGTGCGCTCGACACGGTCCAAGCGCAACTGGGCACTGGCGCTGCTGGCCGTGATGGATGCCGCGGCGCTGCAGCTCGCGCTCATGCCGCACCTTCCCCAGGCCCGGGCGCGGATGATGCTGCGGGAGGGCATGCAGTGCCTGCGGGCACTCGAGCTGATCGTCGGGGCCCGCACCATCGCCTGGACCGAGGTGCGTCGGGAGGACGACAGCACGGAGCGGCCCGTGACCCTGCCCAGGTCGGAATTCGACCGCGGTGTTGCCCGCGTGCGGGCGTCGGGTGCGCCGGTTTCGGTGTCCGATGACGAGGCCTGGGCGGTCTTCAAGCTCTGGCGGGCGCGGTACGAGGACTGGGCGTACCAACTGCTGTGCAGCATCGACGCTGTGCCCGCCTGGTGGTCCGGGCCGCGTAGCCCCGACACCCCGCCAGAACCCACCCCCGAGCTCGGGCCGATCGTCGCGATGGGGCCGGCCGCCTGGCGCACTCCTGGCCGGCCTGACGGGCAGAGTGGGCGGCCGCGCAGCTCGCGTTCGCGCTCGTCGGGCGGGCGTGGCGAATCGCGGTCGAACCCGGGCGGGCCGGCGGCTCAAGATGATGCGCTGACCTCGATGGCTGACGACGCGGGTGCTGCCGAGGGCAGTCGCGCCCATCGACGCTCGTCCGAACTGTCCGAGACCGAGGGCAGCGCCGGCAAGCGCAGACGGGAGGCACGTCGCGTCCGCAAGGAGCGCCAACGTCATGTGCGCGAGACCGGCGAGCCCAACGCCGAGGACTGACGGGCGGGGCGTCGGCCCGGACGGAGTTGCCCGTCCTGCGCTGGGCAGCGAGTTCGCTAGAGCTGGCCCTCGATGTGCGCGTCGAGCAGGCGGTCCACAGTGACGGGGACTTCCATCTGCGGGCAGTGGCCGATGCCGGGCATCATTACGACGGTGCCACCGCCGATCGTGCGCGCCACCCGTCCGGCGATGCTGGGATCCACCAGTCGGTCCTCGGTGCCGAACACCGCCAGCACCGGCGCCTGCACCTCGTCCAGCCGCCGCCACAGGTACTCCCGGCGCCAGGGCACGAAACCCCATCCCAGACCGCGGCTCGACCCCACGAAGGCGTGCCAGATGTGCGGCAGGCCGGCCCGCAGGTTGTGTTCGACGATGGCCTCTGCGCGGCGGAGAGGGTTGACCCGCGAGGGATCGCCGTACACCAGCCGCATCGTCTCGTCCACGCGCTCCTCGGCGCTCTGGTTGCCTCGCGCCCACGCGAGCAGGTCGGCCGCGCGTGGGGCGATGCCGAGCACGATGGGGAGTTTCTCGAGGCCGGGCTTGACGTGCGGCAGCGCCGGTGCGAGTAGGGTGAGGGTACCTACCAGGTCGGGCCGCTCGGCTGCCACCGTGGTGGCGACCGCGCCGCCCAGCGAGTTGCCGACCAGGTTCACCGGGCCCTCCATGGTCTCGAGCAGGTCGATCACGGCCGCCGAATGGCGCGCGAGCGAGTAGTCGCCCTCCGGATCGGCCTCCGAGCGGCCGAAGCCCGGCAGGTCGAGCGCCACGCAGCGGCGGCCGCGGTCGGCCTGCAGGTGCATCAGGTCGGTCCAGTTGGTGGACATGCCGCCCAGACCGTGCACCATCACCACGTCGGCCCGGTTGGTGCTCGGGTCGGTGCGTCGGACGAACAGCTCGAGGCCGTCGATCACCTCGAAGCTGCCTTGCAGCGCGGGTGAGTCGAGGATCTGGTCGGTACCCATCGCCCCAGAGTACGCCGCCGTCCGCTGCCGGCCCATCTACAGTTCAGCGCATGGAACTGGTCACCCTCGATGAGGCTGCAGGCGTGGCGACCGTGGTCTTGCGCCGCACTTCACGGCTCAATTCGTTGAACACCGCGATGATCGCGCAGCTGGGCCAAGCCCTGGCCGACGGGGCCGCGCGCAACCGCGTCGTGGTGCTGCGCGCCGAACCCGGGGTGAAGGTGTTCTCGGCCGGGCACGATCTGGACGACGTGCCCGTGCACGCAGACCCGGCCGCGTGGGACAACCCCGTCGAGGCGGTCATCGCAGGTATCCCGGACCTGCCCGTCCCGGTGGTCGCGGCAGTGGAGGGCACCGTGTGGGGCGCGGCCTGCAACCTGGTCGTGGCCTGCGACCTGATCGTGGCGGTGCGCAGCGCCAGCTTCGCGATCACGCCGGCCAAGCTGGGTGTGCCCTACTTCCCGGCGGGGGTCGAGATCTTCGCCCGCTCGCTGCCGCTGCACGTCGTGAAGGCCATGTTCTTCACCGCCGAGCCCATCAGCGCCGAGCGCGCTCACGGCTTCGGCATGGTGCACTCCCTGGCCGAGGATGGCGCGGACCTGGAGCACAAGGTCGAGCGACTGACCGGACGCATCGCCGGACTTGCACCCTTGACGATCCGATCGGTCAAGGCCGAGCTCGCCGCGGTGGGGCGCGAGCCAGCCGACGAGCGCGACGCCTTGGACCAGTTGCGTCGGGCGGCCTGGCAGAGCGAGGACGTGCAGGAGGGCGTGCTGGCGTTCCGGGAGCGCCGCGCTCCGGTGTTCGAGGGCCGCTAGCAGCGCGGCTGTGCGCTCCGCACCAGCGTGCGCCCTCAGCGCGCGGTCGGGCGCTCGTCGGCGGGCAGTTCCGCAATCAGCTGCGCGCGCAGGTCGGCCATCTTGGCCTCGTCCTTGGCGTCCAGGGTGGGGTACTGCGGGTC
>JBIRBF010000020.1:0-22114 GCA_044326505.1 Candidatus Nanopelagicales bacterium | reverse complement strand
CGTACCCGAGCTCGCGCAGACGAAGCACTCGCCCGGGTACGGCTGTCCGGCGCGCCGCGGGTCGGCGATGAATCGCTCCACCCCGGCTCGGGTCAGCCGACCGCACCCAGACCCATTCCCACGGTGCACCGCCGCCCGCGTCGAGTTTGGGCCGGAGAGTCCGCAGAAAGTCCTCGAAGATTCTTCCGGATTTCTGTTGGCCGCGTCGGCCTGCTCCCTCCTACCTGTGTCAGGCACTCACACAGGAGGTCGTCATGAACACCACCGGCAAGCTCTTCGTCTCTCTGGCACTCGCCGGAGCCGCACTCACCGGCTGCTCGTTCACCAGCAGCCAGCCCCCCACCAGCGTGCACGTGCGGGTGGACGGCCCCACGAGCGCGCCGAGCGGCTCCGCGACCACCGGCGGGGGCACGACCGGCACGGGCGCCACGACATCAGGCGGCACCAGTGCAGGTACCGCGGGCCGGGGCGGCCCGGGCTCTGGCAACGGCGCTCAGACGGGCTCGACCAGCCCGAACGGCGGTGCTGGGGGCACCGGCAGCCAGGACACCGACCCGGGGACGGTCACCGACCCCGCGCAACCCTCGGTCGGCGCCACCGCCCCAACCGGACCCTCCGACCCGGTGCAGGTCTTCCCGGCGAACCCCACGACCCCGACCGACCCGGTCGAACCGACCGACCCGGCGACCCCCGCACCGACCGACCCGGCAACCCCCGCACCGACCGACCCGGCAACCCCCGCACCGACCGACCCGGCGACACCCAGCGGCCCCGTCGTCAACCTGCAGGACCAGGCCGACCGACTGCGCGACCTGATCGAGAAGGGGCTATCCCCGCTGCCGGGCCCGACCCCGGAACCGTCCGAGAACCCGCTGCACCCGTGGACGGTCACGGTGCCCAGCACAGAACTGCCCAGCGGACTACTCAAGCCGTGACGGCGCTGTGAGCGGCAGGCCCCACACGACCCGACCGGCCGTGCGGGGCCTGTGACGGAGCGAGGGAGGTCCCCGATGAGCGGCGCTTCGACGATCGGCCTCCAGCATCATGGATCGGCCCCGAACATCGACGCGGAGGAAGGCGTACCGTGCAGTACATGGCAGGCGTGGCGCCCGACGACACCGCGCTGGCAGCAGCCTTGGCCACCGGCGAGCCAGACGGGCTGGCCGGCGTCTACTCCGTCTACGCCGACCGCCTGTACACCTACGCGGTCAGCCAGACCCGGGACCCGGATGCGGCCGCCGACGCGGTGTCGGACACGTTCCTGCTGGCCCGCGACCGCATCGACCAGCTGCGAGACCCTAGCAAGCTCCGATCTTGGCTCTACGCGATCTGCCGCAACGAGTGCACGCGCCACCACCGCCGGGCCGCGCACGTCGCCAGGTTCGAGGAGGCGGGTCCGATGAGCGACCCGACGATCGACCTGGACCGCGGCCTGGCCGCGGCCGACGCCGCCGCGCTGGTCGATGACGTGCTTCCGGCGCTCAACCAGGGCGACCGCGAGGTGCTCGAACTCGCGCTGCGCCACGAGCTGGCCACCGACGAGATCGGCGCCGCACTTGGGATGTCCACGAACCAGGCCTCGGCCCGATTGTCCCGGGCCAAGCAGCAGTTCGAGCGCGCGCTCGGGGCACTGGTGATCTTCCGCGTCGGCGGCTGGGACTGCGACGAGCTCACAGTCATCATCGAGGGCGCGCCCTTCTCGCCGCTGACCCGCAAACGTGTGGCCCGCCACGTCGAGGCCTGCGACGACTGCGGGCACCGTCGGGCCGCGCTGGTGTCGGACCTTTCGGCGTCCTACGGCTGGCCGCTGCAATCCGCACCGGCCGGGCTGGCCGCCCGGGTACTCGGCGCCACCGCCGCCGACGTCGCGGCGGGCGCCGGCTCGCCCGCAGGCAGCGACGGTTGGCCCGTCGCAGTGGGCCAGACGGGCTCGCGCTCGTCCGCGCGCACCATGGGCCTCGTCGCGGCCACCGTTGCCGCCGTCGCCCTGCTGCTGGGGCTGGGGGCGACGGCGCTGGGCGGACCGCAGCCCGTGCCGGCGCCCGTGGGCGCGCCGTCGACGGGTGCCGCAGCGCCACCGACGGGTGCCGCAGCGCCATCGACAGCGGACGCGCCGCAGGCCGCGACGAACCGCCAGCCGGACGACACCATCGCCGTCGCCCCGGTTGCCGACGACCCGCCGGCCGCGGTGGGCCCGCAGGTGGCGCCGTCTGCGCCGCCGCCGTCGACAGCAGAGTCCACGCCGGCCATCGGCGGTCTGGCCGTGGACGCGGCCCAGAGCGAGGCTCCGGCCGCGCAGGCCAACCAGCCGGAGTCGGCAACGACGCTCCCTGCGGCTGATTCCCCCGCGTTCGCAGCGCCCGCCGATCAGCCGGCCCCCGATCAGCCAGCCGCGACGGCCCCCGACCCGACACCCCCCGACCCAACACCCATGAGTGCGCCCAACACCGGACCGGGCGCCGCGCCATCGACGCCCGCGGCCGCTCCCTTCCCCGACGTGAGCATCTACCTCCCGCCGCAACTCATGACGGGCACCCAGGCACCCCTCGTCGGCGCCACGCCTGCGGCCACGAGCGTCTACCAGGTGCCGGTGCCGGACTGAGGACGCGGCGCTTCACAGAACGTAGGTAGCCACCAGGCGGCTCAGGTAGGCGGCGTCCGTGCGTCCCTTGAACTCGAACTTAACCCGGCCGATGCCCGAGAACCACAGCTCCATCTCCGAGTCCCGATCGACTCCGCCGGCGGTCTCCACCGAGAACGCCTGCACCTTGGCATACGGCAGGGAGGTGAAGTCCTTCTTCTTTCCGGCCATCCCCTGCACGTCCACAGCGATGATCCGCCGGCGGTGAACGCCACATAGTCCCGAGCACCGTGGAACGCCATGAAGACTTGCTCGCCCTCCACCAGCAGGGCTGCGAGGTCACCTGAGACGTCATTGGCATCGATCTGGCTGCGCTTGAAGGTGCGGTCGGTGAGTTCGAGCATGTCGGACTCCAAGAGGGCGGGTCGGATCGGGTCGGACGCGGTCACGGTGCACTGCCGATTCCAAGCCGGCATCCGGCCGCGGCGAGTCCGAAACGCGCCAGCCGGCTGTACCGTCGGCCCCGATCCGGGCCCTCAGGGACTCGTTCGGGCAGGAGCTGCCGCGTTCCGCATATCTCGCAAACAGCCTGATCAGAGCCTGAAAACGGTTTCGGAAGCCCTCGAAAACGGTTTCGCTTCGCAGGCCATTGATCCCGTCCCGGCAGCCCCTCATGGTGGTGTCACCAAGCAAGCCCGACACCCACTGAGGAGCACACAATGACCACCATCCGCACCCGCCTCGCCACCACCATCGGCGCCGCCGGCCTCACCGCCGGCACCCTGCTCGGCCTCGGCGCCACCGCAGCCATGGCAGCGCCCGTCGCCCCGGCCGCGCCGGCCGCCCCGGCCGCGGCCGTAGATGCCTTCGTGCCCCCGGCGCCGGCCTCCGCGGGCAGCCAGCAGGCGCCCGCGTTCTGGGCGAGCAAGGTGAATCTGACCTTCGTCAACAACACCGACCTGACGCTGTACTACCAGCTCAACTACCAGAGCCCGAAACACACGATCGCACCCGGCCAGTCCTTCTACCTGCCCGGCAACGACCACAACAGCAACAGCCTGATGGCCACGACCGCAGACAAGAAGATCGCCTTCCAGGTGCTGGCCTACAACCACGAGATCGGCACCCCCTCGGCAAGCTCGTGGATCCAGGTCGGCGGCCAGAAGGCCGAGGGCAAGGAGCACCAGGGCACCGAGGAGCACGACCGGATCGCCAGCCTCGGCAGCCTTGAGGTGTCGTCCTACCGCCACGCCGACCGCGACGGCAAGAACTTCACCATGACGCTGACGAAGTCCGGCAGCGCAGCCGTCACAGTCGACAACACGGCCTCGTCGCGCAACACCTTCATCTACACCAACGGCGTCATGACCCCCATCAAGAAGGGTGAGACGGGCACCGCCACCGCGCTCGAGCGCGGCAAGGATGCCACCGTGCAGGTGGCCAACGGTGGCGCCATCACCGACCTGCGGGTGAGCTGGAACGCCCAGCAGGCCACCTTCACCGGTTTCGGCAAGGCCGCCTCACTGGCCAACGGCGAGTCCGCCACCTTCGGCCCGGTCACCGTCACCCGCGCCGACGTCGACCACGGGTCCACCACCGCCTTCACGTACAAGGTGCGGTGACCTCACACCCCGCAATGTCGGGCGGCGCCGACCTCCACACCCGGAGGCCGGCGCCGCCCTTTGCGATGTGCCCGCCCGGGCCACCTGGTGCAACTACCCTGGGGCGCGTGTCGATCTTGCGAAGGACGCTGAGCATCGTGGGGGTCGCCGTCGCGGCCGTAGTCGTGGCGGCGCTGCCCGCGCAGGCCACCTGGTCGGTGATCGGTACCGACGAGGCCACCGGCGAGGTCGGCGTGGCCGTGGCCTCGTGCGTTGCCGGCGAGGTGGTCGTGGTGCCGGTGATCGTGCCGGGCACCGGCGCTGCGGCGTCGCAGGCCAACCTCAACTCATCCTCGGGCGACCAGCTCGTGACCGACCTGCAGGCCGGCCAGACCGCTCAGCAGATCGTCGCCAACGTCAGCGCGCCCAGTTTCGACTCGATGGCGGCGCAGCGGCAATTCGGCGCCGTGACCCTGACCGCTACCGCCGCGGGTTACACCGGCAGCCAGAACGACGTCGCCGCAGCGTCGGTGCAGAACCCCAGTCAGACGGCGAGCGTGCAGGGCAACACGCTGGTCAGCGACGCCGTGGTTACCGACGCCATGGCCGCCTACGAGGCCGCCGAGGGCAAACCGCTGGCCGACCGACTGCTCATCGCGCTGCAGGCCGGCTCCGCCGCTGGCGGCGACAATCGATGCGGCGAGCGCACGGCGTCTTCCGCCGCGCTCCTGGTCGCCAAACCGGGTGATCCGATCTGGAACCAGACCTCTGCCGCATTCAAAGTCGATATCAACAGCGTCCCGACCCCCAGCACCTTCGTGTCCGTGGTTCCGAGCGGGTCCGCGAACGCCGTGACGGTGCTGACCGACACCTACCGATCCGCCGCGGCCCAGGGCTCCCCGGTCAAGGTGCAGCAACTGCCCTGGACCCTGCGCACCTTTGGCATGCCGACCATCTTCGCGATCTACGCGGCCGTCGCTGCGGGAGTGGTCCTCCTCGCGGTCGGCGGGCTCGTCTGGCTGGTGTGGTGGCTGTTGCGTCGGCGGCGCAGGACTGCCGCCACGGCCTGACGAGGACCCACCTCACGCGTAACGTGGAAGCGTCAGGAAGGACGAAGCCATGACGCCAGCACGTCCGCACGGCACTACCGCCACTCTGGTCGCCGTTGTTGTCGCCCTCAGCGTGCTCCTCCTGGGTGCCTGCGGCGGCGACTCCGGAGGCACCCAGACGCCCACGCCGATCCCCAGCACCTCGACGGCCAGCCCAACCTCGACGGCACCCACAACAGCCGCGCCCACCCCCACGGCCACCGTCACAGTGACAGTCGCACCGTCCACCTCGAGTGCGGCGCCCACCGTGACGACCACGGCCACCGCCACGGCTACCGCAACGGTCAACCCGGTCGCCGGCCTCGGCTGCTACTACCCGAGGGGTACTGATGCGGTCAACGCCGAGGAGACCCTGTGCTGGTACTTGGACTCGATCAACCAGAACAACTGGGCAGTCGCCTGCAGCATCAACGTGTCAGTCCCGTGCAGCCAGCTGAGCAGCGGGGCCGACACGTCCATATGGACCAACGTGAGCATTCCCACCAGCGGCCGCTATGACGCGCATCCGGTCACGTTCACGGGGCGCACCTACCAGGCGTCCTCAGACGGCAGGGGCGGCCAATACTGCACCGACTGGACGCTCACCTACATGATGGCGCCGAACATGCTGCCGTCCGGCATCACCGCGTGGGAGATCACCGGCTCGAACGGCTCCAGCACCAGTTGCTGACCGTCCCTGGCAGCGGGACCGCCGAGGGCCACCCCGACTGCTAGTTCAACCGCTCCAGAATCAGCTCGCGCACACGCGCAGCGTCGGCTTTGCCTTTGGTGGCCTTCATCACCTGGCCGATGAGGGCGCCGGCAGCAGCCACCTTGCCATCGCGAATCTTCTGCGCCACGTCTGGGTTGGCGGCGATGACGTCATCGACCGCGGCCACCAGTACGCCCTCGTCCGACACGACCTCGAGCCCACGGGCCGCAACAACCTGCTCAGCGTTGCCCTCCCCCGCGAGCAGCCCGGCGAAGACCTCACGCGCCAGTTTGTCGTTGAGCCGACCAGCGGCGACCATCGCCTCGATCTCCGCCACGTCCGATGGCTGGACGGGAAGCTCTGACAGTGGCACGCCGCGCTCGTTCGCCTCGCGGGCCAGCTCGCCCAGCCACCACTTCCGGGCGGCACCGTGGTCCGCGCCGGCATCGATCGTGGCGACTACCAGGTCAAGTGCCCCGGCATTGATCACCGAAGCCATGTCGAACTCCGAGATACCCCAGTCGGCCCGCAACCGCTCGCGGCGCTCCGACGGCGGCTCGGGCAACTCCCCGCGCAACTCCTCGACGCGTGCCGCGGCAGGTGCGACGGGCACCAGGTCCGGGTCCGGGAAGTACCGGTAGTCCTCCGCGGTCTCTTTGGAACGGCCCGGCGTGGTCGTGCCGTCATCCTCGTGGAAGTGGCGGGTCTCCTGCCGGATGGTGCCACCGGCGTCGATGACACCCGCCTGGCGGCAGATCTCGTAGCGCACGGACCGCTCGACCGAGCGCAGCGAGTTGACGTTCTTGGTCTCGGTGCGAGTGCCCCACTCGTCGCCGCGCGGGGCGATCGAGACATTCGCGTCGCACCGCATGGAGCCCTCCTCCATGCGCACATCCGAGACTCCCAGCGACCGAACGATGTCCCGCAGCTCGGAGACGTAGGCCTTGGCGACCTCGGGCGCAGCGGCACCGGTCCCGGTGATGGGTTTGGTGACGATCTCGATCAGGGGCACGCCAGCCCGGTTGTAGTCCACCAGCGAGTAGTCCGCGCCGTGGATGCGCCCGGTGGCGCCGCCGGTATGCGTGAGTTTGCCGGTGTCCTCCTCCATATGCACCCGCTCGATGCCCACCCGCACCATCGTCGGCTCGGCACCGCCCTCCCCCGGCACCTGCACGTCGAGCCAGCCACCGACGCAGATCGGCTCGTCGTACTGGCTGATCTGATAGTCCTTCGGCATGTCGGGGTAGAAGTAGTTCTTGCGCGCGAACCGGCCCCAGGGCGCCACCTCGCAGTTGAGCGCGAGACCGATGCGGATCGCCGACTCAACAGCGACCTCGTTGACCACCGGCAGGGAGCCGGGCAGGCCCAGGCAGGTCGGACAGACCTGCGTGTTGGGCTCCGCACCGAAGTCCGCGGGGCAGCCGCAGAACATCTTGGTGCGGGTGGACAGCTCCACGTGCACCTCGAGGCCCAGGACCGGCTCGTACCGGGCGATCGCGTCGTCGTAGGCGACGATGGCGGCGCCGGCCTTGGACTGTGATGTGGCCGCGTTCGTCATAGCGCGGGGGCCTCCTCGATCGTCGCGTGCCCGAAGTGCTCGATCAGCGCGGACTCCAGCGCCGCACCGACGTTGTAGAGCCGGTCGTCGGCCATCGCCGGAGCCATGATCTGCAGCCCGACCGGCAGACCGTCCTCGGCCGCGAGGCCGACCGGCAGGCTCATGCCGCAGATGCCCGCGAGGTTGGCAGGAATAGTTGCGATGTCGTTGAGGTACATCGCCACAGGGTCGTCGACCAGCGCGCCCAGGCGGAACGCCGTGGTCGGCGCCGTCGGCGTGAGCAGCACGTCGACCCGCTCGAAGGCCTCGGCGAAGTCGCGTGCGATCAGTGTGCGGACCTTTTGCGCCTGTCCGTAGTAGGCGTCGTAGTAGCCCTTGCTCAGGGCGTAGGTGCCGAGCATGATGCGCCGCTTGACCTCCTCGCCGAAGCCGGCTGCCCGCGTCATGGCCATGACCTCTGAAGCGGAGTGCTGGCCGTCGTCGCCGACGCGCAGGCCGAACCGCATACCGTCGAACTTGGCCAGGTTGGAGGAGCACTCGCTCGGCAGGATCAGGTAGTAGGCGGCCAAGGCGTAGTCGGCGTGCGGCAGATCGACCTCGGTCACAATCGCACCGCGCGCCGCGAGCAGGTCAACAGCCTCGTTGAACCTTGCCTGGACGCCCGGCTGGAAGCCGTCGCCGGTCAGCTGCCGGACCAGGCCGATGCGCAGGCCGTTGACGTCGCCGGCCAGCGCGGCCTCGACCACCGGCGGTACCGGCGCGTCCAGGCTGGTGGAGTCCAGCGGGTCGTGCCCGGCGATGACCTCGTGCAGCATCGCCGCGTCGAGCACCGTGCGGGCGAACGGGCCGCACTGGTCCAGCGAGGATGCCAGTGCGACCAGGCCGTAGCGCGAGACCCCGCCGTAGGTCGGTTTGACCCCGACCGTGGCGGTGAAGGCGCCGGGCTGTCGGATGGAGCCGCCGGTGTCGGTGCCCAGCGACAGCGGAGCCTCGAACGCCGCCACGGCCGCGGCGGACCCGCCCGAGGATCCGCCGGGAGTGCGTTCGAGATCCCACGGGTTGCGCGTCGGGCCATATGCGGAGTGCTCGGTCGAGGAACCCATCGCGAACTCGTCCATGTTGGTCTTGCCCAGGATGGGCATGCCAGCGGCCCGCAGTTTGGCCACGACAGTCGCGTCGTACGGCGGCCGCCAGCCCTCGAGAATGCGCGACCCGCAGGTGGTCGGGGTGCCCTTCGTGACGATGACGTCCTTCACCGCGATCGGCACCCCGGCCAGCGTCGGCAGCGACTCGCCGGCCTCCCGGCGTCGGTCGATCTGACGAGCCGTTGCCAGCGCCGCCTCCGGATCGGTGCTCAGGAAGGCGTGCACACGACCGTCCACCGCCTCGATGCGCTCGACATGGGCAGTTGTGATCTGCTCGCTCGTGAGCTCACCGGCCGCCATGGCTGCGGCCAGATCGGTAGCACTCATGCGGATGATGTCGGTCATTCGGAGTCCTCCAGGATGCGCGGCACGCGGAAGCGGTCGTCTTCCTCGGCCGGGGCACCGGACAGCGCCTCGGTGCGAGTAAGCCCCGACCGGGGTTCGTCGGCGCGCGCCACGTTGGACAGGTCCTGCGGGTGGGACATGGGCGGCACATCCGCGGCAGCCACCTCCGCGACGCGGCTGACGGACACCAGGATGGCGTCGAGTTGCTCGGCATAGTGATCGAGCTGATCGGCCGGGATCGCCAACCTGGCCAGGTGGGCGAGGTGGTCGACGTCCTCGCGGGTGAGGTGCGCCGGGACAGAGTGCGCCGGGGACGAGGTGGATTCGGTCATGGCTGCGAGTCTACGGAGGGGGCCCGACGTTCCAGCGCCGCGTCCGGACCGCGCTCGAGCAGCACACCGAAGCCCTCGGCATCCAGGATCGGCACGCCCAGCGCCACTGCCTTGTCGTACTTGCTGCCCGGATTGTCGCCGGACACCACGAACGAGGTTTTCTTCGACACCGATCCGCTCACCCGCGCCCCCCTGTCGGTGAGCGCTGCGGCCGCGGAGTCGCGCGTGTAGCCGGGCAGCGTGCCCGTGACCACAACGGTCACACCGACCAGCGGCTGCGGCCCCTGCGCGCGCTGGTCGGCCATTCGCACGCCGGCGGCGGCCCATTGCTCGACTATGCGTTGGTGCCAATCGACCCCGAACCACTCCACGATCGCCTCGGCGATGACCGGGCCGACCCCATCAGTTGCCGACAGCCGCTCCACCCCCGCCACGCGGATGTCCTCCAGCGAGCCTAACTCGCGGGCCAGGTCCCGCGCCGTGGGCGGACCGACGTGGCGGATGCTCAACGCCACCAGCACCCGCCACAGGTCGCGCTCCTTCGCCGCCGACAGTGCGATCAGAAACTTGTCGGCGTTCTCCGTCAACCGCGGACGCCCAGCCTCGTCGGTCGCCGCCGACGTGAAGAACCGCGACCCGCGCAGGTCTTCCGCGGTGAGGTCGAACAGGCCGGCCTCGTCGGTCAACAAGCCGTCGTCCAGCAGCGCCGCGGCGGCCTTCCAGCCCAGGCCCTCGATGTCCAGGGCCGATCGGGAGCCGATGTGGAACAGCCGCTCGCGCAGCTGGGCCGGGCAGGATCGCGTGTTGGGGCAGCGGATGTCGGCGTCGCCCTCCTTCTCGGGACGCAAGCCGGTGCCACACGCCGGGCAGTTCGTGGGCATAACGAAGGCCCGCTCCGAGCCGTCGCGATCCTCGACGACCGGGCCGAGCACCTCCGGGATGATCTCTCCGGCCTTGCGCAGGAACACCATGTCGCCGATGAGGACGCCCTTGCGCTTGACCTCCGCCGCGTTATGCAGCGTCGCCATCTCGACCGTCGTGCCGGACACCTGCACCGGCGCCATCACCGCATACGGGGTCACCCGACCGGTGCGCCCGACGTTCACCCGGATGTCCAGCAGCCTGGTCCGCACGACCTCCGGCGGGTACTTGTAGGCGATGGCCCACCGGGGGGCCCGCGACGTGGACCCCAGGCGACCCTGCAGCGACAGGTCGCCCACCTTGACCACGACACCGTCGATGTCGTGCGGAATAGCAGCGCGATCGGTCGCGAAGCGCTCGACATAGGCGGTGACGCCCTCGACGCTGGGCACGAGTTCCGTCGTGGTGGCCACCGGCAGACCCCACGCCGCGATGGCGCCGTAGGCCTCCGTGAGGGTGTCGGGCGCGAACCCGTCGGCGCGGCCGAGTCCGTGCACCACCAGCCGCAGCCGTCCGAGCAGTCCGGTGCTGCGATCCAGGTCGGCCCGCAGCCGAGCCGCCCGCGCTGCAGCCCGATCGGCCCGGGCCCCGGGCGACTCCGCCTCGAGCGCCGCGGCTGCCGCGGCGTACTCGTGGGCCCGTCGATCCACCCGTTGACGGAGCGTTCCCGCTGCGGCGTTGCGCGGATTGGCGTAAGGACTGCGGCCCGAGTCGAGCATGTGGTCGTTGATCTGGGCGAAGTCCGCCAGCGTGAAGTAGACCTCCCCGCGCACCTCGAGGACGGCAGGCAGCGGCGGTGCGCCCGGGGCCGGATCCAGCCGGGCCGGAACGCACGACATCCACTGCACGTTCGGGGTGACGTCCTCTCCCACCCGACCATCGCCGCGCGTGGCCAGGCTGGCCAGCCTGCCTTCGCGGTACACCGCGTCCACAGCCAGCCCGTCGATCTTCAATTCGCACACCAGCGCGGGGAGCTCGCCGAGCTCGCGCACCAGCCGCTCGAGCCAGGCCGCCAGCTCGTCGGCCGAGAACACGTTGTCCAGGCTCAGCATGCGCTCGAGGTGCTCCACCGGCTCGAACATCTCGGATTGGTTGCCGCCGACGGTCTGCGTCGGGGAGTCGCCCGAGGCGAGCTCCGGGTGCCGGGTCTCGAGAGCCAGCAGTTCGGCGAACAGCGCGTCGTACTCGGCATCGGCGATCGTCGGAGCGTCGCGCTGGTAGTACGCCACCCGGGCAGCGTTGACGGCATCGACCAACTCCGCCCACCGGGTCCGGGCGGCGCCGAGGTCGGCGGGATCAGGAGCGCCCGGATCAGGCGCAGCGGAGTCCGATGTTGCGTCGCTCTGGCTCATGACGGCACCACCTCCTGCCGCAGTATCGCTGCCACCTCCGACACCCGCCGGGTGATGTCCCGGCTACCGGCGGGGCTGGCACCGGCGATCCCACACGGGGTGCTGAGCGCCACCCGCGGCGCAACGCTGTCCAGCGGCAGGCCCATCCGGTGGCACAGATCCATCAGCCGCTGCGCCCCGGCGGCCGCCGGCGCCGGGGACGCAGGCGCCGTCCAGCCGACCACACCGGCGACCAGCGAGCCGCCGGACTCGAGGAGCTCGGCCAACTCCTGCTCGTCCTGCCCGCCCCGTCCGTCCGGTCGCTGCTGGGCCAGGTCGAGCGAGAGCGCGTCCGCACCGACGGCTCGCAGTAGCGGCAGCGGCGCCGGCACGGCGCAGCAGTGCACCACTGTCGCGGCACCAGCCGAGCCAACCGCCCCGAGCGCACCCCGCAGGCCGTTGCGCACGTCGTCGGATGACACGCCGCGGTAGAAATCCAACCCGCTCGGCGTCGCCACGCCGGCTCCTAGGACCGCGGCGACTGATGGCTCGTCGAGCTGCACCACCAGCGCGCCGGTCCAGCACCGCCGCATCTCGGCCACCAGTTCCGCGAGCATCACCGGGTACGCCGCCAGCACGTCGCCGACCGCGCCGCGGTCGGACAGGATCCGGTGACCGTTGGCCAGCTCGACGGTCGCGCAGACCGTCCACGGGCCAGCCACCGCGACCTTGACAGCCGTTGCTCCGCCATAGCTTTCGGCGGCCGTGTCGCAGTCCTGCGCGAACCAGGACGACCCGCGCCGCATCGTCCGGTTCCCGGCATCGGTGGTGCGCCCGGCGAGGCGCCATCCCGCCGTCGTGGTCTCGCCGGCGAATTCCGGCGCCACCTTCGCCAGCAGGCTCAGCGCCCGTCCGATCATGTCGGCCCCGGGACCGCGGGCGGGAAGCTCCGGCACAGACGGCAGATCCGGGTTCTCGCCACTCATGATCCGCACCGGTTCGCGCGGATCGGTGCCGGGGAACGAGCCCTGTGACACGGCCGGGAACTGGGCCGTCCAACAGGGCACGGGCGCCATTTCGGCGCCGGAGTCGGCGGCCGGACGCGGATCGCGGGAGGTCACCGTCGCAAGGCTAGCGCCGTCGCGCCGATACGCTCGGGATGTGGGTCTCGAAGCGATAACTCCGGCGCCGATCCTGCCCGTCTGGGCGTCCTACGCGGCCGTCGCGGTGGGTGGCATCGCCGGTGCCTCGCACGCGGCACGGCGAGGGTTCGACGTGATCGGAGTCTTGGGGTTGGCAATCGCCACCGGACTGGGTGGCCTCCTGCTCAGGGACGTGCTGCTGCAGAAGGGCACGCCCGTCGTCCTGGTGGATCCGCGGTACCTGCTGTCGGCCTGCCTGGCGGCTCTGCTCGGCTTCTTCTTCGCCGGGCTGATCGTCCGGCTGAACCGCCTGCTGCTGGCCTTGGACGCACTGTCGATGGGCCTGATGGTGGGCCTCGGGGTGAGCGCGGCGATCTGGTACCAGCTTGGGGTCGCCGCGGCGATCTTCCTGGGGGTGACGACCGCCGTCGGCGGTTCAGTGCTGCGCGACCTGCTCAGCGGAGAACCCCCATCGGTGATGCGCCCGGGGATCTTCTCGGGGCTGGCGGCGCTGGTCGGGGCAGTGGCGTTCTTGGGCCTATTCCGGCTGGAACTGCCGGTGTTCTGGATCCAGCTGGGGACGATCGCGACCGTGTTCGGCGTGCGAGTTCTTGCCGTCTGGCGCGGCTGGGAGACCCCGACCTCGGTGGATGTGACCGACCGATTGTGGGATTTCTGGTCGCGCAAGGGCCTGCACCGGCGCACGACGATCGAGCGCCCGGACGACCCTGCCGAGGACGGCGCCGACGACTCGACCACGACCGCCGGGGCTTCGCGTTGATCGCCACCACCTTGGTCGCAGCACCCGTGCCCGCCAGCGTCATCGCGCTGCCGGGCCTCTTCGACGCGATCGCCATCACGGTGGGCGGCCTCAGCGGGGCGCTCCATGCGACGCGGCGGGGATTCGACGTCATGGGGGTGCTCGCCATCGCGTTCGTCACCGGTCTGGGTGGCGGGATCATCCGTGACCTGGTGCTGGCCGCGGGCACCCCCGCATTCCTGCTCCACCCGTCCTACCTGGCCTACGCCGCCGTAGGAGCGCTCATCGGGTTCCTCTTCGCCCGGCGGGCGGGGCGCTGGCAGTTCGGCTTCGATGCCCTCGACGTGCTCACGCTCGGCGTCTGGGTCCTCATCGGCTGCCAGAAGGCCGTGCTGACCGGACTCCCGGCGATCGGTGTCGTCTTCGTCGGCGTGCTGGCGTCCGTCGGCGGAGGGCTGTTGCGCGACTTGCTGTGCGGCGATGTGCCCAGCGCATTCCGGCCAGGCCAGTGGTACGCCTTCGCCGCCTTCTTGGCAGCCGTGACCTACGCGACGCTGAATCAGCTGTCGACGCCGCTGTACGTCGACGAGCTGGCCACTCTGGTGGTGGCCGCCGCTCTGCGCTGGGCGTCGCTGCGTTGGGACCTGCGCACACCCATGCCCGCCACCACCGCGACTCGCGCGCGGGCCGCTCAGGCGCGCGCGCTGCCCGCCGACGCCGCGCCGGTACCGGTACCGGTACCGGAGTCGGGTCCGGGGCCGGATCGCAGCAACGTGGCCGAGGCCAGCACCCGATCCCCCTCGTAGACCACCACCGTCTGGCCGGGGGCCGCCGCCCGCACGCCGTCTGGGACATCGATGTGCAATTCGTCCGCCGACGCGCATACCGACACCGGCACCGGCGTCCCGTGGGCGCGCACCTGCACGGCCAGCCCACCGCGCCACCCTGGCCACTGCGCAACGTGCCAGGTGACGCGGTCGGCCCGTAAGTGCCTCGCGGTGAGCAGCGCGGGCGAACCCAGCATGACCGTGTTGCTGGCAGCGTCGATGTCCACGACGTAGCGGGGACCGCCGTCCGGGGCGGGCCGGTCCAACCCCAGCCCGCGACGCTGGCCGATGGTGAACCCGTAGCTGCCGCTGTGCGTGCCCAGCACGTCGCCCGACGCGGCATCGACCAGCCGGCCCTCGCGCTGGCCCAGCCGACCCGCAAGGAACCCCCGGGTGTCGCCGTCGGGGATGAAGCAGATGTCGTGACTATCCGGCTTCGCAGCCACCGCCAAGCCTCGATCGGACGCCTCGCGCCGCACTTCGGCCTTCGTGCTCCCACCCAGCGGTAGCAGCACGCGGCGCAGCTGCTCCGGCCCGACGACGGCGATGACGTAGGACTGATCCTTCGCCTGGTCCATCGCCCGGCGCAGCTCCGGCGACTCGTCGGCGCCACCCACCCGGGCGTAGTGCCCCGTGCACACCGCGTCGAAACCGAGCGCGACGCCCCGATCGAGCACGGTGGCGAACTTGATCCGCTCGTTGCATCGGACACATGGGTTCGGTGTGCGGCCGGCCTCGTACTCGGCGAGGAAGTCCGCCACGACCTGATCCGCGAATTGCTCGGCGAGATCCCAGACGTAGAACGGGATCCCGATTGCATCCGCGGCACGGCGGGCATCGCGGGCGTCGGACAGCGTGCAGCAGCCGCGCGCGCCCTCGCGCTGGGCGGCCGGGTCCGACGACAGAGCGAAGTGCACGCCCGTGACGTCGTGGCCGGCATCCTTCGCCCGGGCGGCCGCGACCGCCGAGTCCACCCCGCCGGACATGGCTGCGAGCACCTTCACAGCCGACCCGCCCGTCTCGCGCGATCCACGGCCGACGGCAGGGCCGCGGCGAGTGCACCAAGGTCGGCCCTCGTGCTCGTCCAGCCAAGCGAGAAGCGCAACATCGACCCGGCATCGGGGTCACCCATGGCGGTGAGCACAGCGCTGGGCCGGGGAATGCCCGCACTGCAGGCGCTCCCGGTAGAGCAGTACACACCCGCCGCGTCGAGGAGCATGAGCAGTGCGTCGGCGGGGCAACCGGGGAATACGAAGGCCGCGATGCCCGGCAGGGCGGTCGGCCGGTCCGCTGCTGGGGGTGGCGTGACGAGGCGCGCCGTGGGCGCCGCCGCCTGAACCGCGAGCACCAGCTCGTCGCGCAACTCCTCCACAGTCACACCCGGCTCGCCGCTGGCCTCGCCACTGCCGAGCGCCTCGGCCAGCGCCTTCGCCAGGGCCAGCGCGCTGCCCACGGGCACGGTGCCCGACTGCAGCTGGCGCTCCTGCCCACCGCCGTGCTGCCACGGCTCACACGGCATCCGGCTGGGAAGTACCAACGCGCCGATCCCGACAGGAGCGCCGAACTTGTGGCCGCTGATCGTCGCCGCGGCGCCGGGCGCGCCGGGCAGGCCCCACCAGCCGGCGGACTGCGCGGCATCCGTGTGCAGCGGCACGCCGCGGCCGGTGGCCAGGGCGGCCAGTTCGGCCACTGGCTGCACCGCGCCGACCTCGTTGTTGGCCGACATCACCGACAACAGCGATACCCGGTCCGCGTGGGCCTCGAGGCACCCCTCCGCGGCGACGAGATCGACGAAGCCCTGGGCCGTCACCGGCAGTCGCACCACACGCGCTGCCTCGCCCCGAGCCACCAGCGCATCCGCGGTCGCCGTGACGGCCGGATGCTCGACGGTTGAGATCACTACGACGTCGCGGGCAGGGTCGGCGAGCCGACGCGCGCGGTGAATGCCGGTGATCGCCAGATTGTCCGCAGCAGTGCCGCCGGGCGTGAACACCACCTCGGCCGCGCTCACTCCGAGGCTCTCGGCCACCGATTCGCGGGCCTCCTCCAGCACCCGCCGGGCCGCCCTTCCCGCACCGTGGACGCTGGCCGCATTCCCGAACGGCGCGGAGTGCCACGCCGCGCTTGCCGCCGGCCGCACCGGCGTGGTGGCGGCGTGGTCCAGGTAGGCCATGGCAACGAATCGTACGCGGCTGTGAACACGTGACGATGCCGGTGCCGACCACTGTTCAGTGGTCGGCACCGGCATCGTCACGCTTCGGCCGCACGCGGCCGGGTCACGCCAGAGCTCAGCTCTTGCGCTTGTTGATCTCCTCGGTCAGCTGCGGGACGACCACGAACAGGTCGCCGACAACGCCGAAGTCGGCCAGTTCGAAGATCGGCGCCTCGGGGTCCTTGTTGACCACGACGATCGTCTTCGACGTCTGCATGCCGGCCCGGTGCTGGATGGCGCCGGAAATGCCGTTGGCGATGTAGAGCTGCGGCGAGACGGTCTTGCCGGTCTGGCCGACCTGGAACTGGTGGGGGTACCACCCAGCGTCGGTCGCAGCGCGCGAGGCGCCGACGGCGGCGCCGAGCGAGTCGGCGAGGGCCTCGATGACTGCGAAGCTCTCGGCCGAGCCCACACCGCGGCCGCCGGAGACGACGACTGCGGCCTCGGCCAGGTCCGGGCGGGCGTCGCGGACGACGTCCTCGCTGCCGGTGATCTTCGCGGCCTTGTCCGAGTCCGCCAGGTCCACCGACACATCGACCCGAGCGCCGGCGGCCGGTGCCGGCTCGGCCGGCGAGGAGTTCGGACGGACGGTGATGATCGGGGTGCCGGAGTCCACCTTGGAGGTGACGATGACTCCGCCGCCGAAGATCGACTGAGTCGCCGAAAGGTCGGCGGCCACGGCCACGGCATCGGTGATCACGCCGCTGTCGAGTTTGACGGCCAGCCGGCCAGCAACCTCCTTGCCCTCGGCGGTCGAGGGGATCAGGACGGCGGCGGGCGACGAATCGGTGACCACCTTGGCCAGAACGGCGGCCTTCGGAGCCACCAGGTACTCGGTGAGCTCGGGGGCGTCGGCCACGTAGACCTTGGCCGCGCCGTACTCGGCGAGCGTGCTGAGAGCGCTGTCGGCGCCGGCGCCGACGAACACCGCCGACGGCTCGCCCACTGCGCGGGCGAGGGTGAGCAGCTCGAGGGTGACCTTCTTGACCGCGCCGTCGGCGTGGTCGACGAGAACGAGGATCTCTGCCATGTGGATGCTCCTAGATGAACTTCTGTGTCGACAGGTACTCGGCGATCTGCGCGCCGCCGTTGCCGTCGTCCTTGACGACGACGCCGGCTGCGCGCGGCGGGGCATCGGCGAATTCCACAACCGTGGAGGTCGCGGTCACGCCGGCACCGTCGAGGCCGAGATCGGCCAGCGACTTGGAATCGACCGGCTTCTTCTTGGCCGCCATGATTCCCTTGAAGTTGGGGTAGCGGGGCTCGTTGATCTTCTCGACCACGGAGACCACAGCGGGCGTGGCGCCGGCGACGACGTCCACACCGGCCTCGGTCTGCCGCTTGATGGTGACGGTGCCACCCTCGACGGTCACGTTGTTGGCGAAGGTCAGCTGCGGGTAGCCCAGCCGCTCGGCCACCATGGCCGGCACGACCGACATGCGCGCGTCGGTCGACTCGGAGCCGAAGATCACCAGATCGGGAGCCTCAGCCTCGATCGCCTTGGCCAGCGCCTTCGAGGTGCCGGCGGCGCACGCGCCGTGCAGCGCCTCGTCCACCACGTGGACACCGCGGGCGGCGCCCATGCTCAGCGCCTTGCGGATCGACTCGGTAGTCCGGTCCGGACCCATGGACAGCACGACGACCTCGCCGCCGTTGGCCTCCGCGATCTGCAGGGCCTCCTCGATGGCGTACTCGTCGAGCTCGTTGATGACAGCATCGACGGACGCGCGGTCCAGCGTGCTGTCGGCGGGGTTGAGCTTCTTCTCGGCCCAGGTGTCGGGCACCTGCTTGACGCAGACCACGATTTTCATCTCGTGCCACTACCTCCACGGAACTTGTCGAGACCGGGGACCCGGCCACGTTCGTCGACGCCGATAGGCGCCGCTGGGGGCCTATGTTACCCGTGAGTAGCAAGGCAGCCACTCAGCGCCCCCTGCTAATCCCGCGGACGCCGACAACCACCGTCGATTGGACTGCGCTACCAGAGCGTGCGCGCGTCCAGGTGACCGAAAAGCCCGTCCCGCGCCCGGGCTTCGGACAGCGTCGGAGCGCCCTCGAACGGGCCCCCGGTGTGCGCGCGGAGCAGCTCGTCGAACCGTCGGTGGTGCTGATCGTGCCTGGCACGGGCGTACTCGGCCGCCGAGTCCTTGGTGATCATGAAGGCCCAGTCGCTGGACAGCGCGAGCAGCGCCTCTCGGGCGATCTGATCGGCAAGCGCGTCGCGGGCCGCCGCGCGGGGCAGCTGCAGCGATCGCCAGCGGCGGACCAACCGGTCGTTGTCCGCCACCACGTCGGCCACCTTCGCTCCCGCCCACACCCGCCAGTCCTTGCCCGACCCCCAGGACCCCGCCTGCAGTTCCACGGGACCATCGACGTAGCCCGACTCCCGGGCCGCGGCCAGCGTGGTCACCTCGACGCCGGCCGCCGGCAGCAGCCGGAGCACCTCGGCCAGCCAGGCGGGACCCTCGTGCCACCAATGCCCGAACAGCTCGGTGTCGAAACCAGCGACCACCAGGCCGGGTGCGCCGCGGCGCACGGTGATGTCGTCCAGCCGTTCGACGACGACCGACACGAAGTCATTCGCGTCGCGCCGCACCACGGCGGCTGTGGCCGCCGGCTCGTAGGGAGCCTTGAGCTCGGGCGGCGTGGACGTACTCGTCACCCGCGCCGGCCGGAATCCGGTGCCGTGGTGGAAGGTGTGGAAGTCGCGGTAGCGCGGGTCGGACGGATACCCCTTGCGAGGCGACCACACGCGGTAGCTCACCTCAAGGTCGCGGGCGAACGCGACCACGTCGGACTCGCCCACCGACCGGCCGGCCCAGGTCTCGGCGCCCACGCGCAGGAAGGTCGGGCCATCTACCACGAAGTGGCTCACACCCTCGTCTGCGTACACGCGCTCCAGCCCGGGGCGGTAGCCGCACTCCGGCGCCCAGATGCCCGCGCGCGGGCCGCCGTAGCGCAGGCGGGCGTCGTCGCGGCCGACCCGTAGGCCTGCGGCAACGACATCGTCGGGGTAGAGCGGGCTGAAGGCGTGCGTGGCGGGACCGCCGAGGAGCTCGATGGCGCCGGCGTCGGCCAACCGCCGGAAGGACGTCGACAGCGCCCCCCGGCGGGCATGGGCTGC
This sequence comes from Candidatus Nanopelagicales bacterium, assembly GCA_044326505.1. GTDB lineage: Bacteria > Actinomycetota > Actinomycetes > S36-B12 > UBA10799 > JACJWR01. Next base: position 2,435 of record JBIRBF010000020.1, on the reverse strand, counting down.
CTGGGCACGCGAGGCCGAGGCGAACTCATGAGCGGCAACCCGGCGCAGCGCCGGATCGCGGTCGCCCGCGAGTTCCTCGCTGCGGGCCTGCCAGAAGCCCAACCAGGTGCTGAACGCGGCCACGCAGTAGGGATCGTCCAGCTGCGCGGCGAGGACGGGAGTGACGCCGAGGGTCAGCAGATCGCGTCGCCCTTCGGCGGCGAGGTCGTCGAGGACATCGAGGACGGGCAGGTAGCTCGCGGCCCAGACTTGGTAGAGCCACTCCTCCCCCACCGGCCAGCGACCATGATGCGCGAGCCACGGCAGGTGGCTGTGCAGCACCAGCGCGAAGGCACCGCGTCCGCCCGTGCTGCCGCGACCCGGCCCGGTCACCGCCGCGCCATCCCGATCAGGTCCTGGGCGCCATCTGGGGTGCCGATGGCGAAATCGTCCAGCGTGAGCATCGGCAGCAGCGCCACGAGCTCGGGGGACCATTCGCCTGTCAGAGCGGCGACGACGTGCGCCTCGACGATGGAACCGTGCTCGGCCTCCCACTCCGCGATGGCTCCAGCATGGTGCAGCCCCACGACCCGGACGTCGGCGAAGCCCGCGTGTCGCAGCATGCCGGCGACCTGTTCGGCGTCGAACTCCTCGACGTGGAACGGATTCGTGGGCTTGGCCCCCCGGTCCAGGCCGGGCGAGAACGCCGGGCGGTTCGGCGTGGACAGCACGATCGGGCCGCCGTCGGCCAACACGCGGCGGCACTCGCCCAAGAACTGCCCGAGGTCCCACAGATGCTCGATGACCTGCAACGAGACCACGGCCGCGGCGCCCGATTCGAGCAGCGGCAGCGCGGCCAGGTTGCATCGGATCGCGGCCACTCGCGGGTAGGTCGCGGCGATGTGTGACGCAGCCGCGCTGTCGTAGTCCAACGCAATGGCATGGGCACCCGCGGCGGCCATCGCGTCGGCGCCGTAGCCCTCCCCCGCGCCGGCGTCCACGACCACGGCACCCGCTGCGGCGACGGCGCCCACGGGTCCGGCGAGCAACCACCGGTAGACGGCCTCGTGGCGCAGGAACCAGTAGCGCTCAGCTGCGATTCCGGGCACGGTGCGCTCGCCGGTGAGGGGGAGCTGCGCGGTCACGAACCCATTAGGCCATACGCCGCCGCCGCGGAGGCCATAGGGTCTCAGGGTGCGGATTCTGCATGTGGCGTGGGAATACCCCCCGCTCGTCTACGGCGGACTCGGTCGGCATGTCCACGCCCTGACGCTCGCGCAGGCCGCCGAGGGGCACGAGGTCGTCGTCGTGACCCAGGCCAGCCCCGAGGCCCCGGCCGACGAACTCGCCGACGGTGTGAGAGTCGTGCGCGGCGCAGCCGCACCCGAGTGGGAGTTCTCCACGGCGAACCTCGTCGCCTGGGTGGCCGAGTTGGACGCCAACCTGGCAGCAGCAGCCCAGGCCGTCGTGTCCGACTGGCGGCCCGACGTTGTCCACTGCCACGACTGGATGACCACGCGGGCCGGCTCGGCCGCCGCCGAGGCCGCCGACGTCCCGCTGTTCGCGACGATCCACGCCACGGAACGGGGTCGCCACCAGGGACATCTGTATGGCGACGTCAGTCTGACCGTGGACGGCATCGAGCGGTTCCTGTGCCATCGGGCGGACGCGCTCATCGTGTGCTCGGCGGCCATGCGCTACGAGGTCCAGCAGCAGTTCGCCGTGCCCGGCGATCGCGTGACGGTGATCCCGAACGGTGTCGATCAGGCGGCCTGGAGCGTCGAGCCGGCGGCGTGCGCCGAGGCGCGGGCCCGATGGCTGCCGGAGGGCGGCTCCGGACTGATCGTCTACACCGGCCGGCTCGAGGCGGAGAAGGGCATCTTCACGCTGCTCGACGCGATGCCGGCGGTGTTGGCCGCGCGGCCGAGCACACGGCTCGTGCTGGCCGGCAGCGGCGGCCAGCAGGCGACCTTCGACCAGGTCTGCCGCGAGCGCGGCCTGGTCGACTCGGTCGTGCGCAGCGGCTGGCTTCCGGAGGGCGAGCTGAAGTCGCTGATCGGAGCGGCGGACGCAGCCGTAGTACCCAGCCTCTACGAGCCGTTCGGCATGGTCGCGCTCGAGGCGATGTCGCTGGGCGCGCCGGTGGTGGCCTCGCGCACCGGCGGCCTGGCCGACATCGTCATCGATGGTGAGACCGGTCGCAGCGTGCCGCCCGGCGATCCAGTGGCCCTCGCCGGCGCCCTCTGCGCCACCATGGCGGACCCGATCGGATCCCGGGTCATGGCCGCGGAGGCCCGCGCGCTGCTCGAGCAGCGCTACGACTGGGGGTTCATCGCGCGGGACACCGTGAACTACTACCGAGCGGCTGCCGAACTGCGCAGCCACGCCGGATGAACCGGAGGGCGGCGCCTCGGTAGGATTTCCGGCGTGGGACTGGCCCGTCATCGCGACCCCCG
>JBIRBF010000051.1:0-14949 GCA_044326505.1 Candidatus Nanopelagicales bacterium | reverse complement strand
GTGCCCTTCGGAGTCGCGGCGCGTTACTGATGCCCTTGTCCTCGCGCGCGGGGATCCCGCCGCCATCCCAAGCCACCCTCATGCGGCGAGAGCGAGAGCTCCGGTTGGTGCCGCCGCTCGGCGCACAGCGCCCATGTGGAGCGTCTATGGGGCGGGAAGGGTGGGTCGGGTTGGTCGGTGTGGGTGAGGCCGGAGGGGAACGTCCAGGTCCAACCCGGGGGGTGCGGCACAGGGGTCCGAGGTTGCTACGTGGAGGGTTACGTAGACCCATTCGATAGGCGGGCCACGGGGTCAGGATGGCCTAGACCCGTTGGGAGGCAACCGGTTTTGCCTTGGCGGTCGAGCAGCACACCGCGCACGGTCGGAAGTGCCGGAGGGTACTCCTGCACCGGGCGACGGGGCCGTGATCCAGCGGCGGGTGTGATCGGATGCCAGTGGGCTAGGACTTCAAGGAGCCGGCGCGGACTTTGTCACCGCCGGCCGTCTTCGTTTTGTATTTCCCGGGGTAGAACCCGGCACTCGTCCTCATGAAGACCAACTGCCCGCCGTGGTGTGAGTCCGCCCACGAACGTCCACCCGTCGATCCCGAGGGCGCCGAGGCCCACTCGACTACCGGCGTCGAGGTCAGCATCCCTTCGAGGGGGCGGCAGCCGAACGTGCAGCGGACCACCCGCGGCAGTAGCCGACAGCCGCGGCCGGGGCGTGCCAGTAAGTCCTCGGTCGATCTAACGGCCCTTCCAAGCACCTCCCCGGGGCCGAAACCCTAGCCCTGGGCGCCGCCGTCCACGGGCGCGTCGTCGACTCCTGCCTCGCTGCCGCCCGGCGTGATCTCGATCCCTATCGACCCCGAGCCGCGGCGCAGCTTGGACGCCAGGGAAAGCGCCTTGCCCATGAGTCCATACCGGCCGCTCACCATGCTGGCCACCCGCTTGGATTCGTCCGGGTCGAGCAACCGAGCCTCGCCGGGGACCGCCTCACCGGTGACGTTGCCACGCATGTCGCACGGTGCCAGCAGGACGCGACCGCTGTTGCGCAGTCGCTTGACCTTGCCCGAGCCGGCGTCCGTGGTCACGTACAGGTGAGCGCCATCGCGCACCACCCAGACCGGCGTGGCGACCCCGTCGCCGTTGCGCCGGAAGGTCGTCAGCGAGAGGTACTTGCCCTGCGAGAGTCGCGTTAGTTCGTCGGTCATGGCAGCAGCCTAGGACGTGCCCGTTTCTGGCGGCGCCGTGTGCGGCGGACACGGACGCCATCTGCGCGGACCCGTGCACGAGGTCAAGCCCCGGGGTGTGCCCGGCCCAGTGCTGACAAGGGCCAGTTGGATCACGGGGCGTCGTGTGCGTGCCGACGGGCGTGAGGAAGTCGTTGCGGTGTTCTGGCTGGCGCGAGCGACGAGCGTTGGAACTGGTGGCGGTGGGGGTCCTCCTCGGCTGGCTGACGGCCGTACCTGGGTGACGGGCAGTCCGGCGCCGGCGGCATCGCCGCTGGCGGCCGGCTCCCTGGTGTTCGTGCCGGTGGCCCCCGTCCGAGTGTTGGAAACCCGAACGCCGACGGGCGCCCATGCGCTGGCCCCCCGCGAAACCCGCGAGATGTCGGCGGTCGCATGAAACAACACGGCCGTCAACCCGAACGCCCCGGGCACATGAAAGTCTTCGGCGGAGGGGAGCCGCCCGAACGCATCAACTGCGAACGTCATGGCCGGCGACCGGGTCGCCAACAGCACCGTCGTGGGACTGCCCGGCAACTGCAAGGTCGACGTCTACAACGGGGCCTGCAGTGCTGTCGGGTTTGCGCCGGGGAACCTGCGGGGGACTTCGCTCTCGGGTACCTGATCATCGCAATGGGACCCCCACCGGTCGGTGGGGGTCCCATCTGGCTCGGCAGGGCCAACTTGCACGTCAATCGACACTAGTTCCGGTTGAGGATCGCCAGCAATCGCAGGATCTCCAGGTACAGCCACACGAGGCTGACCATGAGGCCGAAGGCACAGCGCCACGACTCCTTCTCCTCGACGCCGTACTGCGCCATGCGCACAATGCCGTCGAAGTCGATGACCAGCGAGAACGCGGCCAGGCCCACGGCGAGCAGCGAGATGATGATGCCGATGCCGCCGACCCCGTAGAAGCCCCAGCCGCCGCCGACGCCGAACAGTGCCGCGACCAGCGACATCAGCCCAATGATCATGTACGAGAACAGCATGACCATGAAGATCTTGGTCGTGCGCGCGTTCACCTTGATCAGCCCGGTCTTGTAGACCACAAGCATCACCGCGAACACCACGAGCGTCGCACTCACCGCCTGCAGCACCAGGTTGCCGTTGCCCTGCGACTCGCCGTAAGCCTGGTACCAGCGCGAGATGCCGCCCAGGAATATGCCCTCGAAGATCGAGTACAGGATCACCAGCGGCGGGCTGGACGACTTCTTGAACGAGATCACCAGCGCCAGCACGAAGGCCACGAGTGCCGATCCGAAAGCCAGCAGGCTGAGCGTGCCGGTCAGGTTCCAGCCCACAACGGCCGACGCCACCAGGATGACGAACACGATGCCGGTCTTGACGATGACGTCGTCCATCGACATCCGGCGCACGGCCGTGGTGGTGGGCGGCTGGCCATAGCCCGCGCCACCCGGCATCGCTCCGCCACGCACGGCAGCCGCCTGAGCGGCGCCGCCCGCCTGGGCGTACGGGGCTGGCGGCAAGGGCGGAGCCTGAAGCGAGCCGGAGCCCGGTTGGTTCTGCTGGACCTCTTTCTCCATCTTCGCCAGCATTGGGTTGCCTGCCACTGGATTCCTCCCAGATCGGTTGGTAAGCGGTGTTTCGCCGGCCAGACCGGTCGAAACGTGTCAATACCGTAACCGACATCTCGCGGTGCGGATTCCCACCGCGCTGCGCGCATAGGCTGGCCCCCACGCCCGGGTGGCGAAACGGCAGACGCAGAGGGCTTAAACCCCTCGGCCGAGAGGCATGCGGGTTCGAGTCCCGCCCCGGGCACCGATGCCCTGCGCGCCGCAGTGGGCTAGAGGTACACCTGTCTGGGATGCACGCCCCGGGCGCTGTCGACGCGGTCCAGGAAGAGCAGCCCGTCCAGATGGTCGAGCTCGTGCTGCAGGGCGACCGCCTCAAAAGCGTCGGTCACGATCGTCACACGCTCGCCCGTGACCGGCAGTTCGCCGCTCACCCGCACCCGAGTGGCGCGCCGAACGTCGCCGGTCCAGTCCGGCACCGACATGCAGCCTTCGCGGCCGCGCTGGCGGCGCGTCGCATCATCCAAGGTCGGGTTGCACAGCACGAAGATCCCGTGATGTGTGCGCGTCTTCGGGTGCTGAGCCACGTCCAGGCTGAAGACGCGAGCGGGCACCCCGATCTGGTTGGCGGCCAGCCCGACGCACCCCGGCGCCGCGGCCATCGTGGCGAGCAGGTCCGCTGCGAGCCGGACGACCGCCGGGTCGCAGGGATCGACCAGGTTGCAGGGCGCGGTGAGCACTTCCGCCGGGGCCTCGACCACCGGAAGGACCGTCCCCGACGGCAGTTCCGGCATGCGCCAAGGCATCACAGGACCTCGGGCTCCTCGCGGTGCACCGTCACTGCGACGCCCAGGTCGCGACCCACCTCGGCCGTCGCGTCGGCGAGTTCGTCGACATCTACCCGGGAGCCGAACTCGACCTCGGCGGTGCCCAGGTACAGGCCGCCGCTCAAATGCGTCGTGAGCTCCACGATGTTGCCGCCGCGATCGGCGAGCAGCCTGGTGATCGCTGCCGTGATGCCGATCCGATCGGCGCCGTGGAACGCCACGATCAACCTGTCATGCGGCGCCGGCGCCTCGCTGGCGCCCTCGTCGAGCGGCACCACCGCAGCGCCCCGCGGGCATACCGCAAGCAGCCGCCGCTGCAGGTCGTCGGGCTCGGCGTCGGCGGCCACCACGAGGGTCCAGGCGAAGTGGCCCTGCAGCAACGACATGGAGGACGCCTCCAGGTTGCCCCCGAGTTCGGCGAGGATACCCGTGACATCGGCGATCAGGCCGGGGCGATCATGGCTGACAACGGTGACGGCGAAGTGCGACATGCCTCGATCCTGCCCTGCCGGCCCGATGCCGTGCGAGTCAGCGCCGCAGCGGCCGACTCAGCAACCGGTTGCGGCGCTCCGGGCGATCCCGTCGAGGATGTCGTGCTCGCTCACGACTACGTGCGGCAGCCCAACTGCGGTCACAATTCTTGACCAGATGAGGGCGCCCGACACGATCACGTCGGCCCGGCCCGGGTGCATCACCGGAAGCGCCAACCGCTGGGCGAGCGTCATCGCGGCGAGCTCGGCGGCCACGCGGTGGACGTCGCCGGCGCTGATGACCGCGCCGTGCAGTGCGTCCGCGTCGTACTCCGGCAGCCCCAGAGCCAGCGCGGCGACCGTGGTCACGGTGCCCGCGACGCCGATCAGGCTGGCCGCCGAGCCCAGGGGAACCTCTGTCGCCGCGCGCGCGATGGCGGCATCCGCATCGCCGGCCAGCGCCGCCAGCTCGGCGGCGGCCGGGGGGTCCGCTCGGAGCCAACGCTCAGCCAGCCGGACACAACCGATATCTACGCTGCGTGCCGCGCTGGGAGCGTCCTCGCCCAGCACGAACTCGGTGGATCCCCCGCCGATATCCACCACCAGGCGCGGACCCGGGGCCGCGTCGCGCACCACCGGCGAGCCGATGGCTCCGCCGAAGCTCAGCGCAGCCTCCTCCGCACCCGTGATGACCTCGGGGCGCACCCCCATCAAGCGGTTGACGCCGTCAATGAACTCCTCGCGGTTGCGCGCGTCCCGCGACGCCGAGGTCGCCATAAACCGCATGCGCTGGACGTCGTGCGCGGCGATGATCTGCGCATAGTCAGCACACGCCGCGAACGTGCGGTCGAGTGCCGCGCGGGAGATCACGCCCGAGTCATCCAGGCCCTCGCCCAGGCGCACCACGCGCATGGTCCGGAGCACGTCGCGGCAGACCCCATCCGGGCCTCGCTCGACGATCAGCAATCGAATGGAATTGGTGCCGCAGTCGATCCCGGCGAACGTTGCCACTGCTACTCCGCCTCCTCGGACACGCACACCGTGGCGCACGCCCAGAGCCCTCGCTCAGCGATCATCGCCAGCGCCCTGTCCCCCAGCGGATTGACCCCGGGCCCGGCGGCAAGGGCATGTCCAGCCAACGAGTGCAGGCACTTGACGCGCGTGGGCATGCCCCCGGCCGAGACGCCCTCGATCTCCGGGACCGGGTCCACGCCGAACTCCGCAGCCACCTCGGCCCGCCGCCGGAGGTAGTCCTCATGCGCGACCTGGTACGCGGCCCGCAACACCTGATCCTCGGCCAGGTCGCTGGCCATCTGGACCATGACGCCCTCGGACTCCAGCGTCGACAACGCAGCAGTGGCCCGAGGACACGTGAGGTAGAACGTCGTCGGGAACGGCGTTCCTTCCGGCAGTCGCGGTGGGGTGACGATGACGTCCGGCAGCCCGCACGCACACCGATGGCCCACTGCCACCGGCCCGCGCAACGGACGCCCGAGCTGGGCTGACGCCGCAGCCCGGTCGGCTTCAGCCTTGGGAACGTTCGACACTGCGCCACAGCCGCTCGTACCAGGAGCCGCCGGACTCCTCGGCCGGGAGTTGGCCCAAGTGGTCGGTGCGGTCTTCAGTAGGAGCGCCCAAGACGGTGTAGCCCACCTCGCCCGGCTTGGCGTAGTGCAGCCGTTCGCGCACCTGTTGCTCGACGAAGGCGGGGTCCTTCCACTTGTTCAGCTCAGCCTCGAGTTCGGCGATGTGGTTCTCGCGGTCGGCCACCTCGGACGCGAGCTGGGCGTTCTCGTCCGACTGCCGCACCAGCGTGCGCAGCGGGGCCGCCACGCTGAGTGCCACCGCGATGGCCACCAGCGCCAGGATGCCCATGCGCACCGCTGGTGTGAGGAACTTGGAGGGCATGCCCCTATGGTCGCTCAGACACTGAAGCGACGGAAGGCCGCCGCGCCGGGGTAGGTGCCGGCTTCGTCGAGTTCCTCGGCGATGCGCAGCAGCTGGTTGTACTTGGCGACCCGCTCGGTCCGCGCAGGAGCGCCCGTCTTGAGCTGGCCGCAGTTAACCGCGACGGCGAGGTCGGCGATGAACGTGTCCTCGGTCTCGCCCGAGCGGTGGCTCATCATGCAGGTGAAGCTGTTGGTCTGCGCCAGCGACACCGCGTCGAGCGTCTCGGTCAAGCTGCCGATCTGGTTGACCTTGACCAGCAGCGCATTGGCGGCGCCGGACTCGATGCCGCGTGCCAGGCGCTCGGGGTTGGTGACGAACAGGTCATCGCCGACCAGCTGCACCTTGGCGCCGATCTCGTCGGTCAAGCGCTCCCAGCCCGCCCAGTCGTCCTCGGCCAGCGGGTCCTCGATGCTCACCAGCGGGTACTCGTCGATCAGACCCTGGTAGTAACCCGTCATCCACTCACTGGAGCGCTGCGCGCCCTCGAAGGCGTAGGAACCGTCGGCGAAGAACTCGGTGGACGCGACGTCGAGCGCGAGCGCGACATCCCGACCGGCGGTCAGACCCACGTCGCCGATGGCGCGGATGATCAGGTCGAGTGCCTCCTTGTTGGTCGGCAGACTCGGCGCGAAGCCGCCCTCGTCGCCGAGGCCGGTCGCGAGGCCCTGGGACTTGAGGACACTCTTCAGGGAGTGGTACACCTCGGCGCCCCAGCGCAGCGACTCCGCGTAGGTGGTCGCCCCGATCGGCGCGATCATGAACTCCTGGATGTCCACGTTGGAGTCGGCGTGCGCGCCGCCGTTGAGGATGTTCATCATGGGCACCGGCAGCACATGCGCGTTCGGACCCCCGAGGTAGCGGAAGAGCGGCAGGCCAGCGCTGTCGGCGGCGCCCCGCGCCACAGCCAGGGAGACCCCGAGGATGGCGTTCGCGCCCAGGCGAGCCTTGTTGGGAGTGCCATCCAGGTCGATCATGGTCTGGTCCACCAAGCGCTGGTCGGCCGCGTCCAGCCCGGTCACCGCCGGGGCGATGTCGTCCTCCACGGCCTTGCAGGCCTGCAGTACGCCCTTGCCGCCGTAACGGTCGCCGCCGTCGCGCAGTTCGACCGCCTCGAAGGCGCCGGTGGAGGCGCCGCTGGGAACCGCGGCCCGCGCCACAGTGTCATCGTCGAGGACGACCTCCACCTCGACGGTCGGATTGCCGCGGGAGTCCAGGATCTCGCGCGCGATGACACCTTCGATGATGGCCACGGGGTTCCTCCCAATCGGTTGTGCGGCGGTTACGCCTTGTCCTCGGCCAGCCTAGCCACCAGCGCAACCGACTTGCGCGCCGTGCGGCGAGTGCGACCCTGGGAGCATGCCCGCACTGACCTACGGCGAGCCCGAAACGACGAGCACCGATCCGGGACTGTTCGGCCCCGACTCGGTCACCTGGCGGATCCATGCCGATCCGGCGACCGGGGTGGGGGGATTGCGCGCGATCCTGCTGCAGACGATGCTGCCCGGGCCGATGGTTGCTGCGGCGAGCAGCAGCGGGTACCGGCGCGACCCTTGGGGCCGGCTGGTGCGGACCGCGGAGTACATCGGGGCTACCACCTACGGCACCGCCGAGGAGGCGCACCGGGCCGGCGCTGCTGTGCGCCAGCTGCACGGCCGCCTCGGGCTCGACGACCCGGACTGGCTGCTATGGGTGCACGCCGCCTTCGTGGACTCCCTGCTCGGCGCCTACCGCCGCAGCGGGGCCCGGCTCCGTCCCGGCGATGCCGATGCCTATGTGCGCGAGCAGGTCGTCGCAGCCGAACTCGTCGGTCTGCCGGCTGAGCGGGTCTTCGCCGACGAGGCCGGCCTGCGCGGCTACCTGGCCGACGTGTCGCCGCAGCTGCGCGCGACCGACGAGGCCGTCGACTTCATCCGTTTCGCCTTCGTCCCGCCGATGCCGACGACCGTCCGCTGGCTCACGCCGGCGGCCGGCGGCTGGGCGGCCCTCGTGGCGTGCGCCTTCGGCCTGTTGCCGCGCGCAGTCCGCTCCGAGCTGGCGCGGGGGCTGGCCGCGGCCGGCGTACCGCTGCTCGGCCCGGCCCTGGCACCGGCCGGCCAACTGATGGCGGCCGCGCCGGTGGCCGACTGGCAGGCGACCCTAGCCCTGCGGTCGCTTCGGGCCGGTCTCGGGCGGCTGCCCGACTCGGTGCGGGAGGGCCCGCACCTGCGCGCCGCCCGCACGCGCCTCGCGCTGGTGTGAGCCTGCGGCGACTGCGGCGGGAAGGGCGGAGCCAGCGGGGCGAGCGGCGTTACGGCTCCTTGCACGTGTGGTCGGACGGGGCCGCGGCGGCTTCGGTGGCGAGCAATAGGGCGCGATAGTCGCGAGCCGCCCCGCGAGCGGCCCTTTCGGCATCCCATCCGCGCTCGTCGGCCTCAGCGACCAGGCCCATCAGCAGCGCGCCAAGGGCGGCCTCGTCCTCGCCGACTGATGCGATGGCCGCTGCGGCGGCGGCGCGGGCGACCTCGTCGGCTGGCTCCAGCGCCACCGCACCCTTGGCCGCCCGGTGGCGCAGCTTTGCCGCGAGCATCAGCCCGGGCATCGCCAGCGGCACACCATCGGTCACAGAGGTCCGCCCCTTCTCGCGCGTCTTCATGGCGAACCAGGCGGCCTCCACGTCCGCGCCAGTTGCGTATTCCGCGTCACCGAACACATGGGGATGACGCCGCACGAGCTTGTCGGCGATGTCCCGGGCCACGTCGTCGATGTCGAAACCCTCCGACTCGGCCGCGATCCGGGCATGGAACACGACCTGCAGCAGCAGGTCCCCCAACTCCTCGCGCAGCGCCACAGCGTCCTGTGTCTCGATCGCCTCGACGGTCTCGTAGCTCTCCTCGAGCAGGTACTGCACCAGGCTGGCGTGCGTCTGCTCGGCGTCCCACGGGCACCCTCCGGGCGAGCGCAGGGTGTCCATGACCGCCACGAGGTCGCGCAGCGGATCGGTCACGCCATGGCCCCGTACCGCTAGTTCGGCTGACCGGGCAGGGTGAGTCCTTCGGGCAGGCCGGAAACCTCGTTGTCCGGTGGGCGAGTGAGCCCGTCTTCGTTGCTGACCACCTGCAGCTTCTGGGCCGACCAGGTACCGAAGCGCGGATTGGTGCGCAGCGAGATCTGGTTGCTGACCTCGCTCAAGTAGCGCTGGGCAATGGGCTCGCCGGTCTCCGGCTTGGCCGGATCCGTCGCACTGGACTTGACCAGTTCGCTGTACACGAGGTTCACCCGGAAGTAGTCCTCCAGCGCAGACGGGGGAACACCCTGCTGCAGCGCGGCCTGCTCGAGCCGAGCACGGCTGCCGAACTGCTGGACCTGTTCGTCGACGGCAGCATCCACCTGGCCCTGGGACACCTCGATACCGGCCCGATCGGCGACCTCGTCCACCAGCACGAAGGTGGCCATCCGGTTCAGCGTCGCCTCGGTGATGGTGCGCGAGACCGGAGCGCCGACGAGGTCGGCCAGCTGCTGGGCGTCGGCCGCCAGCGTTGCCTCGGTGATGCGACCGCCGTCATAGGTGAGCGCCGAGCCCGCATCCGGAGCTCCGCAGGCCGTGAGCAGGGCAACCGTCGCCAACGCAGTACCGACCCCTGCGCGCCGAGAAATCTTCACTGGCCCTCCTGGTGGACGACGTGCGCGGGGACACCGCGGCGGAATACTGCGAACTCTAGTCTCCGTCAACCCTAGTCTGACGTCCCCAGGCGAAGCCCACGGGCGACTAGGCCCGGCTGGCCGGGACAGGTGCCCCGACCGCGTCGACAAAGCCGTCGAGCCACTCGATCAAAGCAGAGCCGGTGAGCGGCCGGCCGCCGAGTCGGGCGGTCTTGGGTGCCGGCAGCAGGATGGTCCGCGAAGCCGGCTTGAGGGTGCTGCCCGGATACAGGCGACCCAAGCGCAGCTGGATGGAATCGGGCAGCGCCAAGCCCTCCACCCGGATCCGGCCGCCCGCCATCACAACTTCGGTGACCCCCAGCGATGCCAGCCGCTGGCGCAGCCGCGCCGTCTGAGCGAGCGCGGCGACCTGCTCGGGCATCCGGCCGTAGCGGTCCACCAGTTCCGCCTCGACCTCTGCCACAGCGGCCGGGTCGCCAGCCTCGGCCAGGCGCCGGTAAGCCTCCAACCGGAGCCGCTCGTCGGGCACGTACGTGTGCGGGATATGCGCGTCGAGCGGCAGCTCGATCCGAGTGACCGGCACTTCCGGCGCACCCTCGTCGGAACCGCCCGCCTTGGCCTCGGCCAACGCCTCGCCCACCATCCGCACGTACAGGTCGAATCCCACATCGGCGATGTGGCCGGACTGTTCGCCACCGAGCAGGTTGCCCGCGCCGCGAATCTCCAGGTCCTTCATCGCCACCGCCATGCCGGCGCCGAGCTCGGAGTGCTGGGCGATGGTCTTGAGCCGCTCGTGGGCCGTGTCGGACAGCTGCAGCTCACCGTCGTAGAAGAAGTAGGCGTACCCGCGCTCGCGCCCGCGACCCACGCGGCCACGGATCTGGTGCAACTGGCTGAGGCCGAAGCGCTCGGCGCGGTCCACGACGAGCGTGTTGGCGTTGGGGATGTCCAGGCCCGACTCCACGATCGTGGTGCTCACCAGCACGTCCGACCGGCGCTCCCAGAAGTCCACCATGACCTGCTCGAGCTGGGTCTCGTGCATCTGACCATGGGCGACGGCGATGCGGGCCTCCGGCACCAGGTCGGCGATGCGAGCGGCCACCTTGTTGATCGATGCCACCCGGTTGTGCAGGAAGAACACTTGGCCGTCGCGAGACAGCTCCCGACGGATCGCTGCCGCGACCTGTCGGTCGTTGTACGGCCCGACGAAGGTCAGCACCGGCAGTCGTTCCTCCGGCGGCGTCGTGATGGTGGACATCTCCCGGATCCCCGTCACGGCCATCTCCAGGGTGCGCGGGATGGGCGTGGCGGACAGCGTCAGCACGTCGACGTTCGTGCGCAACGCCTTCAGGTGCTCCTTGTGGTCCACGCCGAAGCGCTGCTCCTCATCGACGATGACCAGGCCCAGATCCTTGATGCGCGTCTTGGGCCCCAGCAGGCGGTGGGTGCCGATGACGACGTCCACACTGCCGTCGGCGAGCCCGGCCAGGACTTCGCGCGCCTCGGCGTCCGACGAGAACCTGCTCAGCCCCCGCACGGTCACCGGGAACGCGGCGAACCGCTGGGTGAACGTCTGCAGGTGTTGCCGGGCCAAGAGCGTGGTCGGCACGAGCACGACCACCTGGGTGCCCTCCGCCACCGCCTTGAACGCGGCGCGCACGGCGATCTCGGTCTTGCCGAAACCGACGTCCCCGCAGATCACCCGGTCCATCGGGATCGGCTTGGCCATGTCCGCCTTGACCTCGTCGATGCAGGCCAGCTGATCGGCCGTCTCGGTGTAGCCGAAGGCATCCTCGAGCTCGCGCTGCCAGGGCGTGTCCGGTCCGAACGACCGGCCCTTCGTGCTCTGGCGCGCGGCGTAGAGTTTGACCAGCCCATCGACGATCTGCCGGACGGCTTTGCGCGCCCGGCCCTTGGCCTTGGACCAGTCGGCGCCGCCCATCCGGTTCAGGGACGGCGCCTCGCCGCCCACGTACCGGGTGACGCGGTCGAGCTGGTCGGTGGGCACCGAGAGGCGATCCGGCGGCTGGCCGCGCTTGCTCGGCGCGTACTCGATGATCAGGTACTCCCGGGTGGCCCCGCCGATGGTGCGCTCCACCATCTCCAGGTAGCGACCGACCCCGTGCTGCTCATGGACGACGTAGTCGCCGGGGCTCAAACTCAGCGGATCGACGGCGCGCCGTCTGCGCGATGGCATGCGCTGGACCTCGCGGGTGGCCGAGGCGCCGAGCAGATCCGCCTCGCCCAGGACCACGAGCGCCGCAGCTTCGGCGACGAAACCCGTGGCCAGCCGACCGGTGACGATCTCCAAGTCGTCGCCGGGGGGCAGGTCGAGCTCGCCGAAACGCTCGGCCAGCCGCGCCGCTGAGCCACTGCCGGCGGCCACCACGACCACGTGATCGCCCTCGCCGATGCGGGCACCGATGTCGTTGGCCGCCAGCTCGAGCTCGCCCCGATAGGACGGCGCGGGCAGCGCGGCCAGCGACTCGACCACCGCGGCGGCATCGTCGGGCAAGACCTCAGTCGCGGGCACCCCGGTGCGCTCGTCGGGCGCGACCACGGAGAGGAAGGGGGCGATCCCCCACCAGGCCAGACCCGCATCGGCTGCGATCCGGTGCAGTTCGGGGAGCGACCTGTATGCGGACTGGGCCAGCTCGACCGGAGCCTCGCCGCCAGCCGCCGCCACATCCCAGCCAGCCGCCAGGAACTCGGCCGAGGTGGCCACCAGATCCTCAGCGCGGTCGGCCACCCGGCCCGGATCCACCACGACGACCGCAGCCGTCCCGGGCAGCAGTTGCGGCAGGGTGGTCATTCCCTCGACCACCAGCGGCGCGACAGCCTCGATGCCCGGCAGCGCCACGCCATCGGCGACCGCGCCTAGCAGTTCGGCGAGCTGCGGGTAAGCCTCGGCGGCGACGGCCGCGCGCTCACGCACATCGGGAGTCAGCAGCAACTCGCGGCAGACCGGTGCCCACAACTCGTCGGCCGGACCCGTCGAGCGCTGGTCGGCGACGGCGAACCAGCGCAGCTCCTCGACCTCGTCGCCGAAGAACTCCACCCGCACAGGGTGCGCCGCCGTGGGAGCGAAGACGTCGACGATGCCGCCGCGCACGGCAAACTGGCCGCGTCGCTCGACCAGGTCCATCCGCTCGTAGCCGGTGGCTGCCAGCCGCCGGACCAGGTCGTCCAGCGCAATCTCGTCGCCCTTGCGCACAACCACCGGATCGACGTCGCCCAGGCCAGCGACGATCGGCTGCAGCAGGGCCCGCACGGGTGCGACGACCACCCGGACCCTGCCGTGCGGACCCCCGCGGCGCTCCGGCTTGGCCAACCGACGCAGGACCGCCAAGCGCTCGCCGACCAGGTCCGCGCCCGGGCTGAGCCGCTCGTGCGGAAGCGTCTCCCAAGCGGGGAAGAGGGCCACCGCGTCCGGGGGCAGGTAGCCGCCCAGTTCCTCAGCGAGGTCCTCTGCTTGGCGGACCGTCGACGTGACGACGAGCAGCGGACGGTCGCCATGCTCAGGATGCGCCGCGAGCGCCGCCGCGGCAGCGACTGCACCCGTGGGCGCGACGAGGACGCGGCCAAGTGCGCTCTGCTCGCTGGCGGCTTCCTGCCAATGCCGCGCGGCCGGATCGGCCAGCAGCGCCGGCAGCAGCGATGTCAGAGCCACGTCCGTGAGCCTACGACCCGAGGTGGTGCACGGCCTGCGCCAGCGCCTCGGTGAGCTCCGGGCGGCAGACCGCCAGGTCGGTGACGTAGGGCGGGCGGTGGTTGAAGGTCACCAGCGATCCATCGACGTGCGCGGCGTGCAGGCCGGCTGCCTGTGCCACGGCCAGCGGCGCTGCGACATCCCACTCGTAGAAGCCGCTGTCGTGCAGGTAGACCTCGGCCCGGCCGGTGAGCAGCCGCGCCACCTTGGCGCCGACCGACCCGACCTGGACGATCTCGGCATCGCGCGGACCGCCCAGGTCGGCCCACGCGCCGGCAAGCGCTGTGGCCACCGCGGGCAGACCGGCGGGCGGCCGGCTGCGCGAGGCGATGATGCGCAGCGGCCGGTCGGTCGCCGGCTCGGGGGGCCGCTGCGGCAGATCCGAGCAGAAAACCAGGGCCTCATCGGGCAGGGCGATTGCCCCCGCGGTCAAAGCACCGCGGCCAGCGGGCCCAGCAGAGCGTTCCCACAGTGCGACATGGACCGCCCAGTCGGACCGGCCGGCGCCGTACTCGAAGGTCCCGTCCAGCGGATCGATGATCCACACCCGCTCGGCGTCGTCGCGCTCGGCCGAGTCGGCGGCCTCCTCGCTGAGCACCGCGTCCTCCGGCCGCTGCGTCGTCAGAGCCGCCGCCAGGAAGTCCTGCGCCGCAGCATCGGCAGCATCGCGCAGTGCGCGGACTGGTCGATCGGTGCCGGGCGGGGCGACAAAGGACCCGCGGAATTCCTGCAGAACCACCCCGGCCTGCTCGGCGAGCTGCCGAGCTAGCGCGCAGTCCGCGCGGCAGTCCGCTCGTCGGTCGGTCATGCGGGCCTCCTGGCTCGGCGTGTGGCGCGAACACCCCAACGGGGGTCAGCGGTTGAAGCGGTTCTGCGCGGTGGGCACGCCGTCGGTCATCACTGACGCCACCGCATCAGCGGCCTCAGCGACCACAAGCTCGGCCTCGCCGCGTTCCGCACCGGAGAACCGCCGCAGCACGAAGGCCGCCGGATCCATCCGACCGGGCGGTCGCCCGATCCCAACCCTGACGCGGGTGAAATCGCCCGTACCGATCGAGGAGCGGATCGACTTGAGCCCATTGTGGCCGCCGTCGCCGCCCCCGATCTTGACGCGCAAGCCACCGAGGGGGAGGTCCAGGTCGTCGTGCACCGCAATCACCCGCTCCGGCTTGACCCGGTAGAACCCCGCCAGCCCCGCCACGGCGGCGCCGGAGTTGTTCATGAACGTCATCGGTTTGGCCAGAATGGTGCGCTCACCGGCGACGCGTCCTTCGGCGACCAAGGCCACCGCCCGCTTGTGGCGGCGAAAAGACTCATGGGCTTCCGCCGCCATCCAATCGACGACTTCGAAGCCGATGTTGTGCCTGGTCCCGTCGTATTCAGTGCCCGGATTGCCGAGACCAACAACCAGCCAAGGTCCGTCCCCGGCCGTGGCTCAGCCCTCGCTGCCGGCTTCGGGCTCGCCGCCCTCGGTATCGGCAGCAGCCTCCGCCTCGGCCGCTGCGGCTTCCGCTGCGGCGGCCGCTGCGGCGGCCTCGGCCTGGGCCTTCATGGTCTCCTGCACCTGGGCCACCGCAACCTCGATGGCCTGGTCGGCGTCGTAGTCGTTGTC
>JBIRBF010000175.1:0-5770 GCA_044326505.1 Candidatus Nanopelagicales bacterium | reverse complement strand
CTCGGGTGCGCGAGGGCTCTCGACCGGCTGCTCGCCACTGCCGAGGGCACGGCGCCATCTGGCGGGAGGCCCCCAAGCGGAGTCTCTCATCGTTGTGTGGCGCGTCTGCCGTAGTCGTCCTCGGCGATGAGCCCGCGTTGACGTGCGCGGCTGAGGGCTTCATCGCGGGAGGACGCCTCAAGCTTGGCGTACAGCCTCTTGAGGCGGGACTTGACGGTATTCACAGAGACCCCGAGCGCGGCTGCGATCCCGTCATAGCGCAATCGAGTGGGGAGCAGCGCCAGGAGTTGCCTCTCGCCCGGGCTCAGCGAGACGGCCGGTGGCGGCGCCACCGTCCGCGCGTAGCCGGGCTCCGGAGTGGCAAACCGGACGAGTTCGGCGAGGGCCGCGTCGGCCTCGCGGATTGCCGCTTCGTGCGCGAAGTCGATCAGTGCCGGCGCGGAGGTCCGCAGCGACAGCATGAGGCCGTGCTTCTGCGCGAGGGCCGCCGCGACCGCCAGATGAGTGGTGGCGCTGCGCCGGTCGTTGATCATGAGTGCCCTGGCGAGCAGAAGGCGCCGTTGCACGTCTTGCCGGGGACCGTCGGGAACCACTACCTCCAAGGCTCGGGTCGCAGAAGCAGGTCGGCGAACCTGCGCCACCGCCGCTCGCAGCAGCGTGCGTGAGTTGCCGGCCGGCAGCCGCTGCGCGGCGGCCCGGGCGCGGGTGACGTCTCCGACCTGCAGCGCCAGGGGGACCTCGAGCTGGTCGAGCCGAGACAGCAGCCGCGGGGACGCACCGGCTTCCAGGGCGATCCCACGTGCGCCGGCGAGGATCTCGAACGCGGCTCGGTACTCGTGCTCGAGCAACGATGCTCGGGCCGCGTGGAGCCGCGTCAGGACGGACATGAGCGGAAGTTCGTGCTCGTCGGCGAAACGCGCCAGGTCGATCAGATCGGACCTTGCGTCCGGTTCCACGCCCGACTCCGTCAAGCCCGCGGCAAGGGTCACCTCCGCTTCGCGGGTGGCGACTGTGGAACTTGGGACGGGGTGCTCCAGGAGCCAGTTGTGGCTTAACCGTCCCAGGTGGATCGCTTCGCGCAGGCGGCCGGCTGCGAGGGCGACTCCGGCGGTCAGCGCCACCACCACGCCGTTGGCGAAGTACTCCGGCAGGTCGTCGCGCGCCACCAGCTCATCGTGTGCTGCGCGGAGGGCCGGTCCGTCCTCGCGCCAGAACGCGGCACGCGCGACGACGACGCGCGCCATGACCCGGCCGTTGGTTGACCAGTCGTCGCCGAAGGCGAGCACGGCGCGTCGGCCGTAGCTCTCCATCTCATCGAGGCGCCCTCGCCGTCCCGCCAGCGTGGCGCGTAGAACGAGGACCTCGCCGGCGACCCTGTCGCTGGTCCATCTGTGAGAGGACATCGACTCGCGCAGCACCTGAACGATCCTCTCGGCCTCGTCGTGCTTGCACGTCAGCGTCGCGGACCATGCTGCCCGTATGAGTCGGTCCAAGCTCGCCTCGCCGGTCCCGTCGTAGAGCAGGCGGTACCACTTCTGGGCCTCTGTCCCCCGACCGTCCAGGAAGAGGGTGTCTTCGATGCGGTGGAGCGCAGCGCGGGCCGCGGCGATGTCTCCAGCCGCCATGAGGTGACCCATCGCCTCCTCGGCGTGGCCGGTCTGTATGGCCGCCCGAGCGGCATCCGCGTGGAGTGCGCCGTGGCGGTCCGGTTCGGTGGCGCGGAGCCGGCGATCTGCCGCGGAGCCGATCGGTCCGGGCAACCGCCAGCCCCCCTCGCCGCCGGCTGCGGGCAGCAGCAGTCCAGCGTCGCGCAGCTGTGCCCAGTCCTGGGAATTCATGCCCAGTCCGGTCGCGGCCTCGGCCGTGACCGGCGACAGGGCCGACATCGCGAGGATGGCCGGCTCCGCCCCCGGCGCATCGGCGAGCACGTGGTCCAGCAGCGTCTCGGCGACGTCTGAGCGCCAGTCCGATTGTGGGCGGTCAGTCGCGAGTCGTGCCGCGAGGACCAGCGCCAGCGGCCAGCCATCGCCGAACGACACGATCTCGCGGGTGATCGCACGAGGAAGGTCGGGGGCGAGTTGGCGCAGCACATCCCCGGCCAGCTCGTCGTCGAGGCGCAGATCGAAGGTGCCTATCAGCCGCACGCGCTCGGGCGCGAGCAGTCCGGCGCGCGTCGCAGGCAGTGTCCGGCGCCCCGTGAGCAGCAGGCTGTGCTGCTCCGGCAAGCACTCGATCAAGTAATCCAGCCCCGCCTGGACAGGCTCGTAGCGGCGGTCATCCATGTTGTCCAGAACGATCAGCATCGAGGCGCTGTCGTCCAGAGCAGCCGCGAGGGCGGCGGCCGCCTCCCACCAGCGCTCATCGCCACTGGCGATGGTCGGCACCACGTCAGTGGGTATATCCGCCGCCACTGCCCGCCCCACCGCGGTGAGCAGGCCCGACCACAGCCGGCTCGGGTCGGTGTCGAGCCGGTCCGCTGTCAGCCAGGCCACCGGCACGTCCATCGACCGGGCGACGTGGGCTGCCAAGGTTGTCTTGCCGAAACCCAGCGGGGCCGTGATCGAGACGAGTGTTCCCGGTGCAGGTAGCGCACGCTCGAGCAGATCCTCTCTGCCGGTGTCCTGACCGGCGGTCCTGGGCGGAGCGGTCCGATGACGGGGAATCGTGATCAGGGGTGTGGCTGGTTCCAACTCGGTCACAGGGCTTCCCCCCAATAGCCGTGAACGGCGCAGCAGCGGAGAGCCTCCACGGATATCACCCGCCTATGGTGACCCATCCCGTAGTCGAGCTGGGTGCCGTAGCGAGTTGTCACCCGAGTCGGGTGCATTCCCGTCGGCACCCTGGTCCGCTTCCCTGCCGTTCCCCACTCTGGTGGCACCACACACCGGAGGGCTCATGCCGATACCAGCAGCGCAACCCGCAGCACCAGCTCCCGACTTCGACGTCGACGGCTTCTTTACCCGTACCCGTCCCAGCCGCAGCGAGCGACGCCGCGCCGGCAAGGACCTGCGCGCTTCGGTGCCGTTGGAGTCCCACGCCGAACTGCACGTCGGCCCCGACCGCGCCCTCGACCCGATCGGGATCCTCCAGGGCCAGGAAAGCACCCGTGAGCCCGCGCTTGTGCCGCTGCGCTACGAGCGGATGGCGGAGAACCCCTTCGCGTTCCTGCGCGGCGCGGCGGCGGTGATGGCGGCTGATATGGCCGAGGCGCCGCGCACCAACCTCCGGGTGCAGCTGTGCGGCGACATGCACGTGTCCAACTTCGGCCTGTTCGCCACGGCTGACCGCGCCCAGGTGTTCGACGTCAACGACTTCGACGAGACGCTGCCGGGCCCGTTCGAATGGGACGTCAAGCGCCTCGCCGCGAGTGCGGCCGTCGCCGCGCGAGCCAACGGCTTCAAGGACCGGCAGGCGCGACTCATCGCGGTGTCCTGCGTCGCTGGCTACCGCAACACCATGCGCAGACTGAGCACGATGGCAACCAGGGATGTCTGGTACGCGCGCCTGGACCTCGACACGCTCGTGAAGGCGCTGCACAAATCCAGCCTCGTCAAAGCCACCCGGAAGGAGAGCGCCAAGGCCCGGACGCGCACCAGCGAATCCGCAGCCCTGAAGCTGACCGAAGTCGTGGACGGGCAGGTGCAGTTCCGCTCGGAGCCGCCCCTGCTCGTCCGGGTGCCGGCCGACAAGCGCGAGCAGGTCATCGCCGACCTGGCTCCGATCTACGCCCGGTACCTGCAGACGCTGCCGCCGGACCGCTTTGCGCTGCTGGCGCGCTACTCGTTCAAGGACCTTGCGCATAAGGTCGTGGGTGTCGGCAGCGTCGGCACGCGGGCGCGGGTGCTGCTGCTCGAGTCGGGTGACGGTGAGCCGCTGCTACTGCAGGCAAAGCAGGCAGACGCGTCGGTCCTCGAGCCCTACCTCGGCGAGAGTCGGTTCAGCCACGGCGGGCAACGCGTCGTCTTCGGCCAGCAACTTATGCAGGCAGGCGGCGACCCCTTCCTGGGTTGGTGCACGGGCAAGGACCGCCAGATCGACTACTACCTGCGCCAGCTCAAAGATATGAAGGGGTCGATCGAGATCGCCGCGCTCGACCGCGACGGCCTGTTCGACTACGCGCGCCTGTGTGGGGCGGTGGTGGCCCGCGCCCATGCGCGGGCCGGAGACGCTGCGCGCATCAGCGGCTACCTCGGTGGCGGACCGGAGTTCGACGACGCAGTGGGCGAATTCGCGATGAAGTACGCGGACCTGGCTGATTCCGACCACGCTCGGCTGGTGGCGTGGCGGGCACAGGAACGGTCCTAGCCCGCGCCATGGCCAGCCTGAACCCTCCTGCGCACGACGCGGCTTGAGATGGGCGCCGCAGAGTGACGGGCTGGACGCGCCCAAGTCCGGGGAGCGTGAAGACGGCGCTGTTCCTCCTGGTCGCACTGGGAGTGCCGGGCGCCGCCGCGTCGGCGGCAGGTGGCACGGCGGCCGGCATGGCGGTCGGGGTAGCCGGCGGCAGCTCGCTAGCGTTCTCCAGCGTCACCAGCACCAGGACGGCACTGGGTCTGGCGGCGTTGGTCGGTTTGGCGGGTGCGGGCGGCGTTGCCGTTTCTGGGCGGCCGATTCCGGCAGCGCTGCTCATCCTCGGCACCACCTTGATGGTCGGCATGGCAAATCGGTTCTCGATCGGGATGCTCGCCCTCGTCCCCGTCCTGGCGGTGGTCTTCGCCTCGGCCGACCGAGGTCTGCCGTGGTGGGCCGCGGGCGGCTGGTCCCTGTTCGGTGCCGTGTGTGGACTCGTGCTGCTCCGACTGATGAAGGGGAGTGCCGAACCTGTCGGCTTAAATTCCCGGCACGCGTGGCGGCACGCCATCGTGCTGGCCGTCACCTGCTCAGTGACGATGTACCTGGCATTGGCCTGGACCCTGCCGCATGGCTACTGGGTGCCCCTCACTCTGCTGGTTGCCCTGCGCCCACTCCCCGCGGAGCGGCGGGAAATCCTGACCGACCGGCTCTGGGGGACGCTGATCGGGGCGGCCATCGCACTGTGCGTAACGGCGCTCATGCCGCCGGTGCTGTCCCAATTGGCTGCTCTGGTGTTCCTGGTTCTTCTCGCCGCGTACGCCGTGAGCGGCAACTACTTCCTGCAGACCGTCTTCCTCACACCCATGCTGCTGATCTTCGCCAGTCTCGGCGATGAACAGCAAACACTCACCTTCACGATCCAACGAGTCGCCTTCACGATCGTGGGCGTGGGGATCGGGGCAGTCCTCATCGCGCTGCTTGCCTGGTGGGACGAGGAGGACCGCTCGGCGTCGTGACACCAGGCCTTCGGCTGTCCTCGCTGACCCGCACCAGGCTTGGGGACGTGGAGAAGGCCCCTTCGCACTCGGGTGAGACTGCGTTGCTGTTGGTGGAGCAACCCTTTCGGGGCTTCTGCCGGCATGGTTCCAAGAATGCGGACGGTTCCCCCGAACCCGCCGACACCTGTTCCGGTTGGGACAGCACCCGCAGCAGCCGCGTCGCCCGGCGTGCACCCTCCCTCGTGCCAGGACGGGAACGCGACGGGTCTAGAGCCCGGCTCCCACGGCGCCGTACTCGGCCTCCCCGGGCGTGAAGCCGTCGAACTGCAGCTGGGGATTGCTGTCGGTTCGGTTGACACTGTGACCTGCTGCAGGGTTTGTTTCCACCCTGATCGTTGAGTCAGGCAGTTTCCTTGTTGAGCATGCGCTCGTAGTCGATGGGTGAAACGTAGTCGAGCTGGGAGTGGCGGCGGCGCCTG
>JBIRBF010000086.1:0-10977 GCA_044326505.1 Candidatus Nanopelagicales bacterium | reverse complement strand
GGAGCACTGCCGCGTGGTCATCCTTGGCGCGGGCGGGGCCGCCCGGGCCGCAGCCGTGGAGTTCGCCCGGGCGGGCGCCAGCCACATCACGATCGTCAACCGCCGCCCGGCGCGCGCTCGCCAACTCGCCGCCAGTCTCGCCGGAGTCGAAGGCCTGACTGTGAGCGTGATTGGCGCCGAGGGCCGGCTACGCCTGCCGAGCACCACCGACGTGCTCGTCAATGCCACCCCCGGCGGGGCGGACCACGATCCTCAACCCGTCCTGAATCTGGACTACGAGACCCTGCGCCCGCAGCTCGTGGTCGCCGACTACGTCGTTGCGCTCGGCGGCACAGCGCTGCTCAAGGAGGCGGCCGCCGTCGGCGCCCAGACAGTGGACGGGATCGAGATCCAGGCCCGCCAGGGTTCGCTCGCCGTTCGGGTGTGGACCAATGCCGACGCTGATTGGACCGCGATGCGCGCGGAACTCGAGGAAGCCCTCAGCCGTCTCGCCTGACGAGTAATCCGCCCTGATCTAGTCGCGCCGGCCCTCAGCTACGAAACGCCGGCCCGAGATCTCGTGCGGATCGATCTCGACCAGGTGGTGCTTGGGCGCAATGTTCCAGGGGAACAGGGGCAGCGACTCCAAGTGCTCCTCGTCTGGGCCGTGGTGGATCAACTTGGCCTGGCCGTGCAGCACCACGCTCCACGCAAGGTTCGTGTCGGAGTCGTAGCCGTCCACCTCGAACGCCACATGCGAATTGATGGCGAGTGAGGCCAGCTTGGACCCCTCTGCCGTGCGGAACACGACCTTGCCCTCGTAGACGATGAAATTCACGGGAAAGATGTCTGGCCGTCCCCCGACCGAAACCGCCAGTCGGCCGAACTGGTTGTTGCCGAGGATCTCCATGCACTCGTCCGCCGAAAGGTGCGCGAAGCCCTGGGTGTCGTTCTCCTGCGTCTCAGTCACGCGTCGATCCTCTCGCATAACCGCGCCGCAGTCACGTCAATGGACGACGAGTTGTTAGCGTCTGCACTATGGCCCGCCCCACCATGATTGCTCTGGGGGTCGTGGGTGCCCTCGTCGTGGCGGCGGGTGCAGTGGTGCTGTCCGAGTCACCGCAGAAGGCGGTTCCGCTCGCGGTCGTCCAGCCCACGCCCACGCCGACGGCCACTCCGACTCCCTCGCCCTCGGCCCCGCCGAGCCCGAGCCCGACGCCGACGCCGACGGCACCTCCGACGCCGACCGTGCCGGCACCGATCCAGCCGATGCTCATCAACAACGGTCCGCGCGAGGTGCCGAAGGTCGCGATCACGTTCGACACGCCATATAGCGATGCCATCGGCTACCAGGTCACCGCGGGCTCACTGCCGCGGCAGGTCAACGCTGACGTGCTCAACGTCCTCGAGGCCACCGGCACCCCCGCCAGTGTGTTCGTGACCGGTCAGTGGGCCAATGCCTACCCCGATGCGATGGCCAGGATGGCGGCCAATCCGCTGTACGAGATCGGCAACCACACCTGGAGCCACAGCGCCTGGTCGCCGGACTGCTACGGCTTGGACCCCGTCGGGGACCTCAATGTGCAGAAGTTCGAGGTGCGCGCTACCGCGGACGTGATCTCGAAGTTCACCGGCTACTACCCCACGCTCTTCCGGTTCCCCGCCCTCTGTGGCACCGAGGCCGCACTTGCGGTGCCGGCCGAGATCGGCGAGGTGACCATCGGCTCGGACGTGCCGTTCTCGGATGCATACGTGTCCGACGCCGCGGCCTACGTCGCCACCGTGGTGGCACAGGCCCAGCCCGGTTCGATCCTGCTGCTCAACCTCAACGGGCCGCCGAACGCCCCCGCAACAGCCCAGATCGTCGAGCTGCTCGTTCCGGCGCTCAAGGCCAAAGGACTGCAACCGGTCAAGGTGTCAGAGCTGATCGCCGGTATGCCGGGCGTTCCCGCGGCCCCCGTGCCCGCTGCAAAGGCGCCGGCGACACCCGCTCCCGCCACTCCCGCGGCGAGCCCTCCGGCGGCGAGTCCAACCGCGACTCCGGCCGCGACGCCGACGCCGAGCGCCTCGGTCACCGCGAAGCCGGTTCCCACGGCGTCGATCGATCCCTACACCGGCCTGCTCAGCTACCGCGATCCCAAGACCGGGCTCGAGTACATCGATCCCTACACCGGCCTGCCCTATATCGACCCCAACACGGGGCAGCCGTTCATCAACCCGGATACCGGCCAGCCGTACGTTCAGTGACGCCCCGTGCTCGGCTCAGCCCATGAACAGGCTGCCGACGGCGTGGATGACCAGGCCGGCCAGGGCGCCGACGACTGTGCCGTTGACCCGGATCCACTGCAGGTCGCGACCCACCTGCAGCTCGATCCGGTCGCTGGCCTCGGTGGCGTCCCACTTGGCGACAGTCTCGGAGATCAGCACGACGGCCTCTGCGCCGTAGCGCTCGGACAGGTAGGCGGCAGCCGACTCGATGCGGCCGTTGACCGTCGCCCGGAAGGGCTCGTCCACGACCAGGCGATCGGCCGTCGCCGCGACCCAGGACTCGGCCCTTCGGCGGAGGTCGCCGTCCGGGTCGGCCAGGCTGTCCAGCGCGATCTGCCGGACTGTGGGCCACAGGGCTGCGACGGCTTCCTGGGTCTCGCCGCTGGCCAGGAGCTGTTGCTTGAAAGTCTCGACCTTCTCGATCAGGACCGGGTCCTCGCGCAACCTCCGGGCGGAGTCGAGCAGCCACCTGTCCACCGCCCTGCGCGTCGCGCAGCTGGGATCATCCACAGCCTCGGTGAGCCACTTGAGAAGCTCCTTGTGGGCCTTGATGCCGATGGCCTCGTGGGTGGCCCGCGCCAGGAAGAATCCCTGCGCCGGACCTCGGTCTGCCACGATCGCGACGATCGTCTCGCGGTTGGCGGCCACCCAGTCCCGGCCTGCGCGGAACGCGGCCTCGACGGCGGGCTGGTGTGTCTGATCGGTGACGGCCGCGTCCAGCAGCCGCCCGGCGGGCGGCGCCCAGGCGTACGCGGCGGCCTGGGTGAACAGGACGTTGCGGACGAGCAGCTGGGCCTCGTCGTCGTCGATCGACTCGATCGCCTTGGCGGCCAGCCCGGCACCCTCGGCGATGAGCTTGGCCCGATGCTCGGGCACTTGCAGATAGCTACCCAGGCGCTGAGCCGGGTCGGCGGCGGCCACGCGGGCGCGCACCACATCGGGGTTGAGGAAGTTCCGGCGGACGAAGTCGGCGAGGCTGCTGCCCAACTGGTCCTTCTTGGCCGGGATCAGCGCCGTGTGTGGGATCGGCAGGCCGAGCGGATGGCGGAACAGCGCGGTCACCGCGAACCAGTCGGCCAGACCTCCGACCATGCCGGCCTCGGCCATGGCTCGCACGTAACCCCAAACAGTCGGAGCACCGGGCTGTTTCTCGAAGTACCAGCTGACGATGAACACGATCGCGGCCAGCAGCAGCAGGCCCAGCGGAATGGCCTTCATCCGCCGCAGCGCGCGCCTCCGGTCGACGTCGGTGATCGCGTCTTCGACCATCACACACCGAGACTATCCGCCGCCGCAGTTGTCCGCGGCCGCATGCACGCGGGCTGACGTCCATTAGCGTGGGGGCATGCCGCAAGCCCTGCTCACGCTGATTCCCGCCGTCGAGGTCGCCGATGGGCGCACCTCCATCCGCAAGCGAGACGCCATCCGGACCGAGCAGGACTTCGGCGATCCCGTCGCCGATGCCCAGGCGTGGGTGGAGCAGGGCGCGCAGTGGTTGCACCTGGCCGACCTCGACGCGGGCGCTCCGGCCAACCGCGAGGTGCTGCAGGACGTCCGCCGGGGGGTGCACAAGAAGGCCCGCACCCAGGTAGCGGGCGGCATCGCAGACGATGCGAGTCTGCGGTGGGCGTTTGGCGCTGGCTTTGATCGCGTCGTTACCGACACGGCCGCCTTACTGGACCCGAAGTGGCTCGCGGGTGCGTTCAAGGCCCATCACGGTCGGCTGGTGGCGGGTCTGGACGTGCGCGGTGGGCGGGTGCATGCCCCAGGCGCCAAGCTGGACCGCTCGGACCTGGCCGAGGCGCTGGGCACTCTCAAGGCCGCCGGTGCCCCCGGCGTCGTGCTCACCGATATCGACCTCGAGGGGACGCGCAAGGGTCCGGACGCGAAACTCATCAAGGCAGTGGCGGCCGGCACCGGCGTGCCCGTCTGCGTGGCGGGGGGCCTCGAGCGGCTCGAGCACCTGCACGAGTTGAGCGACCTGATGGCCGACGGCGTGGTCGCGGCGGTCCTGGACGCGGCGCTGTACGAGGACTTCTACGGTGTGGCAGAGGCCCTCGCCGCCGTCGAGCCGCGGTTCGACCCCTATCAGTGGGGACCGGCCCAGCCTTGGGGGATGACGCAGGGCCTGTGAGGGGGAGCCCCGTGGTCTTGCCGGGCGCAGCGGGTGCAGCGGCGATAGCCTGACACGCGTGTCCGATGAACCGCCGGTCGACGGCGCCGTCCAAGCCCCACCGGAGGATTCCACCGAGCCGCCCTGGCTGATGTCGGTCATCACGCGGTCAATGTGGCGGGCCGTGTTGATCGTGCTGGCCGTGCTCGCCCTGCTCTGGGCGCTGAACCAGGCCAGGGACCTCGTGGTCATGGGCATCGTGGCCTGCTTCCTGGCACTGGCGATCCTGCCGGCAGTCGATGGGCTCGTACGCCGCCACAGCATGTCCCGCGGGCTGGCCACGCTCTTGGTGATGCTGGGAGTGTTCCTCACCATCACCCTGCTCATCGGCTTCCTGGTACCAGCGCTGGTCGACGTGTTCTCGAAGGTCTCCGCCGAGGTGCCGACCTGGCTCGACCAGGTGCGCAAACTCGGCCTGCCCATCCCGCTGCTCGAGGAGTCCGATGCCGAGCTCATGGCCGACTTCCAGAAGTGGCTGCAGCAGACCGGCGGCCACCAGGCCCTGAGCATCGCCGGTAGCGGTGTCGGCCTGCTGGCCAAGGTCTTCGTGACCTTTGTCTTCACGATCATCATCGCGTCGGGGGAGCCGGCGATCCTGCGCGCGATCCTGAGTCGGCTGGGTCCCTCTCACCAGCTTCGGCTCATCGACGCCTGGGAGACGGCCATCCAGCAGACGGGCGGCTACTTCTACTCTCGCCTGCTGCTGATGTTCTTCACCTCGACCGGGTACCTCATCGTGATGCTGCTCGTCGGCATGCCCTGGCTCTTCGCCATCCCGCTGGCGGTGTTCGGTGCGTTCTTCGTGGAGTTCATCCCGCTCGTGGGCGGCTACATCGGCATCGCGATCCCAGTGATCTTCGTCTTGGTCGAGAAGGGTCTCGTGCGGGCCCTCATCCTGCTCGCCTGGGCGGTCATCTACCAGCAGATTCACGACTACGTCCTGAGCCCGCGGATCAGTTCCAGGACGATGACGCTCAGCCCGGGAATCGCGCTTGGCTCGGCCCTGGTGGGCGGGGCCATCGCGGGACCGCTCGGCGCTTTGTTCGCAATGCCCACGGCCGGTATGGTCACGGCATTCCTGACCAAGTACCTGCCGTCGCAGCCGATCGTCGTGAGCCCGGAATCCCTTGCCGTTCCGCGCGGGCGCCAGTCCGGCAAGCATAAGTCCGCAGACGACCATCCGACCGACTCGAATGACGTGAAGGGACCCTGACCCATGACCCGCTTCAGCAAGATCGAGGACCCGCCCGTCACCCATGTCACCGTAAACCCGGGCGTCTTCTCCCAGGAGCCCATCCGGATTCCCACCGACCGCGTGCCCGAGCGCGGGATCCCGGGTCCGGCGGCGTACCAGATCGTCCATGACGAGGCCATGCTCGATGGCAACGCCCGCCTCAACCTCGCCACGTTCGTCACCACCTGGATGGACGACCAAGCCAACCGCATCTATGCCGAGGCTTTCGACAAAAACATGATCGACAAGGACGAGTACCCGGCCACCGCTGCCATCGAGGAGCGGTGCGCGCGGATGATCGCCCAGCTCTGGAACGCGCCCGGTGACACCATCGGCGTCTCGACCATCGGTTCGTCGGAAGCCTGCATGATGGGAGGGCTGGCGTTCCTCAAGCGCTGGCGCGCCGCCCGCAAGGCCGCCGGCAAGTCGATGGACTCCCCCAACATGGTGATGAGCTCAACGGTGCAGGTGGTGTGGGAGCGTTTCTGCCGCTACTGGGACGTCGAACTGCGCACGGTCGATGTGACGCTGGAGCAGCTCAACATGACCCCCGAGGGAATGCTCGCCCAGGTGGACGAGAACACCATCGGGGTCGTGGGCATCCTGGGCGTGACCTACACCGGGTCCTACGAGCCCATCGCCGAGCTGGCGGCCGCGCTCGACGATCTGCAGAAGCGGACCGGACTGGACGTGCCGCTGCACGTCGACGCTGCCTCGGGCGGGATGGTAGCGCCGTTCCTGGACCCCGAGCTGGTCTGGGACTTCCGGTTGGAGCGGGTGCACTCGATCAACACGTCCGGGCACAAGTACGGCCTGGTGTACCCGGGGCTGGGCTGGGTCGTGTGGCGCAGCAAGGACCTGGTGCCCGAAGAGATGATCTTCGACGTCGCCTACCTGGGCGGCCATATGCCCACGCTGGGCATCAACTTCTCCCGTCCGGGTGCGCAGGTGCTGCTGCAGTACTACCTGTTCCTGCGCCACGGTCGGCACGGCTACACGGTCGTTCATGCGGTGAGCCAGCGCGTGGCCACGCACCTGAGCGCCGCGATCGCTGCGCTGCCGGAGTTCACGCTGCTCAGCAAGGGCGATGAGACGCCGGTATTCGCGTGGCGACTGGCCGACGGCTTCGACGGCGGCTGGACGCTGTCGCAATTGTCCGACGCTCTGCGCTACCACGGCTGGCAGGTGCCGGCCTATCCGATGCCGGCATCCATCGAGGACGTCGAGGTGATGCGCATCGTCGTGCGCAACGGGCTCTCGATGGATCTGGCCGACAAGCTGCTGGCCGACATCCGCACGGCGGTGGACGACCTCAACAAGCTGCGCATCAGTCCCAAGGGGCGGCAGGGGTTCGCGCATTGAACCCCGCGCCGGATTCCGGCTCGTGGGACCAGCGGTACGGCGCATCTGAGCTGGTCTGGACCCTGGAGCCCAACCGTTGGGTGGTCGAGGTCCTCGCAGAGGTCGCGCCAGGGCGCGCTCTGGACCTGGGCGCAGGTGAGGGGCGCAACGCCATCTGGCTGGCCCAGCGGGGCTGGCAGGTGGAGGCGGTGGACTTCTCGTCCGTCGGCCTCGAGCGGGCACGCCGGCTTGCGGACGCAGCGGGAGTGGCGCAGCGGCTTGCCACTGTGGTGGACGACGTCGTCGACTACACCCCGGCGCCGGGGGGTTTCGACCTCGCGCTGCTGTCGTACTTGCAGCTTCCTCAGGTGGAGCGCCTGGCGGCGGTGCGCAACGCAGCTCGCGGCGTGGCCCCCGGCGGCCTCTTGGTCGTCGTCGCGCATGATCTGAGCAACCTTGCACAGGGCTCCGGTGGTCCGCAGGATCCGGCTGTGCTCTACACCGCCGAGGACGTGGTGGCCGACCTCGGCGCGATAGCGGAGCAGTGGCAGGTGCTGCGCGCCGAGGTTGTTCTGCGTCCGGTGCGGGGTAGCGACGTGCCCGCTCGCGACGCGCTTGCAGTGCTGCGCCGCACGGACTGACTCAGGCCCCGTCGCAGCCTGTGCCGTCGGCCGGTACCCGCGCCGGATCGACGAGGTAGGCGCTGACCAAGGAGTCGATGCAGGTCGATCCGCGCAGGAAGCTCACGCCGTGACCGACCCCGCCGTAGTTGACGGTGACGCCGCCGACTGCCCGGGACATCGCGGGTCCCCAGTCCGCAGCCACGAGTTGGTCCCCCAGCGACGTCACCACCACGACGCGCGCGGCGGGAGCAGCGGAGATGCTCGTGATAGGCCGGTTGCCCACGGGCCAGCCCGCGCAGGTCGCCGCCAGGTAGCTGCGGGCGTCTGCGGCCCGCAACCCCGCCGTGCGGGCCGCGGTGACGATCGAGCTGACCGCAGCAGCGTCCGGCCGGTCGCTGAGGTCCGCGCAGTTGACGGTGACCAGGGCGTCCTGGATGTCGCCGGGGGTACCGGCCGGGCGCGGGACCGAGCCGCTGCTGGTGCCGGGGGGAGCCTGGCCGGCGACCAGGGTGTAGAACGCGCTGGTGTTGCCGGCCGCGAAGGCCGAGAGAGCGGGTCCGAGGGCCGCCCACTTGGCCGGGTCGAGGCTGGATGCCGCGGCGTCCAGGAACTGCTCGAAATCCCCGCGCGTCCAGGTCAGGCCGTTGCCAGAGTCAGTGAGCGGAAGCTTGGCGGTCGCCGCGTCCACGGCCGCGAGGGCGCCGCCGGCCGGGGCACACGTCGGCTGCGCGTCGCACTGCTGTGCCCAGCGCTGGATGATCGTGTCCACGGCTCGGGCCTTGCCGGCGGCAAACTCCGCCAAGCCGCCGGTCGGGTTGACCGAGGAGTCGAGCACCATCGCGCGGACCCGGTCGCCGAAGCGCTCGGCGTAGACCGCACCTAGTCGCGTGCCGTAGGAGTATCCGAGGTAAGTCATCTTGTCGGCGTTGAGGGAGGCCCGGACGGCGTCCATGTCCGCCGCTGCCGCCCAGGTTCCGTACGGGGTCGGGTCGGTGCCGATCTCGGCCAGGCAGGCGGCGTTCGCGGCCGCCATCCGGTCGATGAACGGCTGCACGGACGTCGACGCGGGATCGGGCAGGGAGTAGTACGCCCCCTCGATCCCCGGCTTGGCCGTCGGGCACGCCGTGGCCGAGGAGTGGAGGGTGGATCGCGGGTCCATGAGCACCACATCGAACCGGTCTCGGACGTTCGCCGGCAGCGCCGCCACGATGGGCACGGCCGAGTCGGCGCTGGGATCGCCCGGGCCGCCGAGGTTGATGAACAGCGGGCCGAGCGACGGCGCGATCGTGGCCGGGCGGCGGCGGACCTCCAGGTCGATGGTCTCAGTGCCGCCCTCGACCAGCGCAACGGCGAACAGACCGCACTGCCAACCCGCGGGAACCTCAGGCGGGCACGGATTGCACCGCCAGCCGGGTGGGCACGCGCCGGCTGCCACGGGTGCGCCGACCGGGCCGGCAGTCGGCCCGGGCGCAGAAGCGGCCGCCGCGGCCGCCGCCGTCGGTGCGTCAGAGGCGACTGCCGCGGAGCCGCTGCCCGAACCGCACCCGGCGAGTAGCGCTGAACCCCCCAGCAGAGCGGCCACGAAGGCGAGGAAGGGCCGGTGGCGACGCGGTTGAGTCACCATCGCCATAGCGGAACGATACGGACGCATGCGCTAGATGTGAAGCCGATACCCCTGCGGGTGTGGGCCTCGGCGCAATCCGGTGCTAAAGTCCTCCCACAGGTCAAGAGAACCAGCGTCAAGCCTCAGCTTGCTGGTCTGCAACCCTCCTCCGCGGTGGGGTGCAACTGAGGAGACCGGGCCGGCCGCAACCGCGGATCGGCAAGCGCGGGTCACGGATACTTCCGGGCCCACTGGGCTGCGCCCGGGTGGTTAACCCCTCTCCGAGTGCGGTCGAGCGAGACTCAGAGATGAGGAAACCGCATGTCAAACGGCTGGTCCTTCGAGACGCGCCAGATCCACGCAGGTCAGACCCCCGATGGCGACACGAACGCCCGGGCCCTGCCGATCTACCAGACGACCTCGTACACGTTCAACGATGCGACGCACGCGGCGAACCTGTTCGGGCTCAAGGAGTTCGGCAACATCTATACCCGCATCATGAACCCGACCCAGGCGGTCGTGGAGGATCGGGTCGCGTCCCTCGAGGGCGGTGTCGGGGCGCTCCTGGTCAGCTCCGGCCAGGCCGCCGAGACGCTGGCGATCCTCAACGTCGCAGAGGCCGGGGACCACATCGTGTCCTCGCCCAGCCTGTACGGCGGCACCTACAACCTGTTCCACTACACGCTGCCCAAGCTGGGCATCGAGGTGTCGTTCGTCGAGGATCCGGACGACCTGGACTCTTGGCGCGCCGCCGTTCGGCCCAACACCAAGGCATTCTTCGGCGAGTCGATCTCCAACCCCAAGAACGACATCCTCGACATTGAGGGCGTCGCGGCTGTGGCGCACGAGGCCGGCGTCCCGCTGATCGTGGACAACACGGTGGCGACGCCGTACCTGATCAGGCCGATCGAGTGGGGCGCCGACATCGTCGTGCACTCGGCCACCAAGTACCTGGGCGGTCATGGCACCGCCGTCGCCGGTGTGATCGTGGACTCGGGCAACTTCGACTTCGCCGCCGACCCGGCCAAGTTCCCCAATTACAACGAGCCGGACCCGAGCTACCACGGCCTGGTGTACGCCCGCGACCTCGGCGTGGGCTCGGACCTGGGCGCCAACCTGGCGTTCATCCTCAAGGCCCGGGTGCAGCTGCTGCGCGACCTGGGTGCCGCGGTTGCTCCGTTCAACGCGTGGCTGATCTCGCAGGGGCTCGAGACGCTCAGCCTGCGGGTGGAGCGCCACGTCGAGAATGCGGGCAAGGTCGCCGCCTGGCTCACCGAGCGCCCCGAGGTGCTCAGCGTTAACTACGCCGGGCTGGAGTCCAGCCCCTGGTATGCCCTGGGACAGAAGTACGCCCCCAGCGGTACCGGTGCGGTGCTCTCGTTCGAGATCGACGGTGGCGTCGAGGCCGGCAAGGCGTTCGTCGAGGCACTCGAGCTGCACAGCCACGTGGCCAACATCGGCGATGTGCGGTCGCTGGTGATCCACCCGGCGTCCACCACGCACTCCCAGCTGACGGCCGAGGAGCAGCTCGCCGCGGGTGTCACCCCCGGGCTGGTCCGCCTCGCGGTGGGCATTGAGAACATCGACGACATCCTCGCCGACCTCGACGCCGGATTCCGCGCCGCGAAGAGCGAATGATCGGGCTGATGGCGACGGGCGCCGGCGCCGCCGCGACCACAACACCGGGGTCGCGGCCGGCCCGCCGGCCCGGTGGTGGATAAAACCAACAGGGGGGGCGCGACCACCGGCTCGGGGG
>JBIRBF010000264.1:0-1697 GCA_044326505.1 Candidatus Nanopelagicales bacterium | reverse complement strand
GTCGTAAACAAGCACTTCCAGCACCTCCAACTCGCCCGAGATGACGAGCGAGTTGGAGACGTAGGTGTTGAGCATCAGGTAGGCGTTGAGCGCCGCGCTGCTGCACGAGCCGGTCTTTTTCAGAACGTTGTCCAGGTACGACGTGACGGACGTACCGTTGACCACCAGGCAGAACACGCCGTAAGCCGTCGGGAACTGCCCGGCGACGCCAGCGGACGAGATGCCACGGGCCACCAGCGCGTCCGCCTGTGGCGTCGGGTGGTAGAAGGCGTACTCGGTCGCCGCCGCGCCGAGGGTGGTGGTGCGGCCGAGAAACACCGTGTCGTTGCCGGCGACGATCTTGCCGATGAAGTAGTACGTGGTGGCCGTGCCGTTGCTGATCTTGTCGACCGTCTGCAACGTGCGCTCCCGCGTCGTGGTGACGAAGTGCGCCCCGCCCAGCGCGCCACTCGGGCCCAGATTGGTCTTGTAGAGCGGGCCGCTCAGGGTGGTCAGTTGCAGGTGGTGGCCGTTGCCGCTGGCGTCGGTGACCCCCTTGATCTCGTCGCCGTCGGCGCTGACCGGCGTGGTCCGCGCGGTGTTGGTCCACAGGGCAGAGATGTCGTTGAACTGCCAGCGCGCCGAGAGGCTACCCGGGGGCACCGGAGGAGGCGCGGACGACGGGCGCCGCCACGGCATCGCGGCGAGCAACCCCGCGCTCACGCCAGCACCAGCCCGACGATGATGATCCGCATGGTCCCCACCGTCACGGTCCCGGGCGTGGTGTTGCGCAGCGACAGGGTGGCCGCCGCCGCCATCGGGTAGCCGCCATCGGCGTCGATGCCGCTGCCGGCCGTCGGTGCGATGATGACATCGGAAGACCCGTCGGCGCCGGTCGTGTCCATCACGTCCGTGCCGCCCGCGCTGGTGCCGATGGTGATCGTCGGGGCGCCGCTGATGATGGTCGCCCCCACCACCTGATAGACCCGCGGGGTGCAGGACAGCCGCAGCCCGAGCGGGACCGCGCACAGGGTGGTGTCGTCCGAGCCGGCCGACCCGCGGACGTTGGTGATCGTGGTCTCATACTCCCAGACCCGCAGCCCCTCGCCGCGCAGCACCCCGGCGTCATCGACCGAGAGGCGCTTGCTCTGCCCGGGTGCCAGGTAGCAGGAGCCACCGGACGGCCCGGCGATCTGAAGCGTGTAGGTGCCGGTGGTGGCGTTGATGAACAGGTGCTCCTGCCCGGTGCCCGCCGGCAGGGTGCAGACCCGGTTGCCGGTCAGCGCGCCGGTCAGGCGCACGGTGTGGGCGGTGAGCTGCGCCGACGCCATCGCCAGCGCCCCGGACCCGGCGACCGAGTAGGACGCGGCCGACAGGGCAAAGCCGCCGCCCGTCGTCTGGCCCCAGTAGGCCGAGGCGTCCACGCCGGTCTCGAACGACGGGTCACCCCAGGACGCGTACCCGGCCGAGTCGCGCCAGAACATGAGTTGCGTCGGGTTGGTGGCGGCCCCGGTGGAGACCCACTTGGCGCCGTCAAAGGTGAGCATTTCCCCGGGGTTGGTGAGGCTGGCCAGGGAGGCGTCGAGGGCGAGCCCTCGCAGCTTGACCACCGTGGGGTTCGGGTAGGTGCTGCCGAGGTCGCCGCCGGCCGCGCCGGTCGGGGCGCCACCGCCGCCGACGGCGCGCGCCACGTCGTTGAACGCCTTGGTCCACCCGTG
>JBIRBF010000049.1:0-15132 GCA_044326505.1 Candidatus Nanopelagicales bacterium | reverse complement strand
CGCGCTGAGATCGAGGGCGAGATGGGCGACAGCCACGTCGGCCTGCAGGCCCGCCTGATGAGCCAGGCCCTGCGCAAGATGGCCGGTGCCCTCAGCAACACCAACACCACGATCATCTTCATCAACCAGTTGCGCGAGAAGATCGGCGTGATGTTCGGCAGCCCCGAGACGACGACTGGCGGCCGGGCGCTGAAGTTCTATTCGTCCGTTCGGCTGGACGTGCGCCGCATCGAGACGCTCAAGGACGGCACTGACCCGGTCGGCTCGCGCACCAGGGTCAAGGTCGTCAAGAACAAGATGGCCCCGCCGTTCAAGCAGGCCGAATTCGACATTCTCTACGGGCACGGCATCTCGCGCGAGGGAAGCTTGATCGACATGGGCGTCGAGCATGGCTTCGTGCGGAAGTCCGGCGCCTGGTACACCTACGACGGCGATCAGCTGGGCCAGGGCAAGGAGAACGCCCGCGGCTTCCTGCGCGACAACCCCGACCTCGCGGACGAGATCGAGAAGCGCATCAAGGAGAAGCTGGGCGTTGGACCGCGCCTGGACGCCCCGGCGGACGTGCCGGATGCGCCGCAGCCCGTGGACATCGATGCGCCTATCGACCTGCGTCCGGTGGATCGCTGAGTTCGGTGCCGCAGTGGGGGCGCAGTGGCCGACCACAGGCTCCGACGCCAGGCACAGCGGCCGCAGACGGACCCAATGCGGATCCCCGTGAAGTGGCGCGGACGCTCATCCTGCGCTCCCTCACGGCCGCGCCGCGGACGCGTGCCCAACTCGCGGAACTACTGGCGTCGCGGGGTATCCCCGAAGGCGTGGCCGACGAGTTGCTCGACCGCTTCACCGAGCTGAACCTGATCGACGATGGCGAGTACGCGCGGATGTGGGCGCGCTCGCGCTACCAGGTCAAGAACGCCTCGCGCCGCGCGATCCGGGAGGAGCTCCGGCGCAAGGGCGTGGCCGACGACCTCATCGAGTCGGCCCTGGAACAGACAATCGACGACGAGGCCGAGTACGCCGCAGCGGTACGCGTGGCTGAGCGCAAGGTGAGATCGACTGCGGGTCTGGACCCTCAGGTGGCAGAGCGCCGCGTGATGGCGGCGCTACTGCGGCGGGGCTACAGCGGCTCGGTGTCAGCGCGAGCCATGCGCGAGGCGCTTCAGGCCTCGACCTCGACTGACCACTCGGCTACGAAGTACGCCACATGATGCGGATCGAAGAGGCCCAGGAGGCGGCTGCTGACGACTCGGCCGGATCCCGCCACCAGCTGGGCCGCGGCCTGCCAGGCGGCGCGGCCGTCGAGCAGAAACTGTTGGTCTAGCGCCGGGTCGAGGTCGAGCAGGCCATCCAGGTCGCCGCTGGAGAGCAGCACGGCGATGTGGTCGTCCATGGCGACCGCACCGGGAACGACGTGGCCAGGGGCCTTCTCGTGCCGAGTCGCGGTGCCGTCCCCCACCACGAGGACGCCGTCCCCCGGGCGCAGCCGCCAGGGCTCGTCCGCGGGCATGACGGCGTGGGCGTCGGGGCTCGCGGTTGTTGCCAGCGGGCGCACGTCCGCGGGCGCCCCCGCCGCGACGAACGCCGCCACGGGCCCGCGATAAGCAGCCCGGTCCAGCATCTGTTCCCCCACCAGAACCGACGTCGGCCTGGTGGCGTGTCCATCTGCAGTCGCGCCGCCGTCCGCAGGGAGCGGCACGCGGCGAAGCCCGGCCTCGGGGGCCGCCGAGTCGGGCCGCAGGCCCATACCGGCGGATCCGATGAGCAGGACGCGGTGGCACTCGGTCAACGTTGCGGTGGCCGCCGTAGTCGCATCTATGAAGGCGAGCTGCTCGGGCGTGGGCCTGGGATTCAGCCCCGCGAGCAGCAGAGGCGTCGCTGGTATGAAGGCGACGGGTACGTTGCCATCGTGCGCGGACCAGTTGGGCAGCGCCGATCCCTCACCCATCACGTCGCCAGCCTACTGCGGGGTCGCGCGTAGACTCAGTGCTCGATGACGACACATGCCCGGACCTACGAGGTGCGCACCCTCGGGTGCCAGATGAACGTCCACGATTCCGAGCGGATGGCGGGTCTACTCGCCGACGCCGGCTACCAAGCCGCACCTCCGGGCGAGCCCGCCGACGTCATCGTGTTCAACACCTGTGCTGTGCGGGAGAATGCCGACAATCGCCTGTACGGCAACCTCGGGCACCTGCGCCCGCTCAAGGACGCCAACCCCGACCTGCAGATCGCCGTGGGCGGGTGCCTGGCGCAGAAGGATCGGGGCGAGATCGTCCAGCGCGCGCCGTGGGTGGATGTGGTGTTCGGCACCCACAACATCGGCAGCCTGCCGGCGCTGCTCGATCGTGCCCGGGCTGCACAGGAGGCCCAGGTCGAGATCCGCGAGGCTCTGGAGGTCTTCCCCTCGACGCTGCCCTCGCAACGCGACTCGGCCCACTCGGCGTGGGTGTCGATCAGCGTCGGGTGCAACAACACCTGCACCTTCTGCATCGTCCCGGCACTTCGCGGCAAGGAGCGCGACCGCCGCCCCGGCGACGTGCTCGCGGAAGTGCGCGCCCTCGTCGACAGCGGCGTGGTCGAGGTCACGCTGCTCGGCCAGAACGTCAACGCCTACGGCGGCAGCTTCGGCGATCCCGGCGCCTTCGCGGACCTCTTGCGCGCGTGCGGCCGCATCGCAGGGCTTGAGCGCGTCCGGTTCACCAGCCCGCATCCCCGCGACTTCACCGACGACGTGATCGACGCCATGGCGACGACGCCCAACGTGATGCCGCAGCTGCACATGCCGCTGCAGTCTGGTTCCGACGCCGTGCTTCGTCGGATGCGCCGGTCCTACCGCCGTGATCGGTTCCTCGGCATCGTCGACAGCGTCCGCGCAGCCCTGCCCGAGGCGGCGATCACGACCGACATCATCGTCGGATTCCCCGGCGAGACCGAGGCGGACTTCGAGCAGACGGTCGAGGTCGTGCGCGCCGCCCGATTCGCCAGCGCCTATACGTTCCAGTACTCCAAACGGCCCGGCACCCCAGCGGCCGAGATGGCCGACCAGATCCCGGGCGAGGTTGTGCGCGCCCGCTACGAGCGACTCATGCCGGTCGTGGACGAGGTCGCTTGGGCCGAGAGCCGCCAACTGGAGGGCACCAGGGTCGAGGTGCTGGTGGCGGCCGGCGATGGGCGCAAAGACGCAGCGACCCGGCGAGTGTCCGGTCGGGCGAGGGATAACCGCCTCGTGCACGTCGACCCGGCGGGCCTGGATCTGCAGCCCGGGGACCTCGTCACCGCCACCGTCACCTATGCGGCTCCTCACCACCTGGTGGCCGACTCGGATGTGGCGCTAGTCAGACGCGCGCCCGTCCCCGCGGCGGATGCCTGCGGCGTTGCCACCCCCGGCGCCGCAGATGCGCCGATCGGCCTCGGCATGCCGCCGGTCGGCGCTCCCGCACCATGATCCGCGAGGCGCGTGCGCCGCAGGTCCTGGCCATCGTGGGAGCCACCGGCACGGGTAAGTCCGAGCTCGGTCTCGAGCTGGCCGCACGCTTCGGCGGTGAAGTCGTCAACGCGGACTCCATGCAGGTGTATCGAGGGATGGACATCGGCACGGCCAAGCTTGCCGAGGCGCAGCGGCGCGGCGTTGCGCATCACCTCCTCGACGTCTGGGATGTGAGCGTGGCCGCGAACGTAGCGGACTACCAGGTGCTGGCGCGCCGGGCGATCACTGAGATCCAAGAGCGTGGGCGGCTGCCGATCCTGGTGGGCGGTTCCGGGCTGTACGTCTGGGCTGTGCTCTACGACCTGCAGTTCCCGGGGCACGATGCCGACGTGCGCGCGGCGCTGGAGGCGGAGCTGGCAGAGCGCGGGTCGCAAGCCCTGCATCGGGATCTGGCGCGCGTGGACCCGGCCGCTGCCGAGGCCATCCTGCCGGGAAACGGCCGCCGGATCGTGCGCGCCCTGGAGGTCATCGCCCTCACGGGTGCGCCGTTCAACGCGGCACTGGGCGCCCCGGCGCCGGTCTTCGATCACCTGACGGTGGGCCTGACCATGGACCGCCCCAGGCTCGACGCTCGGTTGGCGGCTCGGGTCGAGGACATGTGGGCGCAGGGGCTGGTGGACGAGGTGCGGACGCTGCCAGGCCTGCAGGACAGCCCCACGGCGGCCTACGCCTTGGGCTATCGACAGGTGCTCGACTTCCTCGCCGGAGGCTGCACCGAGGACGAGGCGCGCACAGCGACCGTGCGCGGCACCCGGAAGTTCGCGCGGCGCCAGGAGTCCTGGTTCCGTCGCGATGACCGCACCGTGTGGGTTGAGGCGCAGGCTGCCGACACCGGCCGTTGTGCACAGCTTGCGGTGGAGCGGTTCAGGCTCAGCGGATCCTGTGCCTAGGGTGGTTGGATGGCGCCACTGGAAGGAATCCTCGTCGCGGACTTCACGCGTGTGCTGGCCGGCCCCTACGCAACGATGCTCCTGGGCGACCTCGGAGCCGAGGTGATCAAGGTCGAGCGGCCCGGTGCCGGCGACGACACCCGCCACTGGGGTCCACCCTGGGCCGCCGACGGCCAGTCCACTTACTTCCACGCCGTCAACCGGAACAAGGCCAGCGTCGAGTTGGACTTGCAGGACAGTGCGGACCTGGTGCTTGCCCGCCGGCTCGCCGAACGGGCCGACATCGTGATGAGCAACTTCCGTCCTGGCACGACGGCCAAGCTCGGGCTGGATTACGCGACGCTGAGCCAGGACAACCCGGGGGTGATCTGCTGCGAGATCAGCGGATTCGGCTCTGGTGCCGGGGCGGACCTGCCCGGCTACGACCTGCTCGTCCAGGCGATGGGCGGGATGATGTCGATCACAGGTGACCCTGGCCAGCCGACGAAGGTCGGTGTGGCGATAGTCGATGTGGTGACCGGCCTGCACGCCTGTGTGGGGGTGCTCGCCGCGCTCGCCGAGCGGGATCGCACCGGTCGTGGCCAGCCGGTCGAGGTCAACCTGCTGAGCAGTGTGCTGTCTGCGCTGGTCAATCAGTCCTCGGCGTTCGCCGCCGGGGGGCAGGTGCCGACGGCTCTGGGCAATGCCCATCCCTCGATCGCGCCCTATGAGCCGTTCGACACCGCGGATCGACCCATTGTCGTCGCCGTCGGCAATGATCGGCAGTTCGCCGCTCTATGCCGAGTTCTCGGGGTCGATGAGCTCGCCGGCGACGGGCGCTTCGTCACCAACCCCGCGCGGGTGGCGAATCGCCACGAGCTCCATGCGTTGCTCGAGCCGCCGCTCGCCGCCGCGGGCGCGGAGCATTGGCGTGCCGCTCTCACCGGCGCGGGAGTGCCGTGCGGTCCGATCAACGACATCGGCGCCGCGTTCGCCCTCGCCGAGGAACTCGGGCTCGCCCCGACGCAGCAAGCGGGGGAGGACTCCGCAGTGCCGACGGTGGCTCACCCGATCAACCTGCCGCAGGGCCCGCCGCGCTACCGATCGGCCAGCCCCCGCCTAGGCGACGACGACGCAGCGGTCCGCCGTTGGCTCAACGCGGCTGACGGCACCTAGGCTGGTGTGCGTGACCACAGGCATCCCCTTCACGAAGGGACATGGGACGGGCAACGATTTCGTCATCTTGAGCGATCCCGAGGGCGAGCTCGAGCTGTCGGGGGAACTCGTGCGCTCCATCTGCGACCGCCGGCTGGGCGTGGGCGGCGATGGCATCCTGCGAGTGGTCCGGACTGAGCGGGCGGCCACGGCCCCGGACGTCGATGTAGCCGCACCCGTGGGTTCGCCTGAGTGGTTCATGGACTACCGGAACTCTGATGGCACCGTGGGCGAGATGTGCGGCAACGGCATTCGCGTGTTCGCCCGCTTCCTGGTGGAGCAGGGACTTGCCGGCCCCGGCCGGATGGAGATCATGACGCGCGGCGGGTTGCGCGTCGTCGAGGCTGCCGCCACTGGCGACGTCGCGGTCGACATGGGCCGGCCGGTGCACGAGGGTCTGCCTGCGCGGGCCTCCATCGGCTTGGCCGACAGCACGTTCCTCGCGACCGGCCTCGGCATGCCCAACCCGCATGCCGTGGTGCTCCTCGACTCGCTGGACGACCTGCCGCCGGTCCTGCCGGCGCCCCAGATCGACGCCGGGGACTTTCCCGAAGGCGCCAATGTCGAGTTCGCCACGATCCTGGCCGCCGACGAGCCCGCCGCGCGGATGCGGGTGTTCGAGCGGGGCTCTGGTGAGACCTTGTCCTGCGGTACGGGTGCCTGCGCCGTGGGTGTGGTCGTCGCCGACGCCCTGGGCGTCGGTCCGGGTGTGCCGATTCGGCTGGAGGTGGCGGGGGGCACGCTGGTCATCGAGCTCACCCCGCAGGGCACCGTGCGGATGACCGGACCGGCGGACCTGCTCGCTGACGGCGAGCTCCGGGCCCCCTGGTGG
The DNA here is from genome assembly GCA_044326505.1 of Candidatus Nanopelagicales bacterium. Classification (GTDB taxonomy): domain Bacteria; phylum Actinomycetota; class Actinomycetes; order S36-B12; family UBA10799; genus JACJWR01. The sequence continues at coordinate 8,729 of JBIRBF010000049.1, read as the reverse complement.
ATTGCACATGGCGGCTCGCTGCCGGATGGAGGACGATGAGCGACGACGTGATCGGCGAGGAGTTCTCGCAGGATGTGTCCGACCGGGCGGCGCTGCGGCGGGTGGCTGGGCTGTCGACGGAGCTGCAGGACATCACGGAGGTCGAGTATCGGCAGATCCGACTCGAGCGGGTGGTGCTCGTCGGGGTGTGGACCGAAGGGTCGTGGGAGGACGCGGAGCGGTCACTGCGTGAGCTCGCAGCACTTGCCGAGACGGCCGGCTCGGAGGTGCTCGACGGCATGGTGCAGCGGCGGAAGAAGCCGGACGCCGCTACCTACATTGGCTCCGGTAAGGCCGCCGAGTTGCGGGATGTGGTGATCGCTACAGATGCCGACACGGTGATCTGCGACGGCGAGCTGACGCCGGGGCAGTTGCGACAGTTGGAGGACAAGGTCAAGGTCAAGGTCGTCGACCGGACCTGGCTGATTCTGGACATCTTCGCCCAGCACGCGCGCAGCCGCGAGGGTAAGGCGCAGGTGTCGCTCGCCCAGATGGAGTACCTGTTGCCACGGCTGCGCGGCTGGGGCGAGTCGTTGTCCCGGCAGGCGGGCGGCCGAGCCGGCGGCGGCACGGGCGGTGTCGGCACCCGCGGCCCTGGCGAGACCAAGATCGAGACCGACCGGCGGCGCATCCGGTCGCAGATGACCCGGCTGCGCCGGGACCTGGCCGAGATGGCCTCGGTACGCGAGACCAAGCGCGCCGCCCGCCGGCGCAACGCCACGCCCTCGGTGGCGATCGCCGGCTACACCAATGCCGGCAAGTCCAGCCTGCTCAATCGGCTGACTGGCGCGGGGGTGCTCGTGGAGGACTCCCTGTTCGCCACGCTGGATCCGACCACCCGCCGAGTGCAGCTGCCGTCTGGCCGGATCGCCACCTTCAGCGACACAGTCGGCTTTGTGCGTCACCTTCCCCACCAGCTGGTGGAGGCATTCCGCTCGACGCTGGAGGAGGTCGGCGAGTCTGACGTGATCCTGCACGTCGTGGATGGGTCCGACGAGTCGCCGGAGGAGCAGCTGTCGGCGGTTCGGGCCGTCTTGTCCGAGCTCGGCGTCGGCGACCATCCGGAGGTGGTGGCGCTCAACAAGTGCGACCTCGCCGACCCCGAGACCGTCCGCCGGATGGAGCGCGCGGTCCCCGGCATCGTGATGGTGTCGGCCAAGACGGGTCAGGGAATGTCGGAGCTGCTGGCCGCCGTAGAGGCGGCGCTGCCGAGACCGGCGGCCGCCGTTGACGTGATCGTGCCCTACGACCGGGGTGATTTGATTGCTCGGGTGCACGAGGAGGGCGACGTGTCCCTGATCGAGCACGGCGCATCCGGGACACACGTCGTCGCACGAGTGGGCAGCGAACTCGCGCACGAGGTCGAGGTCGCGGACGTGGGCCCCGACGGTGCCTGAAGCCGATGGCGGCCAGCCGGACGCCGATGCGGTGCCGGATGCCTTAGCCGACTCTGACGCCACGGGCGAGCTCGCGGATGCGGAGGGCCTACTGACGACGATTGTTGCGGGAATCGGCGGCGAGGTGCGCCCGGGCCAGGAGCGCATGGTCGAGCTGGTCTCCCAGGCGCTGAGCACCGGCACGCATGCGCTGGTCCAGGCCGGCACCGGAACGGGGAAGTCGGTGGGCTACCTGGCGCCGGCGATCGCCCACGTGCGCGCCGGGGCGGACCCCGTCGTGGTGTCCACCGCGACGTTGGCCCTGCAGCACCAACTCGTGTCCCGCGACCTGCCGGCGATTAATGACGCACTGGAGTCGGCCGGCGACCAGACGGTGGACTTCGCAGTCCTCAAGGGTCGGGCGAACTACCTGTGCCTGCAGCGACTCCACGACCCGGTGGAGGCCCCGGACGACCAGTTGGAGCTCGACGACTTCGTGTCCGCAGCCGCAACGGGGAGGTTGGAGGCCGAAGCCGCGCGGATCCGAGCGTGGGCCGACGACACCCAGACCGGCGACCGAGACGAGCTCGACGACGTGGACGGCAGGGTCTGGCGGGCGTTCGCCGTGACCTCCCGGGAGTGCGTCGGCGCGACCAAGTGCAGCTTCGGCGAGGAGTGCTTTGCCGAGCGCGCACGGGCGCGGGCCGGTGCGGCGGACATCGTGGTGACCAATCACGCGTTGCTCGCCCTCGACGCCCTCGAGGACGTGACTGTGCTGCCCGAGCATTCCGGGGTCATTGTGGACGAAGGCCATGAGCTGGTCGATCGCGCAACGTCGGCGGTCACGGCGGAACTCAGCCCGAACGCCATGTCGCGGGCGCTGTCGGGCGCCCGGAAGCTGGTGGATGCCGAGGTCGCCGCCATCGCAGACGACTCGGCCACCGGGCTTGCAGATGCCCTATTCGAGGTTGAGGGCCGCGTCGTCGACCTGCCGGAGGCACTTCGTGCGGCCCTCGCGTCTGTGCGAGACGCCGCCCATGGAGTGATCACGGCGCTTGGCGGCGGCAAAGAGGATGAATCGGACGCCGCGGCGAGGCGCCAGCGGGCGCGCAGCGCAGTCGAGGAGGTCCACGACGTCGCCGGAGCGATGCTCGCGGCCGGGCCCGACTCGGTGATCTGGGTGGAGCGGGTCGCCGGCCGCTACCCAGCGCTGCGCCTGGCACCCCTCAGCGTGGCCGCCGCCCTGCGTGCGGGGCTGCTCGAGGAGGGCAGTGTCGTCGTCACCTCCGCGACGCTCACGCTCGGCGGCGACTTCGGGCATGTGGCGCGCAGTATCGGCCTGCAGGGCGAGGACCGTGATGCTGCTCACGAAGGCGGCTGGTCGGCCGAGGATGTCGGCTCGCCCTTCGACTTCGCCAAGCAGGGGATTCTCTACGTAGCCGACGACCTACCCAGGCCGGGTCGTGAGGGACCCAGCAAGGAGGGGCTCGATCGCCTGCACGAACTCGTGCAGGCCGCTGGTGGGCGCACACTGGCGCTGTTCTCGAGTTGGCGCGGAGTGGAGGCTGCGGCGGAGCGGCTGGCGGACTTCACGGGTAGCGAGCTGCTCGTTCAACGCCGCGGCGACTCCGTCGGCGGGCTCGTGCGCCGCTTCGCCGAGGACGAGACGTCGGTGCTCGTAGGCACAATGTCGCTGTGGCAGGGGGTGGACGTGTCAGGGGACGCGTGCATCCTCGTGGTCATCGACCGCATCCCCTTCCCCCGGCCCAACGATCCGCTCGTGCAGGCACGTTCGGAAAGGGCTGAGCAGAGCGGCGGCAACGGCTTCACGGCCGTTTCGGTCCCCAAGGCGTCGCTCATGCTCGCCCAGGGTGCGGGCAGGCTCATCAGGAGCGGCGACGACCGAGGGGTGGTGGCCGTGCTCGATCCGCGGCTGGCGACTGCGCGCTATGGCGCCGCACTGCAGCGCTCCATGCCGCCGCTGTGGTCCACCCGAGATCTGGCTATCGCGGTGGGGGCCCTGCAACGGCTGGCAGCTGCGGCTGACGAGAGGTCCTAGAGTCGGCGCAGGACGCTGACAACCTTGCCGACGATGCGCGCGTCGTCGCCCGGGATCGGCTCGTAGGCGGGGTTCGCCGGCATGAGCCAGGCATGGCCGTCGCGACGCCGAAAGGTCTTGACCGTGGCCTCGTCGTCGAGCAGCGCCGCGACGATTTCGCCGGGCTCGGCGGTGTGCTGGCTGCGCACCACCACCCAGTCGCCGTCGCAAATAGCGGCATCGATCATCGAGTCCCCGACTACCCGTAGCAGGAACAGCTCCCCGTCGCCGACGAGCTCCTGCGGGAGCGGGAACACGGTCTCGACCGATTGCTCAGCCAGGATCGGTCCGCCAGCGGCGATACGACCCACCACGGGCACCATTGCGGTACGCGAGACAAGCGATCGCAACTCGTCGTCGAGGGAGTCGGGTTCCTGGACCGTCGTCGGTAGGCGCGTGACCTGCGAAGCGGCGTCTGCCGACTCGGGTGATAGCACCTCGAGCGCGCGTGGTCGGTGGGGATCGCGGCGGATGAAGCCCTTCGCCTCGAGTGCCTGGAGTTGGTGCGCCACGCTGGACGGGCTCACCAGGCCCACCGCCTCGCCGATCTCTCGGATGCTCGGCGGGTAGCCGCGATCGGCGACGGATCCCCTGATCATGTCCAGGATCTTCTGCTGGCGGCGGCTCAACCCGTTGGCGTTGCGGTCGTCGGACCCCGTGCCGCGTGGTCGGCCAGGACCCCGGGTACTGCCGTGGCTGTCAGCCATATTGCCTCCTCTGACTCGCAGTGTGGCGCCGTTTGGAGCGAGCTCGACAGTCGCTCCGGCGCCGCGGACACACCCGTGGGTGCGAGCGCCAGGGGGTTCTGTCGGACCCTCCCGTCATGTTCGACATTACCCAGCCGATCGACGAAAGCCAAACAAATGTTCGAAAAACACTTGCGCGTGTCGATTGGCTGGCCTACAACTAGAACAGATGTTCGATCGTACGCACGTTCGAACAGTGTGGCGACGATCAACACGACGCTTCTCGGCCGTTGCGGCCGGACGTGTCGGGAGGTCCCGGCGGAAGGAAGGTTCCATGAGCACACTCACTGCTGATCGGCCGCACGGTCGGATGGGTCGTTTGGCGGGTCGTCGCAGCGGCGCGGTCGGGCGGCGCGCGGAGGCGACCTTGCGAGGGGCCGATGCGCGGGCGCAGATCGACTTGGCGGCAGCTGGGGACCAGCTGACGGATCTGCTCGACGCTGTCGCCCGCACTGCTGGTGTCGCCCGCGGTCGCGTGCTGCAGGGTTTCGTGACGGTCAACGAGGAGCTGGCTGCGGTGGAGGTGTCGCACGCCCCGTGGCGGTTCACGCGGCGCGGCCGCGTCGTCGTCGCTGCGGTGGTGGTCGTGCTGCTCGGGCTTTCGCTCGCGGCGGGTTTGGTCTCCGCCGCAAGCGTGACTGCGTCGGCGCGGGAGGGGTCGTTCGCGGCCGGAGTCGAATCTGGCGTGGAGGCGCCGGTCGTTCGCGAATCGACGAATCGGACGGTGCCGGCTGCTGCCGCGACGTCGAGCATCGTCGTGCGGCCGGGCGACACGCTCTGGTCGATCGCCGTGCGCGCTCTGCCGGATCGCGACCCGCGTGAGGCGGTCGTCGCCTTGCGCGAGGTCAACCAGATCGATGGTGGCGACCTGGCGGCGGGTCAGCGGCTCCGACTGCCGGTGCGCGGATGAGTTGGCGCGCTGCAATGTGCGTGTTTTCGCGCCCTGACCAGCCTTGACTGATTCTTTGACCAACATGGCGGCCGCAAGGGTTGCACCTAGGGGGCTGACGTCGTATCTTCACTACATCTAGTGGTTACAGCGTTGTAGTTCATCCACAGGTTGTGGTTACTAGTCAACAGGTTCTCAACAGCAAATCCCCACACAACCCACAGGTTGTCCCCAGAGGAGCTCACGGACATGCAGTGCCCGTTCTGTCACGACGGCGACTCCCGCGTCCTCGATAGCCGCACCACCGAGGACGGCGCCACGGTGCGTCGCCGTCGTGCCTGCCCCGCCTGCGGTCGGCGATTCTCCACCCTGGAGACAGCCACGCTGCAGGTGGTCAAGCGCAGCGGCGTGCAGGAGCCATTCAGTCGCGACAAGGTGCTCGTCGGAGTCCGCAAGGCCTGCCAGGGCCGCCCGGTCACCGAGGACGAGCTTGCCCTGCTTTCGCAGCAGGTCGAAGATGCCGTCCGCAACCTCGGCATGGCCGAGGTGCCCTCGCACGAGGTGGGCCTGGCAATCCTGGGGCCGCTACGGGACCTGGACGAGGTCGCCTATCTGCGGTTCGCCTCGGTGTACCGCAACTTCGAGTCGATGGCCGACTTCGAGGCAGAGATCGCCTTACTGCGGGCAGACCGCGAGATCGCCGAGCGCTCGGGTGGTCGAACCGCGTCGCAGTCAGTCGATCTGGCCGAGCACTCCTAGACCGCACCTCACGCTCACGCACCACATGCACGTCGTCAACCACATCTAGTCACCACCAGCCTGCCGGGTCACACGCCCGGCGCCGAAGGAAGCAGAGGAAAGCCACATGACCGAACAGCGCGCCACCACCCGATCCGCGGGCAAGCGCGGGAACCGGGTGACCGTTTCGCCGTCGGGGCTCACCGTCAATCGGATCTTCACGACCGAGGGTGTTCACCCCTATGACGAGGTCGAGTGGGAGGCCCGTGATGTGGTGCAGAACAACTGGAAGACCGGCGAGGTCGTGTTCGAGCAGCGTGGCGTGGAGTTCCCGACGTTCTGGTCGGCCAATGCCTCGACGATCGTCACCACCAAGTACTTCCGAGGTGCGCAGGACACCCCCCAGCGCGAGACCTCGTTGCGTCAACTGCTCGACCGAGTGGTGACGACGTACACAGACGCCGGCCTGCAGCACGGCTACTTCGCCAGCCCGGCCGACGCGGAGATCTTTGGCCAGGAGCTCACCTGGATGCTTCTGCACCAGGTGTTCTCCTTCAACTCCCCGGTGTGGTTCAACGTCGGCACGAGTTCGCCGCAGCAGGTGTCGGCCTGCTTCATCCTCAGCGTGGACGACACGATGGACTCGATCCTCAACTGGTACCGCGAGGAGGGCCTGATCTTCAAGGGTGGCTCGGGTGCGGGCCTCAACATCTCCCGGATCCGCTCGTCCAAGGAGCTGCTGCGCTCCTCGGGAGGCACGGCGAGCGGTCCCGTGTCCTTCATGCGCGGCGCCGATGCGTCGGCCGGCACGATCAAGTCCGGCGGAGCGACCCGCCGGGCGGCAAAGATGGTCGTGCTCGACGTCGATCACCCGGACATCGAGGAGTTCATCGAGACCAAGGCCAACGAGGAGCGCAAGATCCGCGTCCTGCGCGACGCCGGTTTCGACATGGACCTTGGCGGCAAGGACATCACCAGCGTCCAGTACCAAAACGCGAACAACTCTGTGCGCGTGAGCGACGACTTCATGCAGGCAGTGGAGGGTGACGCCGAGTTCGGTCTGCGCGGCCGCATCGATGGCGAGGTCATCGAGACGGTCCAGGCCAAGACTCTGTTCGAGAAGCTGTGCAAGGCGGCATGGGAGTGCGCCGACCCGGGCATCCAGTACGACGACACGATCAACGACTGGCACACCAACCCGGAGACCGGCCGCATCACCGCGTCGAACCCCTGCAGCGAGTACATGTCCCTGGACAACTCGTCGTGCAACCTCGCGTCGCTGAACCTGCTCAAGTTCCTCAACAGCGACAACGCCTTCGAGGCCGAGACGTTCGCCAAGGCAGTCGAGCTGATCATCACGGCGATGGACATCTCCATCTGCTTCGCGGACTTCCCGACGGAGTCCATCGGCCAGACCACGCGGGACTACCGCCAGCTCGGCATTGGCTTCGCCAACCTCGGCGCGCTGCTCATGGCCTCTGGCCTGGCCTACGACTCCGAGGGTGGCAGGGCGCTGGCTGCGGCCATCACCTCGCTGATGACCGGCACTGCCTACAAGCGCTCCGCCGAGCTCGCCGAGGTCGTCGGCCCCTACGCCGGCTACGCCCGCAACGCCGAGGCCCACGCGCGGGTGATGCGCAAGCACGCCGCCGCCACCGACGCCGTTCGCTCGGCATCGAGCCTGGACCGCGACGTGCTGAAGGTCGCCGAGCGCAACTGGGCGTCGGGCATCAGGCTCGGCGAGCAGGTCGGCTGGCGCAACGCTCAGGCCTCGGTGCTCGCTCCCACCGGCACCATCGGCTTCATGATGGACTGCGACACCACCGGGATCGAGCCGGACTTCTCGCTGGTCAAGTTCAAGAAGCTCGTCGGTGGCGGCTCGATGCAGATCGTCAACCAGACGATTCCGCGGGCGCTGCGCAAGCTGGGCTATGTGGAGGAGACGGTCGAAGCGATCGTCGCGTACATCGCCGAGCACGGACACGTCGTCGATGCACCCGGTCTCAAGCCGGAGCACTACTCCATCTTCGACACGGCGATGGGGGAGCGCTCGATCTCGCCCATGGGTCACGTGCGGATGATGGCCGCGGTTCAGCCGTTCCTGTCCGGCGCCATCTCCAAGACCGTCAACATGCCCGAGGACGCGACCATCGAAGAGGTCGAGGAGATCTACTTCCAGGGCTGGAAGCTGGGGCTCAAGGCGCTGGCGATCTACCGCGACAACTGCAAAGTGGGTCAGCCGCTGTCCGACGGGAAGGCCAAGAAGAAGGAGGCGGTGGAGGTAGCGCCGGTCGTGGTCGCGGCGGCAACGCCCGACGCTCACCGACCCGTGCGCAAGCGCCTGCCCAAGCGTCGTCCGAGCCAGACCGTGTCGTTCTCCGTCGGCGGCGCCGAGGGTTACATGACGGCCGGCTCGTACCCGGACGACGGCCTCGGCGAGGTGTTCCTCAAGCTCGGCAAGCAGGGCTCGACGCTCGCCGGTGTGATGGACGCCTTCTCGATCGCCATCTCGATCGCGCTGCAGTACGGCGTGCCGTTGGAGGCGTACGTCTCCAAGTTCGTCAACATGCGCTTCGAGCCGGCCGGACTGACCGACGACCCGGACGTTCGGATGGCGCAGTCGATGATGGACTACATCTTCCGCCGGCTGGCGCTGGACTACCTGCCGATGGAGGAGCGCGCCGCGCTCGGTATCTTCACTGCCGAGGAGCGGGCCGCGACCGTGGCCGGCTACGACGCGGCGCCCACAGCGGCACCTGCGGTGTCCGACGATGTGGCCGAGGGCGATCTGGAGGGTCTGGCGCAGTCCGCTCCGATCGAGCACCCGCTGTCGACCGAGAAGT
>JBIRBF010000130.1:0-7906 GCA_044326505.1 Candidatus Nanopelagicales bacterium | reverse complement strand
TCGAGTGCGCGCTCGGCCTCGGACTCGATCGGGCCCAGACCGTCGATCGGCTCGCCGAGGGGGTTCACCACTCGACCGAGGAAGCCGTCGCCGACCGGAACCGAGAGCACCCGGCCCGTGCGCTTGACCTGCTGGCCCTCCTCGATGTGCGACGAGTCGCCAAGGAGTACCACGCCGATCTCGCGGACGTCGAGGTTCAGGGCCAGCCCGAGCAGGCCGCCCTCGAACTCGAGCAGCTCGTTGGTCATCGCGGAGTGCAGTCCCTCGACCCGCGCGATACCGTCACCGGTCTCGAGCACCCGGCCGATCTCCTCGCTGGAGTTCTCCGGGGTGAATCCGGCGACGTTGCGCTCGATCGCCTCGCGAATCTCCTCGGGGGAGATCGTCAACTCAGCCATGTCTTCCTTCTCGTGTCTCGTCTGCAGCAATCGGACGGTGGGGTTGTTCAGCTGGTGAGCCGGCGACGAGCCTGCTCGATGCGGTTGGACAGGGTGCCGTCGATGAGCTCGTCACCGATCCGGACCTCGATACCGCCGATCACGGCCGGGTCCACGGTCACGTTCACGAGCACATCGCGCCCGTGTATTCCCGAAAGGGCCGACGACAGCCGCTCCTTCTGGGAGTCGTCGAGCGGAGTCGCCGAGCGGACCTCTGCGACGATCCGGTTGCGCCGGACCGCTGCCAGAGCCGAGGCCTGCTTGACCGCCGTGCCCATCCGGCGCCCCCGCAGGTGGCCCGCGAGGTAGACGAGCAGTTCTGCGGTGATGGGATCGGACTTGCCCACGACCAGGTCCTGGATGATGCCGGTCTTGACCTCGTGCGAGGTCGCTGGGTCGGTCAGAGCCATCTGCAGCTGGGGACTGGCGTCCAGCGACCGGCCGAAGCGGAATAGCTCCTCCTCGACCTGGTCCAGCCGCCCATCCTTCTCGGCGGCCATGAACAGCAGCGACTCTCCCGCTTCCTCGAGCCCCTCGGACATGTCGCCCGGGTTCGACCAGCGGGAGTGGATCACGTCGGTGACGATGTCTCGGCTGAGCTGCGGAATGCGCTCGCCGAAGAGCTGCGCGAGCACTCCGTCCTTGACCTGACTCGGGGTGGCGGTGTCGGCCCAGAGCGTGCGCAGCGTGCGCTCACGATCGGTTGCGGACACCACCGACAGCACACCCGTGCCAGCCTCGCCGAGGAAGTCGGTCTGCGTCGGATCGTCGTAGACCGCCTCAAGCCGCTCGGCCAGCTGCCGCTGGGACGTCCGACTCGCGCCAAGCATCAGGCCTGCCCTGCAGTGCTGGACTCGAGACCGGAGATGAAGCGGTCGACGACGCGACGCGTGGCATCGGTCTCGGACACGTTCTCGCCAACGATCTTGCCCGCGAGGTCGACGGCCATCGAGCCGACGGAGGTCTGCAGGTCGGCCATAGCCTTAGCCCTGTCGGCCTCGATCGCGGCGCTCGCCTGGTCGGTGACCTGCTTGGCCGCCACAGCGGCCTCCTGCCGGGCCTCGTCGATGATCTGCGCCTTGTCGGCCTGCGCCTGCGTGCGGATCTCGGCCGCCTGCTGACGCGCGGCGTCGAGTTCGGCCTCGAGCTGCTTGCGCAGCTCTGCGGTCTCGGCCTGAGCCCGCTCGGCCTTCTCGATCCCGCCGGCGATCGCCTCTTCGCGCTCGTCGAGGATCTTCTTGACGTTCGGCAGGGCGACCTTGGCGAGCACGGCGAGGACGATGGCGAACGCGACCAGAGCGATGATGAATTCGTACAGCGGAATGCGGAGTACGTTGAACTCCTCTTCCGCTGCGATCAGCGTGGTCAGAACGTCCATGGTCTGTGCCCGGCCCGGATCAGGTGCCGAAGACGAACGGGGCGACGAAGCCGATCAGCGCCAGGGCCTCAGCCAGGGCGAAGCCGAGCAGCATGTTCTGCCGGATGACACCGTAGGCCTCGGGCTGGCGGGCGATGGCCTGCACACCGTTACCGAAGATCAGACCGATGCCGATGCCGGGGCCGATGGCCGCGAGGCCGTAGCCGATGGAACCGACCGAGCCGGTCACGCCCTCAGCGGCGATCAGGTCGAGCACTGATTGCATCTCTTCTATTCCTTCTTGTTCGGCCCCGCGGACTCCCCGCGGGAACGGGCCTGGTGGAGCTTGCTAGATAGATGGTGAGGGTCGACTCAGTGCTCCGCGTGGAGTGAGCCAGCGATGTACACGCTAGTGAGCAGCGTGAAGATGTAGGCCTGCAGCGTGATGATCAGCAACTCGAACCCGGTCAGGATCGTCGTCATGAGGAACGATGTCGCCGATCCGAGGATGCCGATGAACGAGAAGCTGGCCAGGTAGAACGTTGCCACGGTGAAGATCGTGAGCAGCAGGTGGCCGGCGAACATGTTGGCGAATAGTCGAATCGCCAGCGTGAACGGCCGGATGATGACGTTCGAGAGCAGCTCGATGGGGGCGAGCAGTACGTAGATCGGCTTGGGCAATCCGGGCGGGAACATCATGTTCGTGAAGAACTTGATCGGCCCCTGGTGCTTCATGCCCAGGAACATGTAGAGGATCCAGACCATGATCGCCAGCGCCGCCGGGAAGGCGATGCGCGACGGCACGGGGAACTGCGCGCCCGGGATGACTTCCCAGATATTGAGCACGAACACGAAGAAGAAGAGCGAGAACAGGAACGGCACCCACTTGTCGCCGTCCTTGCCGATGGTCTCACGGGCGATGCCATCGCGGACGAAAAGGTAGCTCATCTCGCCCAGGCTCTGGACCTTGCCCGGGATCAGTCGCGGCTTGGCGAACGCCACCAGGAAGAAGATGATGATGATGGCGGAACTGAGGATTGCCAGCACGACCGGCTTGGACATCTCCCAATGGATGCCGAAGAGGTCGAACGTGAAGTAGGGGTGGAGGTTGAAGATCTCGGTCGTCGGCGCCGGGAAACCACATCCCTGATCGTTGCCCAGGTGTGCGTTCTCGCACCCGGGCGCGGTCTCGCTGGCCAGGACTTGAGCTGCAATCCCGCTAGCCAAGGCCCGCCTCCGTTCGTCGCGCCGGACTTCAGTCGGCGAACTTCCCGCCGGCTTGCCCTGCTGGTTGGACTCGTCTTAGTTGTCTGAGCTCTTCGGGCCGGCATCGCTGCGCGAGACCCGAACGTGAACGAGATAGAGACTAAGGCCTGCGCCGATCACTACGCCTGCCGCCACGAGGGCTGACCGGTGCCCGAGCCAGAGGCTGAGCACCCATCCGAGTCCGCCGTAAAGCACGATTCCGGCGATGATCCGGCTCATGCTCATCCAGGCTTCGTTGGCAGTCGAGCGGTCCCGTCCGAGTCCGTCGTCTGTGGTCGCCATCGCGTGCAGTAACTTATCAGCCGCAGGTTCGCGGCGTGTAAGCGGCCACGCCGAGCCGGGCGGCCAACGATGTGCTATTCGCCATCCCGAGCGTCCGCGTCGGCATCGATCGGGAACCCGGGCGGCGCCGAACCGGGCACAATCGTGGGCTGCCGGTGGCGGGCAAAGGCGAACACCGAACCAAGTACCCACGCCAGTACGCAGGCCATCACGGTGAAGGCGAACACCTTGGGCGCGAAGAACGAGGCGTTCTTGAGCACCAGCAGGAGCACCAGCAGGACGCCGATTTGGACGATGTAGACCAGCAGCGCCACGTTGAGACCCAGGGCCGGGTTGGTGCGCAGCACCCGACCCACGATCAACTGCCCGGCGGCGAAGAAGCCCACAACCACCACGGTGCCCAGGATTCCGCCCAGCAGGCCTTTGCCGCCGGCCAGTACCGTGCCGGCGATCGTCGCGATCACGCCGACGACGAGGGTGACAAGCGCCGGGATCCGCACCAGGGTGACGACCTCCGGCGCGGCCACGGGCTCGATCGGGGGCGTGTCCGGCGCTGTGCTCATAGCTGGCGAAACTACCCGACCCCCTGGCCGGGTCCGGCGATCAGCCCGCCGTCGGCCGGGCGCTGGCGCACGAGAAGCACCATTCCGAGCGTGCCCATGATGAACAGCGTGGCCGAGACGGCCACGGACATGAAGGCCATCGAGACTGCCGTGAAGGCCAGCAGCGCCGTCCAGCCGTACATCAGGTAGACCGCCCGGCGCTGGGAATGACCCATCTCGAGCAGCCGATGGTGCAGGTGCTGCTTGTCCGGCGAGAATGGGCTGCGCCCGGCCCGAGCGCGCCGGCTGACGGCCAGGACGACGTCGGTGAGCGGCACCGCCACCACCGCCAAAGGCAGGAGAAGCGGCAACAGAGCCGGAAAGAACGTCACGCCCTGCAGGGCGCTCGGATCCAGCCGGCCGGCCAGCGTGATCATCGCCGCTCCGAGCAACAGACCGATCAGCATCGATCCGGTATCGCCCATGAAAATCCGCGCGGGGTAGATGTTGTGCGGCAAGAAGCCCAGGCACATGCCTGCGAGTAAGGCACACAGCAGGGTCGCCAGCGTGGCTCGGGTGAAGCCGAACTCCACGCTCAGCAGGTAGGCGTACATGAAGAACGCGAGTGCCGCGATCGCCACGATGCCGCCCGCCAGGCCGTCGAGCCCATCGACGAAGTTGACCGCGTTGATGGCCACCAGGATGACCAGCGTCGTCAGTGCCATTGACGTGAGCGGATCGAGCACCAGGGTGCCGCCGATTGGCAGCCAGACGATTTGGATCCCCTGCCAGGCCATGAGCCCGGCGGCGACTGTCTGGCCCAGCAGTTTGACCGACGCATCCAGGCCCCAGCGATCGTCGATCAGCCCGAGCGCGACGATCACCGCCACCCCGGACAGAATCGCTCGCGGCGTGGAGTTGGTCTCGAACACCGAACGCATCATCGGCAGTTTGCTGGCCAACAGGAACGCGGCCAGCAGCCCGAAGAGCATGCCCAGGCCGCCCCAGCGCGGGATCGGCACCGTGTGGACGTCGCGGTCGCGCACCTCGGCCATCGCGCCGCAGCGGATGGCCAGGACCCGCACGAGCGGCATGGTCAAGTAGGTGACGGCAGCTGCTGCGAACAGGCACAGCAGGTACTCGCGCACGGGGCCAGAGTACCCGCGGCGCAGGTCCCAGCGAACCGCCCCGCCGCAGCCTGGTCCGTTCGGGCTACGTCCGGTCGTACGCGGGGTGGGCGGCCACCAAGCGCTCGACCTCCACGGCGACCTCGTCGGCGGTGTCGGGCTGGCGCAGCGCACGCCCGATGAGGTCACCCACCACCGCCATGTCGCCGGTCGTCATCCCTTGAGTGGTCACGCTCGGGGTGCCCACCCGGATGCCGGAGGCCACCATAGGCGGCTGCGGGTCGTACGGGATTGCGTTCTTGTTCAGGGTGATCCGGGCCGCGTCGCTGCGTGCCTCGGCCTCGGTGCCGGTGATTCCCAGCGGCTGCAGGTCGAGCAGGGCCAGGTGGGTGTCGGTTCCGCCACTGACCGGGCGCATGCCCTGATCCGACAGTGCAGAGGTGAGTGCGCGGGCGTTGTCGATCACCTGGGACGCGTACGCCTGGTAGCCGGGCGTCGCGGCCTCCTTCAGCGCCACGGCCTTGGCCGCGATCGCGTGCATCAACGGGCCGCCCTGCATCATCGGGAACACAGCCTTGTCGATCTTCGCGGCGTGTTCGGACTTGCAGAGGATCATGCCGCCGCGCGGGCCGCGCAGGACCTTGTGGGTGGTGAAGCACACCACATCTGCGTAGGGAACCGGGCTGGGGATGGCCTTGCCGGCCACCAGGCCGATGAAGTGGGCAGCATCGACCATGAGGATGGCGCCGACCTCGTCGGCGATGGCGCGGAAAGCAGCGAAGTCGATCAGGCGCGGATAGGCCGTGGCACCCGCGATGATCATCTTGGGCTGGTGCTGCCGAGCCAGGTCGCGGACCTGGTCGTAGTCGATCAACTCGGTGTCTTCCGTGACCCCGTAGGACACGATGTCGAACCACTTGCCGGAGAAGTTGACCCGCGAACCGTGGGTCAGGTGACCGCCATGCGGCAAACTCATGGCCAGCACCTTCTCGCCGGGCTTGACGAAGGCCCCGTAGGCCGCGATGTTGGCGCTCGCCCCGGAGTGCGGCTGCAGATTGGCGTGTTCGGCCCCGAACAACTCCTTGGCGCGCTCAATGCCGATCAGCTCGGCCTTGTCCACCTCGGAGCACCCGCCGTAGTAGCGCTTGCCGGGGTACCCCTCGGCGTACTTGTTGCTCAGCGTGGAGCCGAGCGCCGCCAGCACGGCCGGCGAGGTGAAGTTCTCGCTGGCGATGAGCTGCAGGCCCGACCTCGCACGGTCGAGCTCGGAGAGCAGGATGTCGGCGATCTGCGGGTCTTCGGCGGCGAGCGCGGAGAAGTCCGGGCCCCAGAACGGCACTGTGGTCATGGGCAGATTCTACGGGTGGCCAGATTCGGGGCAGACTGTCCCCATGAGCCAGGTCTTCGACTGCCGCGACCCAGACCGCCGCAAGGCGGGACTGGCCGCCGCTGCGTCCGCCTTTCGCCGCGGCGCCCTGGTGGTCCTGCCCACCGACAGCGCCTACGCGGTGACGTGCGATGCGTTCAACACCGCCGCCACTGCTGCTTTGCGCTCGGCCAAGGGACGGCCTCCTGGAACGCCCCTGCCGGTGCTGATCGGCAAGGCCGGCGTCGTGGACGCGCTCACCCGCGGGCTCACCGACGACGCCCGCCAGCTCATCGCGGCGCTGTGGCCCGGGCCGCTGACGCTGCTTGCGAAGCAGCAGCCGTCGTTGATCTGGGACGTGGATCCCTCAGGCACGGTGATGGTGCGCATGCCGCTGCACCCGCTGGCCCTGGAACTGCTCGCAGCGACTGGCCCCACGGCCGCCACCGGAGCCAACTTCGTCGGCCTGGACGTGCCCATGACCTGCGACGATGCCAGGGACCAGTTGGGCGAAGCAGTGGCCGTCTACTTGGATGCGGGGCCGCTGGCCGCCGGGCGCGCCTCAGCCGTGGTCGACGTGACGGCCGCGCCGCCGACGGTCCTGCGCCCCGGGTCGGTGCCGCCGGAGCGGCTGGAGCAGATCTGCGAATCGCTCGGCCCGAAGGTCACCGCCGAGCCGCCAGCGTGACCCGGGGGCGCCCGGTCAGATCCTCGATGTCGCGGACGGACTCGAAGGCACCAGCGGACCGGACCGTCGCCGGGACGCCGAGCGGGCCCGCCTGCTCCCCCTGAGCGTCACCGTGCTCGATCGCCAGCAGCCCGCCGCGGCGCAGCAGTGCGGCCGCCGGACCGAGGATCCCACGCACGACGTCGAGTCCGTCGGAGCCGCCGTACAGCGCCACCGCAGGGTCGTGGGCGGCTACTTCCGGATCGCGCGGAATACAGGCGTCGGGGATGTAGGGCGGGTTGCACGTCACCACCGACACCCGGCCGACGAGCCCGGCTCTCGGATCACCTGGAGCGCCTACGGCAGTCGCGTCCCCATGGATCGGCACCACCGCGCCGGTCGCCGCACAATTGCGCCGCAGCCAGTGGAACGCATCGTCCTCCCGCTCGACCGCGAACACCCGCGCGGCCGGGAACTCCGCGGCGACGGCGAGGGCGATCGCACCGGAGCCGGAGCACAGATCGACCACGACTGGGTCGCCGGGTGCACCGCCGCGCGCCTCCTGATCGAGCCAGGCCAGCACCTCCCCGACGAGCACCTCGGTCTCCGGCCGGGGCACGAACACCCCGGGTCCGACCGCGAGCTCGATGGTCCGGAACGCGGCGTGGCCCAGCAGGTGCTGCAGCGGGGTGCGCATCGCGCGTCGCTCGGCGAAGTCAAGCGCCCGATCGATCTGGGCCGGATCGGGATCCGGCGCCAGCACCAGCTCCGCCTGCCTGACCCCCAAGACGTGCGCCGCTATGGCGGCGGCATCGGCGTCTGGCGAGGGCACGTCGGACAGGCGCAGCCGATCGCGCACTGC
>JBIRBF010000178.1:0-5673 GCA_044326505.1 Candidatus Nanopelagicales bacterium | reverse complement strand
GTACATCTCGATGTCCGGGTACGGGGCAATCTACTGCGCCGTGAAACGTGGGTTCCAGTTCGACGGGTACGACGAGTACGAGGGTCGCGAGGTAGCGGCCGTGGCGCGCGGCGATGTGGCCGCGATCGTCCGCGTCGAACGTGGAATGCTGGCGCCTGTCATCGTCCTGACCGACCCGATCGACTGACCCAGGAGGAGCCCGGTGGAGCGCTGGTACGGTCTTAACGACGTCGAGCGGGGGAAGCCGGCGGTCGCCATTGGGGTCTTCGACGGCGTACATCGTGGTCATCGGGTGCTGCTGCGCCGAGCCATGGCGGATGCGCGCGCCCGCGGCGAGCGCTGCGTCGTGGTCACCTTCGATCCCAACCCGGCCGAGGTTGTCAAGCCGCAGCCACCGACCCGCCTGGCGACGCTGGCGCAGAGGCTGGACTTGATGGAGTGGCTCGGTGTGGACGTCGCTCTGGTGCTGCCCTTCGACGCCGAGCTGGCCGCCCAGCAGCCGGAGGACTTCATCGACAGCCTGCTGATCGGAGAATTAGGGGCAAGGCTGGTGGTCGTCGGCGAGAACTTCCGCTTCGGTAACCGGGCGCGCGGCGATGTGGCCATGCTGCGCGAGGTCGGTGGCTGCGCGGGGATGGAAGTCGATGCGGTGCCGCTGCTCCGGCAGGGCCTGGTCGGCCGGGAGGACACGCCGCTCAGCTCGACCGAGATCCGGGCCTACGTCGCCGAGGGTGATGTGGCGGCGGCTGGTCGCGGACTTGCCCGACCGCATCGGGTCGAGGGGCAGGTGGTGCGCGGTCATCAGCGCGGGCGAGACCTGGGCTACCCCACGGCCAACCTCCTCCCGACACCGCTGGCCGCCGTGCCGGCTGAAGGCGTGTACGCGGGCAGGCTCGTGGTATCCCCGTACGGTGACGCCGAGCAGTCGTACCCGGCCGCCATCAGCGTCGGACGCAATGCGACGTTCCAGGGCGAGCAGCTGACGGTCGAGGCCTACGCCATCGACGCGCCGGAGGACTTCGACATCTACGACCGTATGGCCGGAGTGGATTTCGTCGGGCGACTGCGCCGCCAGGTCAAATTCACCTCGGCCGACAAACTCGTCGAGCAGATGGGCCACGACGTCGAGCTCGCCCGCGAGTACCTCGGCCTGCGCTGAGCGGGGTGCCGTCGGCCGCCGCCCGCGCGCCCCACCGGGATGGGACGCGCGAGCTGTCGGCTAGACTGCCCCGCAGACGGTCACTGGACGGACGCCCGGTGATCCGACTTCCGATAACGCCCTCGTTGGCCGCGCAGCAAGCCGCGCACACGACCCGAGGCCCGACCGCGTCCGAGAGGAACAATGCCGACCGATTCCGAGACCAGGCAGCAGATCATCACGGAGTACGCCACGCACCCAGGCGACACAGGTTCGCCGGAGGTGCAGATCGCGCTGCTCTCGCACCGTATCTCGCACCTGACTGAGCACCTCAAGACGCACAAGCACGACCACCACTCGCGCCGCGGCCTGCTGCTGCTCGTGGGTCGTCGCCGTCGTCTGCTCAACTACGTGGCTGACACCGACATCGAGCGCTACCGATCCCTGATCGAGCGTCTCGGCCTGCGCCGATAGCCGCACCACAACCCAACACCAGCGCCCCGCCGGCACCGGCGGATGCGAGGTGTCGGTCCTCGGTGGTGGACTCGAGCCAGGCGGCATGCCTGGCGAGCCCTCGATCGACGATCGCCGCCCGCCGCCGCGTGCCTTCGCAGGGCTCGTATCAAGGAGGAGCCCATGGAGGGTCCTGACATCCAATCGTCCACCGCCGTTCTCGACAACGGCTCATTCGGCACCCGCACCGTCCGCTTCGAGACCGGCCGGCTCGCCCGGCAGGCCGCCGGCGCAGCCGTCGCCTACCTCGACGACGACACGATGCTGCTGTCGGCCACGACCGCGGGCAAGCACCCGAAGGAGCACTTCGACTTCTTCCCGCTGACCGTGGACGTCGAGGAGCGCATGTACGCCGCCGGGCGCATTCCCGGTTCGTTCTTCCGCCGCGAGGGCCGGCCCAGCGAGGACGCCATCCTCACCTGCCGCCTGATCGACCGGCCGCTGCGCCCGAGTTTCGTCAAGGGCCTGCGCAACGAGGTGCAGGTGGTCATCACCGTGCTCTCGCTCAACCCGCAGCACCTGTACGACGTGCTCGCCATCAACGCCGCGTCCATGTCCACGCAGCTGTCCGGCCTGCCGTTCTCCGGACCCATCGGCGCCACCCGCGTCGCACTCATCGACGGCCAGTGGGTGGCATTCCCCACCCATGACGAGCTCGAGACCGCCGTCTTCGACATGGTGGTGGCCGGACGCATCGTCGGTGACGACGTCGCCATCATGATGGTCGAGGCCGAGGCCACCGAGGGCACGGTCGATCTGATCGCAGGCGGGGCTCAGGCGCCCACCGAGGAGGTCGTGGCCGAGGGGCTCGAGGCCTCCAAGTCCTTCATCCGGACCCTCTGCGAGGCGCAGCAGGAGCTGGCCGTGGTCGCAGCCAAGCCGACCCGGACCTACCCGACGTTCCCGGAGTACCAGCCCGACGCCTACGACGCGGTTGCTGCGGTGGCGTCCGACGACCTCGCCGACGCTCTCACCATCGCCGACAAGCTCGAGCGGCAGAACACCACCGACGAGATCAAGGATCGCGTCGTGGCCGAGCTCGCCGAGCAGTTCGCCGGCCGTGAGAAGGAGCTGGGCAACGCCTTCAACGCGCTTACGAAGAAGCTCGTCCGGCAGCGGATCCTCACCGACCAGGTGCGCATCGACGGTCGTGGCATCAGCGACATCCGTACCCTCTCGGCCGAGGTCGACGTCGTCCCGCGGGCGCACGGCTCGGCCCTGTTCGAGCGCGGCGAGACCCAGATCATGGGAGTCACCACGCTGAACATGCTTCGGATGGAGCAGCAGCTCGACACGTTGTCGCCGGTGACGCGCAAGCGCTACATGCACAACTACAACTTCCCGCCCTACTCGACCGGCGAGACCGGCCGGGTGGGCTCGCCCAAGCGGCGCGAGATCGGCCACGGCGCGCTGGCGGAGCGGGCGCTGGTGCCGGTGCTTCCGGCACGCGACCAGTTCCCCTACGCCATCCGGCAGGTGTCCGAGGCGCTCGGCTCCAACGGGTCCACCTCGATGGGCTCGGTGTGTGCCTCGACGCTGTCGCTGTACAACGCCGGCGTCCCGCTGCGCGCTCCCGTGGCGGGCATCGCCATGGGCCTCGTGTCCGATCAGGTGGACGGTGAGACCCGCTACGTGGCCCTCACCGACATCCTCGGCGCCGAGGACGCCTACGGCGACATGGACTTCAAGGTCGCCGGCACGTCGCAGTTCGTGACCGCCCTGCAGCTCGACACCAAGCTCGACGGCATTCCCGCGTCGGTGCTGGCCGGTGCCCTGCAGCAGGCCCGTGAGGCTCGCCTGGCGATCCTGGACGTGATGCTCGAGGCGATCGACGAGCCCGACGAGATGTCCGAGCACGCTCCCCGCGTCATCTCGGTGGTCATCCCGGTGGACAAGATCGGCGAGGTGATCGGGCCGAAGGGCAAGATCATCAACCAGATCCAGGAGGAGACCGGCGCGGACATCTCGATCGAGGACGACGGCACGATCTACATCGGCGCCACCAACGGCCCATCGGCCGAGGCGGCCCGCGACCAGATCAACGCCATCGCCAACCCGCAGCTGCCGAACGTCGGTGACCGCTACCTGGGCACCGTCGTGAAGATCACCAACTTCGGCGCCTTCGTCTCGCTGGTGCCCGGGCGCGACGGCCTGCTGCACATCTCCGAGGTCAAGAAGCTGGTCCCCGGCCGGAAGCGCATCGACTCCGTCGAGGACGTGCTGAGCGTAGGCCAGAAGCTCCAGGTCGAGATCAAGGAAGTCGACCAGCGGGGCAAGCTGAGCCTGGTTCCGGTCGTCGAGGAGGCGGCTGAGACCGTCGACGCCGACGCCTGATCCGGCGCCATGATCGATCTGCCCGCCCCCGGCGCCTGCGCGCCGGGGGAGACGCTCACGCTGGCGATCGACCCGGACGGCAGCATCATCCGCCGCTCCGTGGTCGATCCCGGCGTGCGCCTGCTCACCGAAGCGATGCCTGCGTCCCGGTCGGTGAGCGTGGGCGTCGTCGTGCCCGTCGGTTCCCGCGACGAGGACGATCGGGTCGCAGGTGCCAGCCACTTCTTGGAGCACCTGCTGTTCAAGGGCACGAGGCGGCGCACCGCGCTGCAGATCTCGGCGGCGATCGATGCGGTGGGCGGCGAGCTCAATGCCTTCACCACCAAGGAATACACGTGCTTCTACGCGCGTGTGATCGACCGGGACCTGCCGCTGGCAGTCGATGTGCTGCTCGACATGATCACCTCGGCGCTGATCACTGACGCCGACGTGGAGTCCGAGCGCGAAGTGGTGCTCGAGGAGATCGCCATGCACGACGACGATCCCTCAGGTGTCGCGCACGAGTCGTTTGCGGCGATGCTCTACGCCGGCAGCACCCTGGCGCGGCCCATCATCGGCACTCCCACCAGCATCGGCGAGATAACCCCGGACGAGGTCCGTGCGCATTACCGCCGGTGGTACACGCCGGACAACATCGCGGTTGTGGCGGCAGGCGGCCTGGAACACAGCGCCGTAGCCTCGGCAGTCGCCACAGCGGTGGCCGCGGCGGGGCCGGATTGGGCGCCCAGCGGAGCACCGCGACAGCGATTCGTGCCCGTCGCGGAACTCGACACCGCCCGCAGGCTCGTGGCACCGCCGGGCATCCGGCCGGTGCCCCCAGCGACGACACCGCTGTTGCACCAGACCTCTGCGCAGGCCGGCGGCTTCGCTGCTGCCCGAGCCCGCCAGCGCGACACTGAGCAGGTCAATATCGTCCTTGGAATGCCGGGGCTGGCGCGCATGGACGCCCGGCGCTACGCCCTGGGTGTGCTGGACGCCGCCCTCGGCGGCGGGATGTCCAGCCGGTTGTTCCAGGAGGTGCGCGAGAACCGCGGACTGGCCTACTCGGTCGGCTCGTTCGCCAGCCGATACTCCGATGCCGGATCGTTCGGCGTCTACAGCGGGACAATGCCGGCCAAGGCCGAGGCCACGGTGGATGTGGTGCTCTCCGTGCTGGCCGAGGTGGCCGCAGAGGGCCTGACCGACGACGAGGTCGCGCGAGGTCGAGGCCAGGAGGCCGGCTCGCTGGTGCTCGGGCTCGAGCGGAGCGGCGCCCGCATGATGGAGTTGGGCACGGCCGAACTGGCCACAGGCGTGCTCATCGAGACCGAGGAATCCCTGGCCGGGTTCGACGCGGTCACCGCTGACGCTGTCCACGAGCTGGCCGCCACCCTGCTGGCGGGGCCCAGATTCCTCAGTACCGTGGGGCCGGAGGTGCCGGCGCCGGCGGGAGGGGCCGGTGCAGACCAGCGGACCCGATCGGAGGACGGGGAATGACGTTGCGCGTGGGAGTTCTGGGAGCGCAGGGGCGCATGGGTCGAGAGGTCTGTCGGGCGGTCGACGCGGCCGAGGACATGGACCTGGGCGCAGCCCTCGATGTAGGCGACGACCTGGCTGGCCTGGTGGCAGCAGGCGTCGAGGTTGTCGTGGATTTCACGACCCCCACCGCCGTCATGGATAACCTGACGTTCCTGATCGAACATGACATT
>JBIRBF010000103.1:0-9654 GCA_044326505.1 Candidatus Nanopelagicales bacterium | reverse complement strand
GGTCCAGCGCCCTGCTGAACCTGGGACCGGAGCCGGCTATCGACCCTGGTACCGGGTTCCGGTTGCCGGACGGTCGCCGGGTGCAGGGGTTCAGCACCGACAAGCCGGAACGCATGGCCGGCATCTCCGGCCAGAACGTCCTGTTCATTCTGGACGAGGCGAGCGGCATCCCCGAGCCGATCTTCGAGGCCATCGAAGGCAACCGGGCAGGCGGCGCCCGCATCGTGATGTTCAGCAACCCGACGCAGACCGTCGGGACGTTCTATGACGCCTTCCACGCCAAGCGTGAGTTCTGGCGCACCTTCAAACTTTCGAGCGAGGACACCCCGAACGCACGCGCCGGCCGGGTCGTCATCCCCGGGCTGGCGACGGCCGAGTGGGTGGACGAGAAGCGGCGCGAGTGGGGCACCGAGTCCCCGATCTACGCCGTCCGCGTCAAGGGCGACTTCCCGGCCCAGGGGTCCGACGTGGTCGTGGCCCTGGCCTGGCTCACCCAGGCGCAGGACATCTGGCCCAACACCCCGGCCGAGGGTGACCTGGCCTTCGGGGTGGACCCGGCTCGGTATGGCGACGACGACAGCGTGATTGCCGCCCGTCGCGGCAAGAAGATCCTGCCGCTGCAAGCCTTCACCGGCCTGGACGGCATCCAGCTCGCCGGCCGGGTGGTCGAGGCCGTGCGCTCCCTGCGCCGCACGGGGGAGCCCAAGCCGCAGGTGAAGATCGACGTAATCGGCGTGGGTGCGTCCTGCGCCGACCAGCTCAAGCAGCACCGGGACATCCTCGACGTGATCGAGGTCAACGTGTCCGAGGCTGCTACGAGCGAGAACTATCACCGGCTGCGCGATCAGCTCTGGTTCGCCGCTGCCGAGTGGCTCAAGGAAGGCGGCGCCCTGCCGCCCGACGACAAGCTGGCCGGCGAACTGGTGGCCCCGCACTACGGCTTCGATGCGCAGGGTCGCTATCAGGTTGAGTCCAAGGACGAGACCAAGAAGCGGCTGAAGCGCAGCCCCAACCACGCCGACGCCGTGTGTCTGGCGATCTTTCGTGGCCATGGCCCCGCTGTCCCGCCCCCGCCCCTGGCGCTGTTCCACCCGGACGATGCCTCGCTCGGCTTCTGACCTCTGACCGACACCCACCCCCCCATGGCACGCAAGAAAGGCCGAGGCGCCGCAACCACCGCGCCACCGGCCGCGCCCGCGCTCGCCATGGCGCCGACGCCCACGCCGGACCTGCTGGCGCCCGCGCCCCTGATCGACCGCTACCCGGTCGTCCTCGGGTCGGGCCTCACGCTCCAGTACGTGAGCAATGCCCTGCGCATCTGCACCACGGGCTACCGCCAGAACTACGTTGACCTGTTCAACGAGCTGATCGAGCGGGACGCCCACGCGCAGGCCATGGTGGTCAAGCGGGTGCAGACCATCGCCGGGGCCCGGCTGAGCATCGACCCGCCGGACCTGCCGCCGGACCACCCGGAGGCCGACCTCGCCCGCGAGATCGCCGAGACGGTGAGCCAGCGCATCCTCGGCCTGCCGGACCTGACGCAGCGCCTCGCCAGCCTGGCCCGCGCCGACATCCTCGGCGTGGCGGCGAGCGAGGTGGTGTGGGGCGACGTGGACGGGGGCTTCTGGCCTCGCCGCCTCACGTTCGTCCACAGCCGCCGCCTGGCCTACCCGGACGCCGGCTCGTGGGATCTGCACCTGTGGGATCAGGGCTCGGTCACTGGCTACGGCTGGGACGCCCCGACCAACCGCCCCGGGTTCGGCCTGAACATCACGAGGGACATGCCGCCCGGCAAGTTCGTCGTCCACACCCCGCAGTTCCGCGACGACTACCCGACCCGCGAGGGGCTGGGCCGCGCACTGGTGTGGTTGATGGCCTTCAAGATCATCGGGATGCGGCAGGGCGCCTCGTTCATCGAGCGTTACACCAAGATCCTCACCTGGGCCTCGTACGCCACGACCAGCACGGACGTGCCGCGCGCGGCCTCGCCGGACGACATCGCGCAGGCGGACGCCACGGTGAAGGCGCTCGGCATCGGCACCCTGACCGCGGCGACGCTGGCCGACGCCATCAAAATTCACATGGACGGCCCCGCCCTCAAGGGCAGCGCGTCCACGATGACCGTGCCCGAGTGGATCGCCATCTGCGACGAGCAGACGACGCGGCTCTTGCTCGGCAACACGTTCACCACCTCAGCCGGCAAGTTCGGCAGCAAGAGCACGAGCGAGACCGGCAAGGAAGGCGAGTTGGAGGGCGCACGGCTGTCGGCCGGGATGCTCTGCCAGACGCTCGACCGTGACCTGCTGGTGCCGTGCGTGGACCGCAACTGGCCCGGCCGGACGCACCTGGCGCCGCGCGCCACACTGCACCTCGACAAGCCCAGCCCCCACGCCGTCCTCGACCTGAACACCAAGGCGGCGGCCAGCGGCATCCCCGTGGACGCCGACGCCGTGGCCCGCCAGTGCGGCGTGCCGACGCTGGCCCCGGACAACGTGGCCGGACGCCGCATGGTGCCGGTCAGCGCCGGGGCCCCGCCCCCGCTCGACCCGTCCAGGAAGCCGGACCCCGCGCCCGTCAAGGACGCGCCGCCGACCGAGGTGGCGCCCGAGAAGGACGCGCCGACCCCGGACGACATCGACCGCCCGCGCGGTGGTCGTGAGGACGACCCCGACACCGCCGAGGGCGGCGTCACCGATCAGGCCGGCGGCGACGCTGGCGACGACTGACTTACCCCGGAGACCCACCGCCATGCCCAGCACCATCACCGTCCCCACCAAGCCCCAGATGGGCGGCAGCGCGTTTGCCGTCGCCGATGCCCTCGTGACCGTCGCCACCGCGGCCAAGGCCGACCTGGACAAGGCGCCGAGCCTGGTCCGCGGCGTGGTGTTCGCCAACGTGGCCGACCTCGCGGCCTTCACCGTCGCCAGCAACGACGGCCTCACCTACGTGGCCGGGGAGCGCGTGCTTCTGGCCAACCAGACCACCGCCGCCCAGTGCGGCATCTACGTGGTCGGCACCGTCGCCACCGGCACCGCGCCCCTGACCCGCGCCGACGATTTCGCCACGGGCGCCGCCATCAACAACGGCTGCGTCGTGGAGGTCTCCGAGGGCACCCTCTGGGCCGGCTCCTCGTGGAAGGCCATGTGCACCGGCAGCAAGGTCGTCGGCACGGACGACCCGCTGTTCTACCCCCGCGTGGTCAAGGGCACCCTGACCCTCGTGGCCGGGACGATCACCCTCGACGCGACGCAGGGCCTGTACCTGTTCTCGACCACCAAGAGCCCGGTCGTGGTCACCCGCAACACCGCTGGCACCTCGACCGCCACCACGGGCGGCTACGCGGCCCCGGTGGCGTCCCGCACCGCCGGCAAGTCCGGCACCGCGGCGGTCCTCATCCGGGCCGAGGTGGCCGCCGGCACCATCAACAACGCCGACGTGAGCACGCTGGATTTCTGCATCACCAACTGGTGACCCGGTGAGCACCAACGCCCGCCTGGATCTGGGCGTGGGCGATGTCCACCAGCCCGGCGCCGTACGCGCCGCCCGCCCCGCCAAAACCAACAAGACCATGGCCGCCCTCGACACCCCGGAGCGCGTCGCGCAAGCCCGCGCGCGCCTCGACAAGAGCAAGGCCACCCTCACGCCGGAAGCCTACGCCAAGGCCCGCGCCGACCTCGACCGGGCTACGCGGGCGCTGAGCCCCGACAAGCCCCGGCGCCGCAAGATGCACCTGTCGATCAAGCACCCGGTGCATGGTCGGCTGGAACTGCACCTCGCGGACACCGAGCGCACGGTGCAGGCGCCCAGCCTGTTGCTGGCCGCAGGGGGCGGCGACGACGGCCCGCGCTGGCAACAGATCGCCAAGGTCGGGGAGTTCCGCGGCCACCCGGCCGGACCCTTCGCCCTGACCCCGGTGGTGTTCTCGGACATCTGCCGCAACTTCACCGAGGTGGACGGCGGCCAGGTCGCGTTTGATTTCGAGCACGCCTCGGAACTCGAACCGACCGAGGGCAGCATCCCGGCCGAGGGCGCCCCCGCACAGGGCTGGATACGCCAGCTCGACAACCGCGGGATCAGCGGCCTGTGGGCGCTGGTGGAGTGGTTGGAGCCGGCCCGGACCTACATCCGGCAGGGCAAATACCGCCACGTCAGCCCGGCCATCCGGTTCAACGCCAAGCACCCGGAGACCGGCAAGCCCATCGGGGCCCGGCTCACCAGCGTGGCCCTCACCAACAAGCCCTTTTTGCGAGGAATGGTACCCGTCATGGCGACCGACACCACCCCGGCCGGCGACGGGCAGACCGTCACGATGTCGGCCTATTCGAGCCACGAGTTCATGCCGCGCCTGCGCGCCTGCCTGAAGCTCGGGGAGCTGGCCTCGCCGGCCGAGTGCAACGACGCCCTCTCGCGCGTCTGCGACCTGTACGAGGCAGCCGGCGGCAACCCGGGCGCCCTCGTCCACGGCGTCGACATCGGGACGTACACGCGCCCGATGCGCGACCTCGCCAACCTGCCCACCCACCACACCTGGGAACAGGTGTTCGAGGCCATGCGCGCGCTGATCCAGGCCGCCATCGCCGAACACGAGGTCGAGCACCACTCGGCCGAAGACGAAGACGAACCGCCGTCCAGCCGGACAGGCGCGGAGACCCCCGCCATGAGCGACAAGAACCACGCCGAAGAGAATGCCCGGCTGCTGCGCGACAACGCCGAGCAAGCCACCAAGCTGACCGCCACCGAGACCCGCGCCCTCAAGGCCGAGTCCGACCTGAACGCGGCCACCCTCACCCTGCGCGCCCGCGACGCCGAGGTGGTCACGCTCAACGAGCAGGCCGCCAAGGTGCAGGCCGAGCTTGACGCCCTGCGCGCCGAGCAGGCCACCCGCCTGGCCGCCGACCGCGAGGCCGAGGTGGCCGAAGCCATCGCCGCGCACGGCAAGGCCAAGGGCATCGCTGCCGGCGACAAGGACGCGCTGCTGGCGCTCCTGACCGCCTCGCCAGACGCCTTCCGCAAGCTCTACCCGAAGGTGGACCCGGCCAAGCGCCTGCTGTCCATCGAGGTCGTCCCGCCGCGCGCGCCGGACGCGCCGGCCGCCGTGCTCGGCGCCGACGACCCGGCCGCCGTCGTCACCGATGTCCGCGGCGCGATCCGCGCGCTCTCCGAGGCCAGGGGCATTTCGCTCGAGGCCGCCCAGAACATCTTCTTCAACCGCAAGGGGGCCTGAGCCATGGCCGTCTACGAGCAGATCTCTTCCACGCCGTCCCTGGGGGATTTCCCCTTCAAGAACTACGGCGGCTCGACCGTCGCGGCCAACCTGGCCGTGATCATCGACACCTCCAACGTCGTCTCGCCCACCGGCACCAACAACGCCGCTGGCATCGCCCTGCCCGGCTCGGCCGGCGTCTCCGTCGTCGGCGTGACCACGGCCGACATCGCCGCTGGCGCCACCGGCATCGTCCGCACCAGCGGCATCGCGCTGATCAAGTGCGAGGGCGCCATCACCGCCGGCACCATGGTGCAGGCCAGCGCCACCGCCCTCAAGGTCGGCTGGGCCAAGGCCCACTCGGCCGCCGCCGCCCAGATCGGCATGGCCATCACCTCCTCGACCGAGGGCGAGCTGATCGCCGTCCTCCTCCAGCCCGCCAAGAACGCCTGAGCCCGGAGCCCCCTACCATGGCGAAATCTCACGTCATCGATTACAAGGACGGCTCGGGCCGCGCCTTCAAGCTCGACATCAACAACGGCCACGTCTACGACGCCAGCGGCGCCGAGGTCACCAAGCTGTCGGTCATGGACCGCACGCAGGACCAGACCCGCGCGGCCATCCTCGCCGACTACTGCGCCGAGTTCTCCGCGGCCAACCTGGCCCTGGCCAGCAGCAACGGCGACCGCGAGCAGGCCAAGGCCATCTTCTCGTCGGCGCGCGAGTCCAGCATCCGCATGGACCTCGGGACCGGCGATGTCCACCAGGCCGCCTCCCTGCCGAACTACGCGGCCGGCTACGCCAACGCGCCCCCCATGGCCGACGTGGTGAGCCCCGCCCTGCTGGTGCCGAAGCCCAGCGACAAGTTCTACACGTTCGCCAAGGAGGACGCCTTCCAGACGGCCAACCCGTCGGTCGGCGCCCCTGGCGGGCAGGTGGCCGAGATCAGCCCCCGGCTGAGCAACGCGACCTTCACCACCGTCGAGTACGCGCTCGGCGGCTTCGTGTCCTCGCAGATCGAGGCGGCGGCCGACGCCCCCCTCAAGATCCGGCAGGCGACCGCGCGCCGCATCATGCAGGCGCTCATGCTCAACCGCGAGCTGCGCGTCTCCACCATGCTGACCACCTCGGCCAACTGGGCCAGCGCCAACGTCGGCGACCTGACCGCGGCCGGCGCGGCCTACAAGTGGAACGCGGGCGCGTCGTCCGATCCGGTCAAGGATCTGATGGACCGCATGGAAGCCTCGTGGGGCGAGTGCAGCGGCATCCTCATGCCGTTCCCCGTCTACAACGCCTTCGTGCGCAACAACGCGGTGCGGGCGTTCTACGCCTACAAGAACAACGCCTCGCCCATCCCGAGCCCCGCCGAGATCTCGGCGCTGCTGCAACTGCCCCCCATCTACGTCGCCAAGATGCAGGCCATGTCGTCCTCGACGGCCAAGTCCTACATCTGGGGCAACGACGTGGTGCTGTTCCGGCAGCCCCCGCAGATGCCCCCGGCGTCGCAGGACGACGTGGCCACCAGCTACACCTTCCGGTGGAGCCAGAGCGGCAGCCAGGACGCGAGCCAGTCGTCCGGCGGGTTCATCGTGCGCGAGTTCTTCAACCAGAACCGCGGCTCGCAGGGCGGCAACATGATGGTGGTCATCCACCAGGACGTGGAGACCATGACCTCTACCTACGTCGGCGGCGTCATCAAGGGCGCGTACCAGTGAGCGTGACCGATGGCCGACAAATTTGACGGGCAGAGTCCCGGCTGGATCGGTCATTGCCGTTACACCGTCGCCGTCACCGCCGCGGACGCCACGACCTACGACCCGCCCCTGCGCATCCTGCGGTGCGTGACGGCGGGTACCGTGGTCGTGGTGCTGGACGGTGACGACGCCGCCACCACGCACTCCCGGGCGATGGCCGCGGACGACGAGATCACCAACCTCGCCGTCAAGATCGTCAAGACCGCCTCGACGGGCACCTACGTCGGGTTTCGTTGATGGCCTACCTGACGCAGACCGACCTGGAAAACAGGCTCGGCGTCCCTCGCGTCCTGGCCCTGTACGACGACGACAATACCGGGACCATCAACCAGGCGGCCATGGATGCGGTCGTGCAGACCGCGTCCGACCTCGTGGACGGCACCATCGCGCGCAGCTACACCGGCACGTTTCCCATGGCCTCGCCGCCCCCGGCGCTGGCCAAGGAAGCCGCGGTCCTGTACGCGATGGCGCTGTCGTTCGAGCGCAAGCCTGAGTTCGCGTTGCGTCTTGAGGATAGCTACCTGACGCGGCTGCGCACGCAGGCCGACAAGCTCTGCGAGCGCATCGCGACCGGGCTGGCCAAGATGGTCGATGCGCCGCCCCCGGTGGCGTCGTCGGTCGTCACGGGCGGTGTCGTGCAGACCTCCACCACGATGTTCACCGTCGTGGACGGCTCCTCTTCGTTCGGCGACTTCTTATGTTCACCGTCGAGATCGACCTCTCCGACCTGCCGCCCCGCGGCAAGGAGATGGCGGAAGACCTGCGCCGCCGGGCGTCGGATGCCGCCATGGATGAGGCCACCGAGACGATGCGCCGCATCCTGTCCGGGAACTACTGGCAGGACCGCACCGGCAAGACCAAGGCGTCGTTCAAGGTCACCCCCCTGGGCGAGGACGGCGGCACGGGCGCCCGGGTGTCGTCGGGCCGGGCCATTGCCCGGTTCATCAACGACGGGACCAAGGCGCACGTCATCATGCCGCGGCTGCGCGGCGGCGCGTCCGGCCCCGTCCAGCAAGGGCAGGGCAGGGGAGGCAAGGGCCGCAGTCTCCTCCGGTTCGTCGTCAACGGCGCCAAGGTGTTCGCGCGTCGCGTGCGCCACCCGGGCACCAAGGCCCGCAACTTCATCACCATCGAGTCCTCGGCCGCCGAGCCGCGCTTCCTGGCAACGGGTGAGCGCGCGGCGCAAGAGGCCATCTTCTCGGCAGGGCTCGGATAATGGCCACCTCGATCCTCACCAACGCCGGCCGCCTGGCCCTGTCCAAGACGGCGACGGCGTGGGACGCCGCCACGTTCAAGGTGCTGCTGGCCAGGCCGACGTACACGCCGTCGGTCACCGACGCCACCATCGCCGCGGCCAGCGCCTACGAGATCAGCGGCACCGGCTACACGGGCGGCTACGGCGGCAGCGGTCGCAAGACCCTGGCGTCCAAGACCGTCGCCCTGGACGCACAGGGCCGCGTGGTGTTCGACGCCGCGGACCTGACCTGGACGGCGCTCGACGCCGGGGCCGTCGGGTGGGTGTGCGTCGTGGTCGAGACCGGCGGCACCGATGCTACCGGCCTGCTGGTCGCTGCCCTGTCCTACCCGGTGACCGACCCGGCCGGCGGCGACCTCGCCGTGATCTGGCCCTCCACCGGCCTCTTCTACCTCGCCTGACCCATGACCCAACCCGCCAGCGCCACCGCGTCGTTTGCGACGCAGGGACCGAGCGCGACCGAGGCCGGCGAGCAACGCCTGCGCATGGGCGGCGCCTTGATCGCGCCCCTGGCGCCGGTTGCCCAATCCGCCTCCCTGCTGCGCCCCTGCGACCCGTTCGTGGCCGAGGCGCTGCCCTACTTCAAGCACGTCCTCAACCACTACCTCGGCAAACCGTACGCGGCGGCCCTGGCGTGGGGCGGGGCGCCCGCCGGCAGCCAGGCGTGCATCGACACGATGACCGTGGACCCGGCGCCGTACCTCGGCAACATCACCCGGCGCTACCCGCTGCTGGCCCTGTACGCCGTCAACGGCCGTGGTGGCGAGCGCACCCTGTCCCGGTCGATGACCGCGGCCAAGTACCGCCTCGTCTACATCCTGCGCGGTGACCTGAACCTCGACCAGCACGAGCGCGTGGCGCCGATGCTGCGCGCCGCGGTGGACCTGCTGACGCTGGCCACCGACCTCGGCGGCCTCGACCACTACGAGAGTGGCCGGCGCGTCTGGGCTGAGGGTGGCGCCGACCGCGTGGCCCTGACCTCGTGGGAAATCGGGGCGTTTGCGCCGGGCGACGACGTGGGCGGGATGTTCCCCGCGCTGCAAGCCGACATCGAGGCTGAACTCTACTCGCGACTCGACAGCGAGGCCGCCCTGCCGCTGTGGAGCCACGACCTGACCGTGGCGCTGGGCACCGATGGCGACGCCATCGATGTCGTCACCGCCTACTCGGAAAACGAACCATGACCTCTGCCCCCCTCGTCCGCTGGTCGTTTGCCGGCGTCGATGGCGTCAACGTCCAGTGCCCGCGCGCCCTGGACAACGGCGTCGCCCGCATCCTCGGCAAGCGGTTCGTCGATGGCGCCTACGCGCTGTCCGAGCCGACCGCCTACACCCTCAGCAAACGCGAGGCCGCCATGCTGCGCGGCCACTTCGCCAAGTGCCTGCGCGCGGGCGAGTTGCTGCCCGCCGACGCCGCCACCGCCGCCGCCTTCGGTCTGACCT